>CALFIC010000017.1 GCA_937876225.1 uncultured Chloroflexota bacterium | reverse complement strand
ATGCAATGACGCCCGAACGACGACGCCCCACAATCATCCGACAAAGGGCGCCATGCAATGACGCCCCTGCATCGCCCCTGCGGATCATCCGACAAAGGGCGCCATGCAATGACGCCCGAACGACGACGCCCCACAATCATCCGACAAAGGGCGCCATGAAATGACGCCCCTGCGACAATGACGCCCCTGCGACAATGACGCCCCTGCATCGCCACGACGGATTATCCGATGGACGACGGCGCACCCCCAATCGCACGTGCATGGCATGCCTTGCACCCTAAATCACCATGCGAGCTCGGACGATCATCCGACAAAGGGCACCATGCAATGACGCCCCTGCATCGCCCGACGATCATTCGACAAAGGGCGCCATGCAATGACGCCCGGACTATGACGCCCGGACTTGGGGATGGGGCATTTTCAATTTTCCATTCTCAATTTTCAATTCATTCGTTATGATATAATTGCACTATATGTCTTTTAATTAAGGAGCCACGGTAAATGAAGCTCACTTGTCTGCAAGAAAACCTCAAACGTGGTCTTTCGATTGTCAGCCATGCAGTGGCAGGCAAAAGCACGTTGCCCGTGCTGTCAAACATTTTGCTGGCCACCGACAACGGTCGGCTCAAACTAGCAGCCACCAACCTCGAGCTGGGGATTACCTGCTGGATTGGCTCCAAGGTCGATCGCGAAGGGGCCGTCACCATCCCCGCCAAATTGCTCAGCGACTTGGTCGGCAGCTTGCCCAACGACCGCATCACTCTCGAGCTCGATTCGACCTCGCAGAGTGTCAAATTGATGTGTGCCCGTTACGAAAACAACATCAACGGCATCGACGCCGACGAATTCCCGGCCTTGCCGACCCTCGAAGAGCGCGAGCCCAATGCGGTGTTTGCCTGTGACGTGTTGCGCGAAGCCATCGACCAAATTGCCTTTGCCGCTGCCACCGATGATTCGCGGCCAGTGCTGACCGGCGTGCTGTTGCGCTTGCGCGATGGCCATGCCACCTTGGCCTCGGCAGACGGCTTCCGCTTGGCCCAACGCATCATCCCCCTCACCACCCCCGTCAGCGAGCCGGTCGAACTGATCATCCCCGCCCGGGCCTTGACCGAGTTGGCCCGGATTATTGCCGGCAGCGAAAGCAACGTGGCGATGACGATTACGCCAGGGGGCGGCCAAGTGCTGTTCCACACCGAAGACATCGACCTGGTCACCCGCGTCATCGATGGCAAATACCCCGACATCGAACGGGTTATCCCCCAACAATACACCACCCGTACGTTGGTCGATACCAGCGAATTGGCCAAGGCCATCAAAGTGGCCTCGTTGTTTGCCAACGCCTCGGCCAGCATTGTGCGCTTGACCATCGAGCCCGGTGGCGATTTGGCCCCTGGCCGCATCAACATTAGTGCCAATGCCGCCGAAGTGGGCAACAACAGCAGTATTGTCGATGGTATGGTGCATGGCGAAGGCAACAAAATCGCCTTGAATGTGCGCTTTTTGCAGGAAGCGATTAACGCCATCAAGACGGCCCAAATCGCCATCGAAACCCAGACCGAGCAACAACCCGCCGTCTTCCGCCCCGTCGGCGTCGATGGTTACATCCATATCGTCATGCCAATGATGGTGCGCTAGCGCATCGTGCAATCCAACGCCGGTGGCATGGGCGGTGCCGCCGGCGTTTTGTCTTATTCACCGCCGCGCCCCACGTTTTTTTCACAAAAAAGGAATACCACCCATGACAGAAGTCAAACGCGCCTTGGCGATTGGAGCCCACCCCGATGATGCCGAATTCGGCGCTGGTGGCACGCTGGCCCGGCTGGCCCGCGAAGGCTGGGAAGTCACCTACATCGTCGTGACCAACGGCAACAAAGGCACGCACGATCGCGACCTGAGCCCCTTCCATTTGTCGGCTGCCCGCGAAATCGAACAAAAAGCGGCCCTGGATGTGCTGGGTGGCCACAAATGCATCCACCTGCGCTACAACGACGGCGAGCTCGAAGCTACCGCCGCCTTGCGGCTGGAAATGTGCTTGTATATTCGCATGCTCAAGCCGACTTTGGTGTTTAGCCATGACCCCTGGAAGCAATATATGTGGCACCCCGACCACCGCGCCGTGGGCTTTGCGGTACTCGATGGCTTGGTGTCGGCCCGCGACCATTTGTTTGTGCCGGGGTTGATGCAAGTCGGCATCGATTTGTGGCGCCCCGAAGCGCTGATGCTGTGGGCGGCCGAACAACCCGACCACTTCGAAGACATTAGTAGCACCCTCGAAACCAAAATCGCCTCGCTCCGGGAACACCATACCCAGCTCGACAACGCCAAAGGCTGGGAAGAGCGCGTGCGCGCCCGGGCCGCCGAACTGGGCGCACCCCATGGCTTTGCCGCCGCCGAAGGCTTCAGAAAAATGCCGGTGTAACAACCCAAAAGAATCCCCCCACGGCACGAAATGTGTCGTGGGGGGATTTGTTTTGGCTCACAGCAATTCAATGTCGCTGTCGATCCAGACCACGTCGGGGCGGGTTTCTTCGATGAAGCGAAAGACCGCTTCGATTTGGTGTTGGGCGTGGTCACCACGAGTCGACACCGCCGCCACGCCGATTTGGGTGCGGCCGTGCACATCGTGGTCACCCACTTCGGCCACCGACACGTTGTAGCGCGCTTTGATGCGCTCGATGAGTGATTTGACCAGCGAACGTTTTTCTTTGAGCGAAAAAATACTCGGCAAATAGAGCGACGCCGTGCCAACTGCCACCACCATTAGTTCCAACTCCATTGTTCGCCGGCTGGCGCCCGCGGGGTGGTCAACGGCAACGTGCGTGCTTCGGCCCGCAGCGCCACAATCATGCTACGCAGGCGCTGGGTGGTAGACATGCGCAGCAATTCTTGCTTGCGGTCGTTGTCGACCTGTATGCGCTGGGCCAGGTGCCAACTCAAGGCCACTTCGTCGCTCGGCAGTGGCTCGACCACTACGGGCGCGGCGCTGGTGCGTTGCACCGCCCGCCAATAGCGGGCGTAGACTTCGTGCAAGGCCATGGCGGCCGCTTTGGTGGCGGGGGTAACGTCATCGGGGATGGGGGTCACCGTAGCCACCAAATAGGGCAGACGCTGGGTCAAGCCGACAATCTGAACCCGCTCGCCCCCCACACACTGCAAGCCAAAGCGGCCATCATCAAACACCACATGGTCTTGGATGGTGGCGATGGTGGCGATGCGATGGGGCAGGTAGGCCGGGTATTCGTCGGCGTCGGTGGGGAACGAAGCGAGGAATTGCTGCATCTGGATGATGTCGTCAGCACTGCCACTATGCACTTGGCGTGCCTGCACCAGCACTACCCCAAAGGGTTGCTGGTGCATCAGGCACTGCGCCACCATGGCGCGGTAGCGCGGCTCAAAGACGTTGAGGGTCAAGGGCGCCTGGGGCAACAGCACCAATGGCAATGGAAAAAGCGGTAGTTGCATGATGACGTTACCAGACGCGACACACCAACCCCTTGAGGTATTCACCCTCGGGGAAGCTCAACAACACGGGATGGTCGGGGGCTTGGGTGTGGCGTTCGATGATTTGCACGTCGCGGTGGGCATCGATCGAGGCGCCAAAGATGACCTTTTGGAACAAGTCGGCCGATACCAACCCCGAACAAGAATAGGTCGCCAAAATCCCACCCGGGCGCAACAAGCGCAACGCCAGCAAGTTGATGTCTTTGTAGCCGTGCGTGGCACGCTCGACTTGCGATTGCGAATGGGCGAATTTGGGCGGGTCGAGGATAATCATGTCGAAGCGGCGCTCTTGGTCGCGGTAGAGTCGGAGCAATTTGAACACATCGGCTTCGACGATTTCGAGGGGGGTACTAGCCGCACCGTTGAGTTTGATGTCATGTTGCAAGGCATCGAGGGCTGGGGCGCTACTGTCGGCGGCCACAATCGAGGCGGCACCACCGAGGGCCATCGCCACACTAAAGCCGCCGTTATAACAGAAGCAGTCCAGCACTTCGGCGCCTTCGGCATAGGCCGCCAGCGACACGCGGTTCATGACTTGGTCGAGGTAGCCGCCGGTCTTTTGGCCACCCGTCAAATCGACCGTTTCGCGCAGACCAGTGGGGTGCGTCACCACCAACGGGCCATCGGGGGCGGTGCCCCACAAGACGCCGGCGCTGGGGGTCAGACCTTCGAGGGAGCGATTGTCGTCGTCACTGCGGTCGATGATGCCTTTGGGGTGGAGCAGGTCAACCAGCACTTCGACAATCATGTCACGGCGGGCATCCATGCCCCGCGACATCAGTTGCACGACCACATAATCGCCATAGCGGTCGACAATCAAGCCGGGCAGGCCGTCGGATTCACCGTGCACCAAGCGCATGGCGTTGGCGTCGGTATAGGCTGGCAGGCGCAAGCGCAGGTCGATGGCTTGGGCGATGCGCTGGTGGATAAACAAAATATCGATGCGCTCATTGGGCTCCCAGGTCATAATCCGGCCACGGATTTGCGAAAACTGGCTCCACAACGCGCGCGCCTGCCAAATGCCGTCGTCGCTATAGACGTCGACTTCGTCGGCGTCGACTGGGGCACTCCGGGCAATGGCACCCGAAAAAATCCAGGGGTGGCGGTTGCGTACCGAACGTTCGCGACCGGGTTTGAGCACAATCGATGACATACATAGTTCCTTTTATGGGCAAAACGCCCGTTCATTCCATCATACCACGCCAGCCAGGAGCACACGTGCTCAGACTAGGTGCGGTTGCACCCAGCCATCTGCAAACAGGCTCAACAAATTGTCCATCATGGCAGTACGATCCACATCCGCCGGCAACAAGTAGATCTCGCTCAAGATATACAGCATATAGTCGAAGTACTGGCGGTAGGTGGCCAGTTGCAGGCGGTAGGAGTTGAGCGGGTAGTCGCCCACCACTTCGCGGTAGCCTTGCCAAAAGCCGGCGTCGTATTGGAAGACCCACAAATCGCGCTCAGGCGCCGCCAAGGCGCAATAATCCCAGTCGACCAGCATCAAGCCTTGGTGGGCCGAGCCAATCACGTTGCCACCGGCATCGCCATGCGTCACCACCCAGGGGTGTACTGGTTGCTGGTCATAGGCCTGCTCGAGTGCGCACAAGCGCCGATAATAGCGATTGCAGTCGGCGCGGTAGGGGGCCAAGCGGGCGGTCAGGGTGACTTGCCAAGGGGCAGTGCCCTCACCGTCAAAGGCGAGGCGGAGTAGCTGTTTGAGTTGGGCATGATGGCAAAAAAACTGCACGCGCGGGAGGTGAATCGAGATGGCAGGAGTACTGTTATGGATGCGCCCGATCAAACGACCAAAGTGGGCAGTATCGTATGTTTCGTACAACGGTGCTTCCACAAAATCGCACACCGTCACCATCGCATCGGCCACCACCACATGCCATTGCCCAGTGCGGGTGGCCACGGGGTGGCTAACGGCATCGGGCATGAGTTGCGCCAAGGCGGCGTGACCGGGCATGCTGGTGGGGATACGGCATTTGAAAAATGGTGTGCGCGTGATTTTGACGAAATAACGCGCCCCGCTATGACTGGTGGCGATAAAGGTTTCGGCCACCAGTCCCCGGGAGGCCTCGGTCACGGTCGCCACCGCGATGGCGTAGTGCTGGTGTAGTATCGTGGTCACATTTATCATCGCGGGGGCCTTTCTTATGAGCCGCAGCAGGCTGCGGCTGTACGATGGTTGCGTAGCGCCGCAGTAGAGACGCAGCCTGCTGCGGCTTTGTATGAGGCATGCCTCGCACAAAGTAAGTGTGAGGCATGCCTCGCACAAAGTAAGTATGAGGCATGCCTCGCACAAAGTAAGTGTGAGGCATGCCTCACACAAACAATCCAAACACCTGATTGCCAAACATCCGCCCGTGGGGCGTCAACCGCAACCCTACGTCACTGACCTCCAACAATCCCTGCGCTTGGGCAGTGGCGATGGCGGCGGCATGCACTTGGCGGACATCGATGCCACAACGATCGGCGATATGCGCAAAGCTGATGCCATCGTTGAGGCGCAAGCCCATCATCATCGTTTCGGCCAAGGTGTCGGCCGCCGTCAGTGCGGTCGTCTCGCGGATGGGCGAATTCAACACGCCGGCCTTGGCGATATAATCGTCGATGCCCAAAATATCGACGTAGCGCTGCCCCGCCACATGGCCGTGGGCACCCGCCCCCGCGGCGTGATAGTCGGCATTCAACCAATACGCCACATTATGCAAACCTGCATGACGGGGCAAGCCTCCCACGCCGGCGGTGCCCCGGGCCCAATTGGAGATTTCGTATTGGTGGTAGCCTTGGGCGGCTAGGAACTCCATGGTGTGCTCGTACATTTGGCCGGTCACATCATCGTCGGGCACGCTCCAACGCCCGCCCATCACTTGGGCGTACAAGGGGGTGCTTTCTTCGAGGATGAGTGAGTAGATGGCGAAATGATCGACATCCCAGGTCACCGCTTCGGCCAAGGTTTCTTGCCAATCGGTGGTTGTTTGGCCGGGCAAACCAAAGATAAAGTCGAGATTGACCGAATCAAAGCCCACCCGCCGGGCATCCTCGTAGCTGGCCCGCGCGTCAGCGGCGCTATGGATGCGCCCCAGCATACGCAACATCGGGTCGCTCAGGCTTTGTACGCCCATGCTGATGCGGTTGACGCCGAGGCTGCGCAAATCGCGCAAGTAGTCGCGCCCCAGCACGGTGCCCGGATTGCATTCGACCGTGATTTCGGCGCCGGCAAAGGGCACCACCGTCGCGGCGGCTTCCAACACCTGCGCCATCTGCTCGATAGGCAGCATGCTGGGGGTGCCGCCGCCGAGGAAGATCGTCGGGGGCAAATCGCCCCGCATCAACGGGTGCGGGCCGGCAGGGACTGTCGGGGCGGCGGGCATGCGTGGCAAGGCCCGCAATTCGTTGCACAAGGCATTGACATAGGCCGCCATGCGATCTTCCATGTTGGCATAGGTATTGAAGTCACAATAGGCACAACGCCGGTGACAAAAAGGAATATGAATATAGAGGTGTCGCGCACCGATCGTAGTTGTTCGCCAATCCATCACCGCTCCGCTCCGACACAGCCATCGACTGCCTCGGGATGTTGATTGCCACACTATCGGCAATCACGGTATAGTATAGCAGGGTTCGTTTGTAAGGAACGTTTATGACCAACAATTATCGTGACGCTATTACCGTGGTATTGCACCACCCACAGCGCCAAATCAATATTGCCTCGAGTGTGCGCGCCCTCAAAAACATGGGTTTGCGCCAATTGCGCCTGGTCGCCCCCCGCGAATACGCCCCCGAGCTCATCGAGCAAGTCGCACATCGTAGCCAAGACGTAGTGGAGTCGATTCAGGTCTATGACAGCTTGGCCGAGGCCTTGCGTGACATGACCTGGGTAGTGGGGACCACCGCCCGCGTGCGCGACACGCCGTTGCCCCCCCAAGACATCCGGGTGGCGGTGCCGGCGATTATCGCACAGGCCAGCAGTGGTCATCAGGTGGCGTTGCTGTTTGGCCCCGAAGACAATGGCTTGCAGCAGGCCGAGCTCGACCAATGCCATCAATTCATTACCATTGCCACCGACCCTAGTTATGCCTCGCTCAATTTGGCCCAAGCGGTGTTGTTGGTCTGCTACGAAATCCACATGGCGGTGCCACCGACCCGTGACAGCAAGCGGATTGTCTATCCGCCGGCAACAGGTGAGCGCATCGAAGAGTTTTTGCAGACCCTCGAGCAGACCCTGCGCCAGATTGATTTTTTCAAAAGCCCCAGTGCCCCCGCCAAAATGCGTTCGTTACGCAGTCTGACCCACCGCGCCCAACCCAATGGCCGCGAGATAATGTTGCTCCAAGCGATTTGTCGCGAAGCCATCAAGTTTATTGCGGCCCTCCAGAAGTCGTAGCGAACATGAGGATGGTCGTTCGTCTCGCACAGAGCGCACAGAGGACGCAGAGGACGCGGAAGTGTTGGGGATTGCTACACCGATAAATGTCTGTGTGTGCGCTACGCACTTCCCACTTCCCACTTCACTTCATACTTCCGACTTTATACTTCATACTTCGTCCGTCTCGCACAGAGCACGCAGAGGACGCAGGGCACCTAGACAATTACCCGATGGCATGCACGGAGATTCCACGCTACGGTTGCCGTGGCACCCGGCATGGAATGACGCTAGGGTGGGTCACTTCATACTTCCTCCTTTATACTTTCTCCTTCAATTAGGGTGTACGCGTCGGGCTGGCGGGTAGCGGGTACGCGGTCAAGGTTTGGATGACGGCGGCGGTCTGGGTCAAGCGGGCACGATAGGTGGCCGTCGGGATGGCTGTTTGGGTGATTGCTGCACTTGTTTGGGTGGCGCGAATGGCAAACCAGGTGGCAGTACGCGTTTGTGCAAAATACGTCGGACTCTGTTTGGCAAGGTAGGTACGGGTGAGCATCAATGGAGTCAGCGTATTCGACGGTGTATAGGTTACGCCGTTAAACGGGGTCGGAGTCGGAGTGTTTGTGGTCGTATACGTCCGGGTAATGGAAGGGGTCAACGACATCGTGGCGCTCTTTGAGGCTGTTGGTGTTGTAGTTCTAGTCGTTGTCTGTGAACGGGTTGCGGTACGAGTAATAGTCCGTGTGTGCGTCAATGTCGGCGTACGCGTAAGTGTTGTGGTACGACTCGGGATAACAGTGTTTGTGGCATAGAAAATCACATTCGTCGCAGTTGCCGGCAGTGCTGTTTTGGTCGCGCGACGGGTCGTGGTGCGGCTCGCCGTAAGCGTAATGGTAAATGTCGGTGATGCCGTAGGAATCGGCGTCATAGGATTACGCGTCGCAGTTTCAACAATACTCACGGGATTGGTGCTGTTGTATAGCAAACCGATCGTCCCGTGGCTGAGTGGTGCTGCATAGACAAACAAGTCGTCGATATTGCCTTGGAAGCCACTATTTGGTTCTGGTGCACGGCCAACCAGCAATGCCCCACTGTCGGTATAGCTACTCAGCACCGTTTGCGGCGTGCCCGCATCCACCGACAGCCCTAGCGTGCCAGTAATTTTGTTAAAGACACAGACATACAAATGCCAATCTGTATCACTCGCAGTACTACTACTCACTTTGGTGGCGCCAATCGCACAGTATGGCGTATCGTTCGCATTAAATCCTGCGCTAAAACGTTTGGCGGTGGTGGTGCCATGCATGACCACGGTATTGAGGCTACTCGCACTCCGTTGCGCCCAATAAGCAATGGTGAACCCATTTTGCAATAACGGGTTGCTACTCAACTGCATCTGCTCGCTGCCACTAAACCGCAAGGCATAATCATCGTGACTCGCAAGCAATGCCACGGGACAGGCCATTGTGGCATTACATTCTAAGCGGGTCTGATTGGGAGCGCTACCCTGGAGGGTAATATCATCGAAACCAATCTCGGCGACCCGGTCAGTACTCGGTAGGTTGGTGTAGTTTTGCAGTTGTGCGCTCGTCAATGCCACATTGTGAATAATGAGCGTATCGATACTTCCCACCAGTCCACTGGCATTATCGTTGCGACGACCGATGACCAACGCAGATGGTGGCGCAGTAAACGCTCCGCCCGCCACATCTTGGGCAATCAAGACCCCATCACGGTAGAGTTGGCGGACGAGCGTTGTTTTGTCAAACGTACAGCTATAGTGATGCCAATTTTGATCGGTATACCAGCTCGTACTGCGTAAATCATCACCAAAAAAACTACAATACACGCGATTTTCGCTATCAAATCCCATACTCAAAAACGTTCGTTTGGCAGGCACGCCGACGCTAAAGGCGGCGTCACTGGTATTGATACGGTCACGTCGCATCCAATAACTCGCACTAAACGATGTGCCGCTCAAATTAATTTTGGCAGTGCTGGTTAATTCATCACCATTGATTGCATTGAATCGTACCGCGCGTTTATCTACCCCTGCGAGATCGCTTTGCGGGCACGCCGACGGCGCAGTGCACAAGTAAGGACCCGCCACACCCACGTATTGCAACGACTGCGCTTCGTCGCCCATCGTAAACCACCCACGCAGATTCGCAATCAGATTGACATCACTCGTACGCGGAGTCAATGTGGGGATCTGAATCGGGAGTTGGGTTGGGATACGTGTCGGCATCGTCGTACCCACCACTGGGGCATCATTGCTCAATGCCACCACAATCCCGGCACCAGCCCGTAACGCCACCACATTGCGAGCCGCCGACAAATCGCTGATTTGGGGAGCAGTGCCGACGGGGACGTCACCCCACGCCACCACTTGTCCGTCGTTGCGGAGGGCGATACTAAATTGATCGCCGGCGGCAATCGCGACCACATCGGTCTGTGCCGTATAGGGCACATCGGCTTGCCCGAAGTCGTGCACTGTGGCGCCCCATGCGATGACCCGGCCATCGGCACGTAATCCAAGTACATGGTACGTCCCTGCGGCAATCTCGATGATGTTTTGGGCTGCGTCAGGCACGAGCGAAACGTCATCGGTGTTATCAGTAGCCCAGACTTGGGGGACGCCATTGTCACGCAACACCACCGCATAATTGCGCCCTGCCGCAATATGGCGCGCCAGCAGCGGTGCCGGAATCACATATTGATTGGACCAGACATTCCCATCGGCATTCATGAGCATCACGTGTGACCCGTTCACGGCGATTTCGTTGATATTACGATTTACCTCGAGCGGAATCGTCGGGGCGGTTCCCCAGGCAACAACGGTATGATCACGTTTGAGCACAACCCCAAATCCATCACCTACCCCTACCGCAATCACGGCATTTTTCACGGCATCCGGCAATGATAGTGGGGTATTGCTGGCAGATTCATTGAGGGTCAGGGTATTGTCGCCATGCACGATTGCAATGGTGTCACTCATGATTGCCACATCGCTGATATCGCTGTCACTTGGTGCGGGAATATCAGCGAGCCCCCAACTATGTGCGGCCGTGTATGTGCGCAATGGTGCAAATGTCGGTACTAATGGTACTTTACGAAACGGGGTCGCCGAAGCAGTACTGGTGGGAGTGGCCACATTTACCCGGTCGACTGCCAATGCCACACTAAAGTCGGCGCCACCAGCCAGCATAAACGGATTGAGGAGTGTGGTCGGTGGTGTCGATTGATTATTGGTGTTGAGCCCCCATGACTGCACTTGGCCACGATTACTCACCGCAAGTATGTGGTAATTGCCTGCACCGATGCGTTGATACAGATCGTCAGGGACATCAGTTTGATTAAATGTGGCATCCCCAAATACTTGGACGGTGCCATTATTTGCCAACACAACCGTATTCCCATTACTCGCCGCGATATCGACCGCATTGGTAATCACGGGCAACGCCGTTTGGCCTTTGTCGTTCCGCCCCCATGCGACTGTTTTGTTGTTGAACAACAAGGCGACCGTATGCCAACCCGCCGCAGCAATTTTGGCAACTCCTAAGAGCGGAGGGACATTGGTTTGCCCAAAGGTATTATCACCCCAGCTTACAATCAGACCGTTTTTGCGTAGTGCCACCGAATGACGAATGCCGGCCACGATTTGCACCACGTCAGTGAGCCCTGCAGGTACGCTACTTTGGCCGTAACTATTATCCCCCCAGGCCAGCACGGTGCCATTGGCCAGTAATGCCAACGAATGATTCGCACCAGCCGCCACCGCAATCACCCGTTGGGGTGATGTGAGTGGGAGTACTTGGGTAAGGCTGGTTGGCACATCGATTTGTCCGGCATTATTACTGCCCCACGCAATCACACGACTGTCGCTCCGCAATGCCACAATATGTCCACGACCAGCGACGATTTGAATGATGTTGTTGGTGGCACTTATCGGGATTGTACGCACGGCGCTGTCGCCACCCCACACGTATACTTTGCCGATGCTATTTAGCTCTTGGGGCAATCGAATATCTAAACGGGGAATAGGGGTATTGGTAATGATAGGCGTTGGATCAATTTGTAACTGTAGCGCGATACCCGTATTGTGCGTATAGTATGTACCTAGCTGTATGGCACGCCCCGGAATATCAGTCGGTACCGTTGTGGTGCTGGTGGGGATAGCCGTTACTAGTCCACTCCGATGCACCAATGCCACGCCCCATTGCGCCACCGCCATATCCAATACCCCACTCATATTGGGGAAGCTGACACACGGGCAACCAGTGGTTGTGTTGTCGATTAGTGTGGCAGGAGTCGTCGGGGTTAAATCGGCGACGTCACCCCACAGAATCAGGGTGCCATCGCTCCGGACAGCGCCATATATATGCCCATGGGCAAAAATCGTCGTTACATCACTACTTACCACGGTGGGGATAGCGACGCCACCCCATTGGTAGATCGTACCGGTCGTATCAAGTGCGAGCGAGCTATCTGCACCAGCTGCCACCGCCACAATTGTTTTGCCGGTTAATTCACTAGGAATGACGCGTTGACTCGCCAAACCGGTTACAACGACCGTGCCATTGGCCCGCAATAACACGGTGTGTCGATCGCCTGCGGCGATTTGGACAACATCTGTCGGCAGTGGAACATCGGCAATCGTTGATGACGCAGCGCCCCATTGCACCACCGTGCCGTTTTGTTGTAATGCCACACTATGCGAAATACCGACACTGACTTGCACGATATCTGCCAAGGTGGGAGGGATTGTTAATTCACCATTCCAATTGGTACCCCAGCCGATGACCTTTTGGGTTTTCGTCAAGGCAATGGCATGATGTGCACCCATGACGATTTGGCGTATATCGGTGGCGGCTAGTAATGGTAAATTATGCAAACTCGCAGACGCATCACCCCACACCGTCACGTGACCATTGGTAGCAGACGGGATTCGTTGCGGTGTTGGCACTGCGATGATGCGACTCGTCAAGGCAGTTACATTTGTAATTCCAATGAGTAATGGCAATACAAGCACCGCGATGATTCCGTATATAAAGCGTTGTTTCATCATCGTTATTCCTACTTCCCTTTCACGAGGGGCAGTATGGCCGGGCTTGAATTCAGTAATAACGGGGTGAAAATTTTGTTAAACACCAGATTATTCACAAACACGCCATTATACGTTTGTGTTCCTTGGGTATTGGTCAGGGTCAGGGTATAGCGGTAACGACGACCAGGAATCAAACCACTAAAGCGCACATCATAACGCAACGGGAATGTAGCAGCGTTAATAACCGCACTCATTGTTTGCACGCCCGTTTTGTGGACGGTAATGGTTTGCGCAGTCACCTGATTATTTTGATTATCACGATATGCGTAATTCATTGCAATGGCACTCGCACAACAATTCGGTGCTGTCATCGTAAAGGTGTTTTCCCCCCAAATAACGACTCGACCATTGCGTGTGACCGCCGCACTTGAATTCGCACCTGCAGCGACATATACCACATCGGTAAGCCCATTCGGAACTGTAGATTGCCCTTGGCTATTGTCACCCCACGCCACCACGGTGCCGTCGTCTTGGAGTGCAAGTGTGTGATCACCACCCACGGCAATCTGCGTCACTGGTTTGATGCCAGGGGGAATCGCGAGGTGGTTGTAGCTACTATCACCCCACGCCACCACTTTGCGATCACTGCGCAACACCACACTAAAATCAATCCCTGCTTGAATTTGGGTGACCCCATATTGGGCAGTTGCAGGAGTCGATTTAAAGACAGCAGTACTATTTGCTGCTTCATCTTTACAGGTCGCAGTCGTATGACTACAAGTAATCACTTGACCTGAACGGAGCAATACCAGCGTATGATGGTAGCCCGCATCGATTGCCACAATGTTGTCGGTAATCAATTGATTTGCGCGGTTGCGAATAACGACCGGATTGTCTACCACACTGGCCACCCCATCAGGCTGGCGATATTCGCGCACTGCTCCGTTTTTGTCAAGGGTTAACAAGTAGTTATCCCACATGAGCTGTTCGGCAATCGAAAACTGTACCAGATTATTGATGGGCGTCAGACCAGCTATCTGATTTGCAGTCGAGATATGATCTGCACGGCCATCTACCGCCCACGTCCGCAAGGTGCCAGACTGATCAAGTGCGGCAGCAACGTCATTGTTCATCTCTAGTTTAGTAATGGGGATTGTTTGAATAGTGGACGGTATCGCACCTTGCAGTACCGTATCGGTGCTCCCGTTATACTGCCACCCTTTGACTGTGGTCGTGTCGGTATAGACATTGGCGTCATTGTCCAACGCCACCTGTGCACTGATTGTCGTATCGCTATATCCCGTGTCAATATGCGTACGAATTGTTTGGCTGTTCACGATAGCACTATTGATAACCTGCACATCATTAAATGCAGGGGCTGTTTTTGTGGGAATCATAAACGTGGCCGGCAGGCTCGTGCGTTGATTGCCAATTACATCACTTGCCACAAATTGCACCGTATATGTGCCGCTCGCGAGACTACTAAGCTCACTTGCCGGCAGTGTCCACGTATAGTAACGGATTGCGCGGTTTTGCAAATAATTAATCCGTTGTAGCTCACTACTACTCATCTGCACAGGAATTAAATCAATTGTGGTGACGAGGGAATTCGTGTCATAGACGTTAGCACGCAGACTACGCAATGTCCCACCGTCACTCGTCGTACCCTGGAATGTATTGGCACTGCCACTCGGGAATACGACAGTGTCGTTTTGGGTGACATCGAGGGTAGGAGCCACAGTGTCAATTTGCATGACGGCAATCCGGGCATTACTCACATTCCCCACGCCATCAACCGACCAAAATTGGATAGTCCGGGCCACATTATCCTGACCCGCAGTATTTGCCAGCGTGAGATTCCAATCGGCTTGTTGATGACGCGCCGCGCTCCGGGTGGCAATCGTTATTTGGGCATTATTGATGGAGCCCGTGACTCCATCCGTGTTGCGATCGCAAGCCAGCAATCGCCACGTCCCAGATGCTGCTTCACCGGTAAATGTGGAGAGTACACCATCAGGACGGACAATCGTGTATGCATCGCTCAGTGCGGTAGTACCGCTAATGCTTGTGGTTGTGCGGATAGCAGTATCGTCAAATGTCGCCCGGACATTGGTTGTAGCGGTACGGGTCGACGTCAACAACGCCACCCGCGTCCCCGATGGTGATTGCAACCACAAATCGATGTCTTGGGCTGCTGCATGCGCCAACGTCGTATTGACCGTCACCGTGTCCACTCGACCATCCGCCACGTTGGTGACGGTGATGGGGTAGACCGTATAGGCGTCAAAGGCCGTGGCATTACATGGTTGGGCGGTGATGGCAGTCACAGGACCTGCCACACTCGTGGTGTAACTGGAGGTCTGCGTAAGCGCACCATCACTTGGCACAATCGTACGACAATCGGCTTGTTGTTCATCACAAAATTGGATTGCCGCAGTCGTGGTGCTATCGGTCAGCACCCCACTGAGATTAATCGTACTCCCACCTACATAAGTCGCATTCAACGCACTATTCGAAATCGTATCGAGTACAAACGTCGGTTTATCGCGGTCGACACTGCTCCGATACCATGCGCTCCATGCATTCATCTGGCCATATTTGTCACTCCCACGCACCCGATAATTGATAGTCGCCGCACTACGAGGTACCACGATTGGACAACTCCAACGCCCAGTCACTGCAGCGCCACAATTCACTCCAATTACGCTGGGACTCAGATTGCTGGTATATTCGAGCATGACTACTGGTACCGCCGAATCATCGGTCACACTCCCCGTCAGGCGCACATTCCCCGCTCCCACCACCAATTGGTTATCTGGTTTCATTTGCCGAGGAGCCTCAGTATCGATGCGGAGACCGGCATTCACCCATTCGATGGTGCGTCCCGTCGTCAACCATGCCAGCGAATTGGTACTGGTGATGGCGGCAGTATCAACCAAACGTACATCGATTTTGGCGACATTACTGGTGTTGCGGCGATCAAAATTCGATGATTGTGCTTTGAGCGGATCTATTTTGGCAGTGACATTAATGCTGCGACTACTATTGGCCGGAATACTTTCGATTTTGAGCACCTGAAAGTCGGCATATTCGGGGACCGTCACGGTGTGATAATCATAGCGCCCGCCGTCATACACTCCATTCGTCGCATTGGGATTAATCGTCCCGGTCAGCCAAATCCCCCCATAGGTTCGCACAATTCCATATATGCGTTTAGTCGGTTTATTGCTCTGATTTTGTAATTGCAACGTATAGGTTATCAGCGAATTTCGGCCAACCACTGGGGCCTGTTGCGTCACCAAATCATTTGTCAATTGGGGGATAAGTGCCGCACCTGCCGCCGCGGTATCGGCAAGCTGACTCACTGTTTTGCACCACGGATCAGTCGCCAATTGGGCACACATATCACTCGTCTGATCAATCGCTTCAGCAATCGCATCTGGCTGCGTATTTGCAAACACATCATTGACAGCGCGGGTTGACACGCCACTTGGATTACTCGCCAGACTGGCCAGCACTTGGGTGGTGTCGGGGTTGCGGGCGGCGGTACGCGGACATACCCCGCTACCGAGCGATGCCCAACTATACCCGTTCAGCAGAGGGGTTATCGTGATTTTGTTTGTCCCTAGGCTGTTTTTGGTGGGGTTATTGATAGGGAAGGTTGCCCACGGCAGCAAATAATTCTCTTTGCTTGCAAAGGCCATCATCCCAACTGGGTTTCCTACGGTATAGCCAATCGTACGAAACAACACCCGAATATCGGTCTGTTTGATGTTATTCACCACACTATATTTCATGCTTGGTGATTCATTAACAGCGACCCACGCACTACTCACACTATCCCAGCGCAACACCGCAATCGTGTCGTTACGCCCCATATAGATTACGTAATCAGCACCCTCCACGGCGCTACTTGACCGCCCAGTATGCAGGACATCGCGGAACTGTTGTTGCCATTTATTCATAAACAGACCGAGTGTACCTGCGGCTGATGTGCGCCCGGCCATATCAATGGGGAGGGTCACAAATGCATCGCCAGTGGCAATTTTGTCACTCAGTACCCGGTCAAATTTACTTGGAATATAGGGAGTAATCGTGCCACCAGCGACGGTATCCAAATAGACAAACAAATCTCCATCGATATTCCAATCGCTCCCCTGCCAATTCAGACGTAACGCATTCGCATCCCATGTCGTCGCAAAGCGCTGCGTCTGGTCTGCGTTTACTCCCATTGCCGCACAACCGTTTTGCAACCAACCACGATACACATCATTTGCATTGCTACTAATCTGGGTATAATCGGGAGTCACGGCACTATCTACATATACGGTCGGCAGTGTCACCACCCCTTCATTGCCCATGGTGTCACGCAGGCGCATGCTGGGTACAATTCGACTGCCTTCTGGGGCATCGATTGCAGGCGCGCGCATTCCAGTAATCTGCGTCGTACTCACAAATATCGTGTTCGTAATGGTTTGTTTGGTGTATTCGAATTGGGTTAATGCAACCGCCACCCGATCGGTGAGGCTTGACCACGCCACATGTAAATCGAGGTCGTTGGTGCGTGTAATCGTGGCATTGTTGCTCAGTGCCGTTTTGACCCCATTAATTTTGGCGTTCACAACACCACCTTGAAGTACCGGGGCATCGTTGTCGATGATGACAGAACCCACAAACGTGGTCGTGTGTTGGGCACTATCGGTGGTGACGATTTTTAATGGCAACAAATCTGCATTGAGCATGGCTTGCGGATAAAAAATCTTCACGCTGGTTTGATTGTTATTGTTTTGCTGTATCGAAAAAGGAATCTGGCTGTTGGTATTGGTGTTGGTTATCTGTAAGTCAACCAAATCGCTGACATCAGTAATCACCATTGTGGCAACAGCCATCCCATCAATCACACGATTCAGACCAACCACCGTGTCAATCAGTTGGATCTGGGGATTCCCACTATCCACAAAAAAGTCGTACACAGGAGTAATTATTGTTTGTGGGGTAATCACATCACCCGACATCAATGCGATAATTTGGTTCACTGCGACGGTTTCGTTATTGGCAATGGCTGGATTAGATACGCTAATATCGTCAATGGTCATCCTCGTTGCGGCGGTGGCAGTTGCTACTGCACCGAGTGATAGCGCCGCATTGGTAAATTGCCCTGGCAACACAATCTTGCCAAATGCAACCCCATCCAGTGAGAATTCAAATGTTGTAGTGCTATCGGTTGCCTGTGCCAGTATATTCAGGGTCGCCCACGTGTCTGCCACCATGGTTGTGGTGGTGGTGACACTTTGGGTGGAGCCGTTTGCAGCGGCGGTAGCGATTAATTTATTGGTGCTCTGATCATAGACAATCCCCAACCGCAACGCACTAGAATCGCTGCTTTGGAGCGTCGCAACCCGCCCAGTCACCGTTGCACTCGCCACCATCAGTCGCATACTAATTGATTTGGCCGTACTTGGGAGTTGCGTCAACCTATACCCCAGATTAATGCCATTATTATTACTGGGGAACGTCAAAGTCCCATTGGCAATAGTCGGACAAGTGGTACAGCTACTTTTTTTGTCAAATATTTCATCAATCAATGGGAATGTGCTATCACTTACCGATGTACGGTAATCGATTGTCTCGTCTACGGCTACCGCGGATGACAACAAGGCAATCTCATCAATCACCAT
This sequence comes from uncultured Chloroflexota bacterium, assembly GCA_937876225.1. Taxonomy (GTDB): domain Bacteria; phylum Chloroflexota; class Chloroflexia; order Chloroflexales; family Roseiflexaceae; genus UBA965. The sequence goes on along the minus strand of CALFIC010000017.1, from coordinate 36,467 downwards.
CCCTACCACGGCATTAGTACTACTTCCGCTCTTTGCCCCAAAAATCACCTTGGCGGTGGTGAAGCGACTCCCTGTAGAACCTGATAGCGCCTCTTGTTGACTATCGTCGAGATAGAGATTAAACGTCGTTACGCCATTCATGGCATTGGCAACCACCGTCAATTGGTGAAATTGATCGTCAGGCCAACGAAATCGGGCGGTGGTGGTGATTGCATCACGGACGGTCGCCACGATTTCTTGGGTGCTTGCGTCATAATCAAACCAAAACGCCAATGCTGTCGCCGCCGTTGGGAGCACACTCACAATCCGTCCCGATGGCGCCGATGCGGGAATTTTGAGCTGCATACTCAACAATTTGGCCGTCCCATCAACTTGACTAATGTTGTGGTTAATGTCAATGGTATTGGTTTGCGTAAATGTCAACGTATTGGCGCTGATGGTTGGACAATTAGGTGTGCATGCCAGGCTTTTTTGCAGGGGATGCATCACATCTGCGAGTGGCAGGGTTGTGGTGATAGGGGCATAATATTCGGCCACTGCACTCAAGGTGTTGTTGTAGGTGTTGATTGCACGAATCGTATGCTTCCCTTGTGTCATTGCCGGGAATACATAGGTTTCTTCTACTTTGGGAAGCCCTGTACTTGTTGCTTGTGTCCAAACCTGATTGGGAACCCTATTATCGATTTGGGTATTAATCTGACGTACCCCGGTGGGTGCTTCGGCGTGGAAGGTCACCAGCGGAGTCGTCATCGTGTAGGCATTGGTCAAATTCACAATGGAAATATTATTCGGCGCAGGCAATGGGTCAACCGTCGATGCCGTCCCGAGATTGCAATTCCCGGCTTGGTCACACAATTGCGTCGCAAGGCGCCGATCACTCACCACAAAAGCGGTTAGTCTTGCAGTGCGGGAATCTGTGGCGAGCGTCAATATGTTGTTATTGTTGGTCGCAACGCGGAGCAAATTAGGTTGATTGATTACCGCATCACTCCGCAATGTGGGCGTAATTCCATCGGTACTCACAATGCTCAGCCGTGATTTCGTATTATTACTCATGTCACGGCTCATCATCACAATATCATTTGCTAAATAAGACGCAATATCAATGATGCGGTAAACGGTGCTATCTTCGGTATCGGTCGGCACTACCGGCACATAACTCGCCCGGGTTTCGAGTAATTGATAGACTTGGGCTTTGGTATTCACAATCGTATCGATTAACGGCACGATAATCATCGTGTTGGGAGACATTGCGGTGGATGACAATGGCTCATCATCATTAATGATGATGAGTTTTTTGTCATCGATGATGACTCGATTACTATATCCCGGTGGTTGTACCGCAATGAGCGCAGTCATGGTGCCATCATCGTTTACGCGATAAATTTGCACACCTGCATCACCTTGAGCCACTGCCACAACATCATAACTTGCAGACATATCGACACTCAGGGTGTGTAGTGCCGTCGTAGTAAGTTGGGTGGGTTGATCCGGATTGCCAACTTGTACGCTAATTAGTTGTTGGGTCGTGGCGGTATTGAGCATCACCAACAAGTAATGATCACTATGAGTACTACCATCAAAGCTACTCGTCAATGCACTAGCTGCTACCGTTTGATTCGCCGCCAATTGGATTGCCACACTGCCACGGCGTTGTAACACCATACTATTTTCGGCAATATCAAAAATAGTCACCGTTGCCCGCGAATCAGCACCATTGGTGGTACTCACCACATAGAGTCGATCTTTGTTACGACTCATCACCAATTCTTGCACCGTCCCATTGACGGTGGCACTACTTTGCACAAGATTGGTGGCGTTTTGGACATCCACTACATTTACTTGATTGATATCGCCGACATATGCATACCGATTCCCAAATACCATACTGGTCGTTGCATTAATCGATTCCGTGAGCTGTTTTACTACATCAGGGGTATTACTCAATACACAGCCACCCTCAAGGTGGGTAGTCGCCATAATTGACGCATCAAAGCCACTACTACGAGCACGATAGCCCAATGAATTGGGATATGACGTGGTGTAATCGAGTCGTGCACCACACGGCGTCTGCAACAGATTGAGATTGGGGTTGTGTTCGTCAATGCTCACCGTATAACGATACTGATCGGTATCGGTGATGGGTTGTTCATTACTGGTAATCCGAGGTGGCATTGTATCGATGAGCCCACTCCACAATGTTTGTTCACCGATGTTGTTGGCCCGAGAATTCCCTAATTGATCAACGGTCATACTTTGAATGGTGGCATCAACCTCGATGTTGTCATCGATTTTTTTACGCCATTCAAAGCCATCTTGACGGGGAGTCAATGTACTGTCTTGCCAACCCATGATGCGCAACTGGGTAATATTTGTTGGTGTCAGCGCATGGCGATAGACGCGTACATCATCGACATCTGCAACATTGCTGGTAATCGTTACCACCGGGGCGCGTTGGATGGTGACCTCACTCAGCGCCAATGTCTCGTTGGTGCCTTCGATTTGTAATCGTACATACTGACCAGTTGTCCCAGCGGGCAACGTCAATACCACGAATGCCCCAATCTGATTGGCAATATATTGCGTCCAATTCGCCTGGTCGGCATCGGCATATCCAAGCGCCGTATCTGCAATGAGTACATGCAAATTATGCAGATTGGTGGCAACCCCGTCTGTACGATTCCTGATTATGATCCGATCAATCTGCTGGCTACTGCCCAAATCGGCCTGCCACCATGGATCATTTTCTGCGCTCGTCGTAAATACCGTCGCAACATTTCCATCATTGGCATTACTAGCCGTCCCACTCGATGCAGAAGCAGTGGAGGATATATCCTTGAAGAGCGGGGTAGTGCGCATGTTGCTCGATACCGCCGTGCTTCCTACCGCGGTCCCATTCATGTACATTGTCATCGTGAAGCCATCGCTGTTGACCACCACATGGGTGGGCACATTGGGAGTAACAGCTGTATTTGAGACTATGCTCACACCCGCATGACTAAATGTCAGGTTATTCCCTGATTGCCCCAACGTATAACCATAGGTATATGGTGTGGTACTCTGCAAAATCGTACCAGTGGCATTCGCATTGGCGAAATTCAGCCAGAGTGATAACGCCCAGGGCTGATTTGGCTCGATAACCATTAAGCCACGGTCATCACGATGGATAACCGTTTGGGGAATTTGCCGTGACAACAAACCAGCTCCCACCATGCCAGTACCGATTTTCACATCGGTATAACTGGTCGGTTGCTGGAACAATGATTCATCAAGTACCGTGCCGGTGGCATTGTCACTTATTTCATCAAAGGTTTCGATATAGACCGGGTCATAGCCAAATGCCAATGCGCGAATCTGCGTCAGGCTCAATGCCGTGTGGAACAATCCGATATCATCTACCATGGCGTTTTTGGCAGCCCGACCATGATAGCTTGCCCCCACAGAAATAGCGGCGTTGCGAAAGAGCCCACTCGCCGCTGCCGTCGTACCAATCAATCGATCATCCCAGTACACGGCGAGCGTGGTGTTGCTACTATCGGCAGTCGACACAAGCGTCAGTTGATGCCATTGGTTATCGACGACCTCGAGCGCGACCACCGACGTAATTCCATTCGTCGCACTAATCGTGGTAGTCAGTTGGCCGAGATTAGCGTTGTAATCAACAAAGGCACTCAATGCCAGCAAATTATTTCCAATAGTGGCCATCCGCCCACTCGTCGCATCAGTGGGAATCCGCATTCGCAGGCTATACGTTATATTTGAGTTCACACTCTGGGTAATTGCATACCCCAGCCACACACCTTGGTTTTCGTCTGCAAAACTAATGGCATTGCTAGTAAAGCCCTGCGTGATGGTTGGACATGTCGACACGGGAGAGGTCAACTCGCCATTACACAATACACTTTTGCGTGAATTCATCACATCAACAACGGGGAGCTTGGCTTGATTGACTGGCACAAAAAAGTCCGTAAGGGCTGCCAATCCGTCAACATCGGCAAATCCATCATCACGTACCGCCAACCGCGTTTGGTGGCTAAGGGTTCCGGCACCACGCGCAATACTATTCCCGACCAAATCATTGGCCGTCAAGTAGTCATTGGAAATAATCACATCATCGATATAGCCACGGAAGTAGTCTTCGACAAGGTTGTTACTCGTACTTGATTGAGCCGCCCCAATCAACAAATCGTTGCCTTGATCGGGGGTAGTTGCCAATTTTAAGCTTTTGGTGATGATACTGCTGTCAGACCAATTCAGATAATCAACACTTCCCGTTTGCATACTCATCACTTGTTGTGATTCGGTATAAATCATCCCATACCACGTGTTGGCATTGACAATGGCACTTGATAGCGACGTATTGCCACGGAACGCCTTGATTTTGAATGTATTAGCAGTGACCCGCTCCGCAAATATGCGTAACCGTGGATTATTGGCGTTGCCACTACTCAATAGCGTGCCAGAATCGGTTATTTTGATACGCATCGCCACCGTAAAGAGGTCATTAAACAGGTTATTTGCGTTGTGTGCCGTAATAAATTGTTGATTACCGTCGATGTTAAAGCGCGCCACCAATTGGTTGTTGAGCTGATTATCGATTGCGACCGTAGGACAATTGACACAGTCACTCACGTAGCGGGTATTGACACGGTTATCAAATGCTTTGGCACCATTAACCGTATCAAAATCGAGTTTGACACTCAAGTTGTGTTGCAGCGCCACACGGCCATCATAAATATCTGATACCCGCCCAACCAGCGTACTGTTTTCGAGTGTACTTGGACCAACGATATATAAATTTTGGGTGAGTGGTGATGGATTCACGATGACGTCGTGCGGGGGAGCACCATCGACTTCAATCGGATTACTCGCCCCAGCTACATATTGTGGCTGACTATCGAAGCCCATGGCATTATCGAGTGCGTCCTTACTCCGGACTTGCACCAAGTAATAGCCATTGGGAACTGCCGGCAAGGCAAACTGACTTTCCCATGTCCCCGTAATCACCGTGGTAGCCGTCACCAATGAACTCGACAACAATGTCGCTGACTGCCAGCCTGCCACTGACTGTCCATTCACACTCTGCAAGTTCACTTCTACCGATTTCACCCCAATCCCGCGGTGACTCGGGCTCCCCGAATCACGCAACGCAGGATCGGTGGCACGAATATGCAAGGTCAAAAGTTGCTTATTGGTGCCTTCTTGCAAGGTAGTAGTATATGTGGGGACGCGGACAAGCGTCAGCGTGGGCGCCGTGGTATCCACAAAAAACGTCCCATGCCCAATACTATTTGGCCCACTCACTCCTTGGTTGTATACCGCATCTTGGGTCGTGGCTAGTAAATCATATCGGCCTTCCACGGTTTTGGATTCAAACGGACAATAGGTTACATTGCGCGGGTCATTCACCGGTTGTTCACTACAAATAGGTACACTCGTAAGCAATACACTCGAACTTGGTTCGGTGGATTTGACAATGTTGACCTTCAACGCATCAATCAACGACGTCGTATCACTCGTATCGACCAAGAATTGCATACCGTTGGCAGATGCATATTCCGGATTCGAAATGACCGCTGTCGGCGCATCAGCATCAACGGTAAAGCTTCCCAATTCTTTTTTGACCATCCCCAGTGCCGATTGTAAACGGGCCGATTGAAACATCAAATAACTCGGTAGTGCCTCTGGGAAGAAGCTGATGTCGTCAATGCCACCTTTAAATAAATTACTTGCACTACTCGTCAGTTTGGCGGCACTCGGATTGCCCCCCAAATACATTTGCCAACTCGCGTTTGTACTAAACGACACACTACTCGTGCGTGACGCACTGCCAGCAGTAAAGTTCGTTTCTTTATTGCCGTTTTGATAGTACGTAAAACCACTTGCACCAAAATTAAACGAAATCACATTCCAAGTGGGTACTAGCGCGGTATCTGGCGTATAACTGTTACTCCCGATTTGCACGGTCACTTTGCTATCGGTGCCCACCGTGACTTTCAGGCCGTTCGTGGCATCATTTGCCCAGTCACCATATGCCAGCACCGTACCCACACTGTCCTGGTTTTGTGGGTTGAGGATAAGTTGTACGGTGCCACCATTTTTGATGCTATCCATAATCGACTGCGGATTGGCCACTTTGAGTAGTGTATTGGTGCCATTAAATGTCGTAGCCAAACCTGCTAGGCCGACTACATCGACAATCGGGCAGGCAGCCCATGGTAATGCCGTAATCCCGATACACGATGCCGCCGCCTGATAGCGGGCAATCCCGCTACGGGTACTATTGTTTTCGGGCAAAATCACGGAGCCAAGCGTGACCGATTTGGTCACACCTTTGCTATCCGTCATGATACTGGTGGTAGACAGGTAATCTTCAAACCGTAAATCCCATGAGGGAGCCACCGTCAATGGGCGACTACTAATCGCACTCGGCGACGCCATATCATTGGATAGCGTCACGTTGTCGATATACCCGTGATAGTCATAGCCGAGGTTCATTAACAAAAATTCTGAATTCTGAGTACGTGTTTGCGACGTATATGCACTGCTCGCCACGTCACGCGTCACCAAGTTTGCGCCATTAATGGCAATCGATTCAGTAACATCTGTTTGTTGGTTTGACTTTTCTATATTTACCGTCACCCGTGTCCATTGTCCCAATCGCACGGGAATAGCACTTTTTAGTGCGGTATTTGGCCAGCGAAATGTCGATTGATTAGGACGTGCTTCCCAATACGCATGTTTGAGCGTGATATAGCCATCCGCATCAACAAGTACTTCAAGTCGTTGATTATTGACGAGTGCCGCACCATACGCTAGTGGTTTTATCCAAAAATCCATCGTGAGATCTTTATTGAAAAAATCCAACTGGGCATTATTACTTGATACGTACTGCTTCGCCACCGTATTGACAAATAGCAGACTATTCCCCGTCACCCCTAGCACACCCGATTGTGGACATGGGGCAGTGACACAACTAAATTGCTTAGTGGTGGAAATCACATCCTGAAAGGTCGTCGCCAAGGCCGGCTCATCAAACGCCAATTGGAAATCACTCGAACTCCCTAATGGATCACGTTCAAAGTTTGTATCCGTCTGGATAACCTTTGCCCGGGCCTCGCTCCGCACCGTCAACGTATCACTCCGCGGCGGCTGTTGCATAGCCGTACTCGGCTGATTGTTCAGCAGATACCCTGCCATGGCGGCCGCTGTCGTGTCTGCAATCGCGTCTGCATACAATCGGACATGACTGAGTCCACCGGCTGGTACGGTGATGGGATCAACGACGCTGGTTAATGTATTTCCCGTTGCTAGACTCACGGCATGAGTGAAACTCGACGATGGCGTACTACTCGTATCGTCGTAAATGGCACCTTTTACATCTTGATCAACCTGATTGGTAAGCACTATCACATACGTATGGTTGGCAAGCAACGTCGTAGACAACGGCTCAATCCAATTGGCATATTTCACTTGGACTCGGCAGGGATTATATGCGAAGCCGTCCTTACGATTGTATGTAATGACAAGTTGTTGCCCGGCATTGGCTGTGGCTTGGAATACTATTTGATTGTTACAGGCATCCGTAGCCGTAAATTTCCCCAACAATGTGAAATTGTGGTTGTTGAAGAGGTTGACGTATCCCGCAGTAAAGGTATAGGCATTACTTGCATATGTGATGCCAAGCTGCTGGTCACCACCATACACCGAAGCATCAACCGTTTCACTTTGGGGATTGATACAGGTCACCAGCAAGGGGTCATCGCAATTACGCCCCCACGCCGCCATTTGCGTGTCAGTCAAGGCTGTCGCATAGATCTGTACATCCCGAATCGAAGCACCGGCTTGATTATTGCTACTATCAGCACCCAAATAGAGCGGATTTGCCGTTGACAACGTCACTGCATCAATGGCCGCACTATCGCGGGCGACCTGGATACCATCAACATAGATCGCACGCCGATTGTTCTGCAGGCGATACGCAAGGTGATGCCACGTTTGATCCGTGATTGCAGAACCACCAGATAAAGTATTAGCCGCCCCAAAACTCGGCACATTATTGGTCAAACCCAATCGCAAACCGGTACTACTCAACAAGCTCCGCGTTGCGATAATCTGAGGGGCAGTTAGCTTGACCCACATCCCCACGCTAAATTCGTGACTTGATAATTCTTGGGTAATTGACGTGGGTAATTGTAATCGTGCGACTGAATTTGTCGGAAAATCCCATGCCCCATCGCTCAGAATCGGACACGTCGTACTACCGGCATCGGCACTATCACAGCGAATGGAATAGCTATTGGCAGACAAATCACTAAACGACTTGGCAGTCCCTGCCACCGTATCGTCGAGTTTTAGACAGAGCTGATTATGCGAGAAAACACATCCTTGGGCATATACACTATTTCCCGTGCCCGGCAACAATGTCCCTGGGACGAGGAAGGTTGTTTCGGATTGGGTGGTTGCATCGGCAGCCACTGCGAAACTTTGTAGATTACTATTGGGGACCGGCGTGTGCGATCCCATCACCGAATAAAAAGCTAACCCTTTCAAATTACGACCAAGTAATTTGTTTCTAATCGTCGTGCGCGTACTAATACGATCTCCTGGACGCAGTACCATATCCGTTTTGCGGGATTGATACAAAACAGCCCGCTTGGCACTCAATACTTCACTGGGGGTAAGTGCCGTACCAAACACCGCCACATCGTCGAGGCTCACCCCACTTGCACCAATCGTTATGTCACCTAATGTACTATAGGCGCTGCCACGATAACGAGTGGTTTCAACACCATTTTGATAAATGATATAAAATTCACCGTCATAAACCACGGCAATATGCGTCCAAACAGCACTGCTACTCAACGCAACCGTATTTGCGCGTGGTGATGCAGGCACTGGGCCAACATTGAGATTGATATTATTGGATTGGAAAAAATACGCACTGTTTGCGGTGGCAAACTTGACCCACATCGCCACACTAAATTGCGTCGCTGGGGCGCTATTGGTCACCACACAGCCACCTGTCCCAAAAGTGGCAGAATTGGTCGCCCGACTATCGATGGTATCAGCCACTACCGTTATATTATTACTACAACTCACCGGCGCATTATCGGTGCCATTTGCCGTGGTAATCAGGCGGGAACCAGTGGAATCTTCGAAATTCAACAACATCTGCGCTGATAAGGCGTCGTGGATCTTGACATCCTCAAATCCCACGATATCGGGGCTGTTTTTGGCGAAAGGACTCGTCCCGAGAATCCGCTCACGTAAATCGATGAGCCCATCATTATCTGCATCTGGATTGAGGGGATCTGATTGCACCCACGTCACCAATGGATTGGATTGGGGCGTACCACGGTTTTCAATGAAGTAGGTGACATCCCAGCCACCCACCCGATGACAATTCACTCCTACAGACGTGCATTCGACACGGACGATTTCTTCACCATCACGCAAGCCATCGCCGTCAGTATCGGTTTTGTTGGGATCAGTGCCATATTGTAGTTCCTGATAATCATTCAAGCCGTCGCCATCAGTATCGACAGTTGTCGGTGAGGTCTGGAGTAATTTTTCACGGTTATCACTAATCCCGTCGCCATCGGTATCAAACAAATCATCGCGACTGCCAATATCTACTTCGGTTGCGGCAGTCAAGCCATCATTATCCGCATCAACAAAATCGGGGAATTTGATGGAATTTGCAGTATCATTCCAGGCAAATGTATACCGTCCCGTCGCCGTACCAGGCTTCATCGTCATAAAGCCATTCATGGTGGTCGGGAAAATATCATTAATCACACTATCCGATTCATATACTGCGAGTCCACTTTCTTTGGCATCATGCGTGCGTAAATAACAGACCGGGATAGGTATCACAAAAAACAGCAAAAATAGCGGGATGGTAAAGCAAACCTGCTCACGGACTTTATAGGCTTTCGAAAGATACAAATCTGGTAATTTTTGATTGATACCTGTTGTCGCAAATGGTTGACGCACCATTAAATTAACATCTTTTTTATAGGTATAGGTATAGGTTTCGTCATCAGTGACGATTGTGTCATTATCTGCAACCCAATTGTTAAAGTCGCTACCTACATCAAATGAACCACGCAAATCGACATCACTTGTTCCCAATGCATAGCGATATGATGTTTTTCGGATATCATCATTCCACTGCCAAAAATAAAACACCGCTTGCCAAGCGGCTGGAAAGGGCATTTTTGCGATGTGATCGGTGACTTTCAGCGTATAGTCAAAGGCATTATCCTTTACATATCCTTGTATTTTATGTTGGAGCGCTGAATTGTCTTCAATTTTGCGATAATGCGAATAAATATCATCCGAATCAACCAGTACGGATGTTTTGGAAAAAGTAAAGAAGTTGGCTAACAGTCCAGTAATCCCGCCACACAGCCATTGGGCGGCAGTGCTCCGTAGCTGGCGTGTCGATAAATTTGCACAGGCAATTGCCGCAATACCGTCGATCACCGCCACAACCGCTGCAATTACTTGGCCAATCACCGGAATAAAACTAATCACGGCTAATACGACAATCGCAATTGTCATGCCAATCGCCGAGGCTACGGCATTCACAATTTGATAGGCAAATTTGGCATTGGCAATCGCAAATCCCGCAACAACCCATGTCGCCGCAACGGCGATGATAGCCCCCACAATCGCACATGCCTTGGCAAATTTTGCCGCGGTCGTGGTGGTTTTTGCCGCGGCATTTACTGCAGTAGCCGTGGTAGCCGTGGTGGTCGCAGCAGCACTTGCCGTAGTCGCCACAGTGGTCACGGCACGGTACGCATTTACAGCTTCATAAAGCGCAAAAAGCCCTAGTGCTAAACTAGCTCCCCCCAAGGTGTTGTTAATAATGAGCTTATCTTCATCCGATGTCAATGACCCACTCAATTGTGCAATAGAAATAGCCATAGAGGCCATCGCCACCGCGATCCCTAACCCGGCAATCGCAGTTTCCTTATTTACACCAAATTTATTTTCTGCTTCAGCATTAAACTCCGCAACGGTTTTGATGATATCTACAATTTTTGATCCGCTATTTGATGCATAACCGGTATTATCCATTTGTGTTTGATTGGGAGGGTCCTCGTTCGTACTTTGTTCAATAATCGTCCCCCACACACGCCACAACTGTACAATTTCGTTATCCCACGTGATATTTGCAGAAGCCACCTGATTACTTGGTGGATTATTTGCGAGAGCGTCTGCAGTACCTTGCATAAATATGGCAATATTGGTCTGCGCAAAGGAGGCAATATAACTCTGAATAAATAATCGGAAATAGGTTTGCCATGTGGACAACGTGAGCGTTGTGTCAGGCGCTGCTGTTGGGGCTGGAATATTCGCCTCTGCAATGGCAATTTCATTCACCAAATCACTCTGGCTAAATGCCTTCCACTGCCCATCACTCACCGTAAACATCTGACCATAAAACATGCGTGACGCACCAACAACAATATCACTCGAAAACGCCAACTGGGTGGTAGTATTATCGAATGTTGCCCGCCGGCTGCGCACTTCGTTCATCACAATCATACCCGGGCGACAAATCACCGAGGTATCGTTTTGACACGCAGTCATGGCCGTCGCATTGGGGGTGTTGACGCCATTCACAATGCTACAGTTGACTTGATTTTTTGTTGCACACAAATTCGCATTGAGCAATTTTGGCACTTCTGCCAAGATTTTGATAAAGTCTTTATCGGTGGAGTAACTCGTCGTATATACTTTCGTGGCAGTGCCATCGATGCCATAGATGTTTGTATTGGCGTTATTATTAAACATTCCCGCAATTGATTTCTGCGGGTTACTATCCGTCACATTTAAATAGGGCGTATTGAGATAATGCATTTGCAATGCTTTAGTGATTTGGGCAATGCTCAAACGGCGTTGAGTGGGATTGTTCACTACAGATTTACTGGTGTCTTCGTAGATAATTGCGGCATCTACGCCACTCTGCTCGGTTGCAGTAATCCCCGCCAACTTCCAATCGCTATAGTATGAATGCACGCGGCTTATTTTTTCGACGCGGTTGCTGTCGTCACAGGCTGCACTCGTGTCGGTACATTGATTTTGGAGTGATGAAATCAACCACTGCAAACGATATTTATGGGATGTCCCCCACGCATGGTTATTGGCATAATACATAATCGCGTCATAGGCGACTGCGGTACCACTATCATCGGTAACCGTAGAGAGTGGCACATTCAACGTCAATTCATTGGTATTTGATATACCGTCAGTATCGTAACTCCACCCCACACTAATTCCATATGGGGCAAGTTTGGTAGTGTCAACCCAACTCGGACGGAGCGATTGATCGGCAGCACACGTATTGGTCGACTTACATGGCAATACGGGCAAATTCCCATAATCACCGTTGCTCACATTACTAATATCAATCTGGATTTCGAGGAGTGCAGTAACCTTGATATCGCCGTTTTGCGACGCAGTGTCATTTGCAAGTGGATTGATGCTCCCCGTTGGAGTCACAATATCCGTACTGGTCGTATTCGCAAATGTGGTGTCCGTTGTCCGTTGAATCCGTCCGTTTTTATCGTTGCCTGGCCAGTCCAAAATCGCATTATTGGCATACAGTAATTTTGCATCGGTGGGGCGGATTTGTAGCTCGAGCGTCACCGGTTTGTTGTTGGCTGGCAAGCCATTGATGACCAATCCATATGGATTTGCATCACTATACACAGCGGTGCTGTTGTTGAGTGGAGTCAAATCAGTATTATCTGGTACGCCATCATTGTCGTCGTCGTTATCAAGGAAGTTGGGGATTTTGTCATTATCAGTGTCATAACACGCGGCGGTTGGGGTTGCGCTTTTCAAGCGTTCTGCACATTCCACCCCATCACTAAACCCATCTCCATTGGTGTCGTTTACAAACGGTGACGAATAATATTTATTCCCATCAATTATTGTAGGGGCGGTGACTTCTATATAGTCTGACAATCCGTCATTATCGGTATCTTGGTGGGTAGGCTGCGTTCCGAGTCGGATTTCTTGTAGGTCAGTTAGGCCATCACTATCAGTGTCAGCATTCGTAAGCGATGTGCCATAGATACATTCTTGATCGTTGGTAAGGCCATCACTGTCAGTATCGGCAGTTTTATCGGCTTCAACTAGCGCACTACAATCAGTATTTGTCCCAGCTTCTACCACACGCAATCTCCCCGCAGGGATGACTTGCATGTTACTTGGGCTCGTCACACCAGCAGCCGGCAGGGCAATGCCCATGGGTTGATTTAGGGGTGCGACAAGCGGATTAAACACCTTGGGGGTGCTCAGTGGTGGCGCTGGCGTTGTGGGCTGGTTGGATGCGGTCGTTGCAGCCTTTGTCACCGGGATATTGCTAAATGGCTGATAAATAGTCATCGCCACCACTAGCATGGTCACCGGCAAATACATCCGCCGCCCAAACAACTGAATAATAGAAACCAAGAGCAATACTGCGGCCAAACTCAACGCCACCATCAGCCAGCTCCGCAAGCTGGATGCATCGATGCCCACATATCGACTCAGCACAAACAAGGGCTGATTCCACAATGCCCGTAGCTCGAGCCCCGTCCGGGCATACCCAAAAAACTCCATGCGAATATCGAGATTCGTCGCCGTCTCACGCACCGTTTGCGGTAAAAGCAGTTGGAGCGCCAATTGCTTGGGCAGTCCTTGGGAATCAATGTGTAATTGGCCATTGCCACTACTCAACCGCAATTGTTCGGACTGGGCGGCCTGATATGTTTGGTCGTTGTAGGTAATCCCGTGCAGTGCATCCATATGGAGTAAGCGTTGCATATGATCGGTAAATGCGTTGCCATCAAAACCAAACACATATCCTGCGGCCCCTTGTACACGCACATCCTTCATGCCAGCCAAATAGGTCAACCCACTCAATTGCCCGACGAGTGCATCAGTGGGTGTTGATTGCCAGGTGCCATCGTCACGCATCACATAGGTACGCCCATGCACCCGCCGGATGTACATATGCGATTCGCCGCTAGGCGTGATATTGGTCAAGGTTAATTCTGCAGATTGCGTCGCTTCGTCTGTCCGTCCCTCGATGCGTAATTGCGTATGTTGGGCGGGACGCCCATAATTCGCAATATTTGGCACCGGAGCAGTCCGCTGGTCAATATCTGTGCGAAACGAATAACTACCACTCAACTTGGCCATTTCCCAGGCATTTTTGGCTTGGCTTGCAGGAGATAAATTATTTACAATACCAACGAGGGTGTAGCCAATGAGCATTATGATTATCAATATTGCCAAATATAGCCATGCAATACGAAAACGAAACTTTAGCATATTATTCTCACGTTAATTCTTCTGTGCATAAATTGTAGATTTTAATTATTACTTTGTCAATCATTTACTATTTCTAAATATTTAACTGTCGTTATATATAAAACCTCATTTCTCAAGCATAATGTGTACGGTTATTCTTTCATTTTTCACAGAAAAAATGCCATAAAATCAACCTATAGTCCTATTTAATTGTCAGTATATTTACATCCATACTCATCAATAAGAGTCGCATCATAGTAATGTTGTTTGTATATGTGAAGTATTTTATCCCCACACAATCCCCCATCACGCTCCGTGCAGGATGGGGGATTGTGTGGGGGAGGCTAACGTTTGGGCGAGGGGTAGGGGGTATTCGAGCGGGTCGGGCTGGCCGGGACTGGGTAGGCAGTCAAGGTTTGAATCACGGCGGCGGTCTGCGTCAAACGGGCTTGGTAGGTAGCCGTCGGGATAGCAGTTTGGGTCACTGCCGCACTCGTTTGGCTAGCACGGACGGCAAACCAAGTAGCCGTGCGGGTTTGTGCAAAAAAAGTGGGGCTTTGACGGGCCAGCATCGTACGCGTCAACATAAACGGCGTGCGGGTATTTGACGGCGTATAGGTAATCCCGTTGTTGGGAGTAGCCGTCGCCGTGTTGGTTATGGTAAAAGTCAACGTAATCGTAGGAGTCGGCGTAATCGTAGGGCTGTTCGAGGCCGTAGGGGTGAGCGTAATCGTAGCCGTCGCGGTACGGGTCAGCGTACGGGTATTGGTGAACGTTTTGCTGGGTGTAGTGGTGATGGTCGCTGTCCAGGTGCGGCTCGGCGTATTGGTAGCAGTAATGTACAAGATAGACATGGTTTGGGTGGCTGCCAGCGCCGTTTTGGTTTTGAATATAGTTGGCAGTGGGGTCATCGATGGCACCGTCGTAAAAGTCGGGGATCTAGTCAATGACGGCAATGCCGGATTACGGGTGGCAGTCAACACGAGACTCACCGGATTGGTACTGTTGTACAATTGCCCAATCGCCGCATGCGACAACGGCATCCCCACAATCACCAGATCATCAACATACCCACGAAAGCCAGTATTGGGTTCAGGAGCCCGCCCGACCAGCACGGCGCCACTGTCACCATAGGTGGCGGTGATGAGTTGGGGGAGTTGGGCGTCGACGGACAAGCCCAATTTCCCGGCAGCTTTATCAAACACACAGACATATAGATGCCAATTGGTATCGCTCGGGGTCGTTCCACTGATTTTGGTGGTGCCAATCGCACAATATGGCGTGTTGTCGACATTAAATCCCGCACTAAAACGTTTGGCGATCGTCGTGCCATGCATGACGACAGTGCTGGCACTACTGGCGGTGCGTTTGGCCCAATAGGCCACCGTGAAGCCGTTGGTCAACACCGGCGTATCACTACTTTGCAGTTGTTCACTACCAGTGAAAAACAATGCCTGTGCGTCGTGACTATCAAATACCACGTTAGGACAAGGCACCGCTACCAGACATCCCAAGCGGGTGCGATTGGGGGCATTGCTCTGCAACGTGATGTCATCAAAACCAATGTCGGCGATGCGGTCCGTACTCGGCAGGTTGGGATAGTTTTGCAGTTGAGTGCTCGTTAAGGCTACTTTGTGGATGACCACATCGTCGAGGCTGCCCACCAAACCACTGGCATTGTCGCTGCGGCGACCAAGCACGAGTGACGCTGCCGGCGCCGTAAACGCCCCACTCGCGACGTCTTGGGCAACCAATATGCCATCACGATAGAGCTGGCGGATCAAGGTTGTTTTGTCGAAGGTACAGGCGTAGTGATGCCAATCGTTGTCGGTATACCAGCTCGTACTGCGTAAATCATCCCCGTAGAAACTACAGTAAGCGCGGTTTTCGCTATCAAATCCCATACTCAAAAACGTACGGATTGCGGGCGTCCCCAGACTCAATGCCACATCATTGGTATTGATGCGGTCACGGCGCATCCAATAGCTCACCGTAAACGAGGTGCCAGACAATGTCAATTTGCTGGTACTGGTTAATTCGTCGCCATTCGCTGCCGCAAAGCGGGCCGCCCGTTGGCGCACCCCGTTGGGGTCGCTTTGCGGGCACGCCGACGGCGCGGTGCACAGGTAAGGACCCGCCACACCCACGTATTGCAAAGTCTGCGCCGTATCGCCCATGGTATACCAGCCCAATTGATTGGATAGCAAGACGCTGTCAAAAATGCGCGGTGTCACACTCGGGATGCGTACCGGGGTGCTACTGGGGATACGGGTTGGCATGGGAGTACCGACCACTACGGCCCCTTTTGTGAATGCCACGACTGCCCCTGCGCCTGCAGTAAGGGCCACCACATTGCGATCGGCGCCGAGGTTGCTGAGCTGGGATGTCGTACCTGCCGGTACGTCACCCCACGCCACTAGGCTACCATCATCACGCAGCGCAATGCTAAATTGGGCGCCGGCGGCGATGGCCACGACGTTTGATAGTGCCCGATAGGGCACATCGGCTTGACCCACATCGTGGGTCGCAGCCCCCCACGCCACCACCCGCCCATCGGCCCGCAAGGCGACGATGTGGTAGCTACCGGCGGCCACTTCGACCAGTGTCGTGGCGGCAGGTGGGAAGGTTTGCAGGCCTTCGTCATTGTTTTGGGCCCACACATAGGGTTGCCCGTTTTCGCCGATGGCGACGGCATAATCGGGGCCAGCAGCAATATGACGCATGGCCAATGAACTGCGGGTATCAAATTGATTCGACCACACCTGACCCGATGCATTCAACAACAGCAAATGTGCACCATTGACGGCTATTTCGTTGATATTCCGATTAATGACCGCGGGAATCGTCGGGGCGGTCCCCCACAGGCTCACCGTGTGATCACGTTTGAGCACCGCTCCAAATCCAGTGCCCACACCCACAGATTGCACGTTTGTAGTGACGGGGCCCGGCAAGGTGGTCGGACTGCCTGACTGATTGAGTGTCAAGGTGTTGTCACGATGCACGACGGCAATGGTGTCGCTCGTAATTGCCACACTACTAATATCGCTGTCGGTGAGGGCCGGAATCCCCCCGAGTCCCCACGCACGATAGCCACTATAGGCTGTCAGTGGTGCAAAAGTAGGCACGAGGGGAATATTGACGACGGCAGTAGCCGACGCCGTAGGCGTCGCAGTAGGATTACTCACGATGTCGGCGGCCAGCGCCACACTGAAATCACCGCCGCCCACCACCATGAACGGATTGAGCAGGGTACTCGGGGCGGTGGTTTGACCATCGGCATTCAAGCCCCACCCGACGACTTGGCCACGATTGTCGACTGCGAGGATATGACAGTTGCCGGCACCAATCCGCTGAAATATCCCGGTTGGGCTACTTTTTTGGCCAAAACTGGCGTCACCCGTCACCACCACACTACCATCGGCCAATAATTCGACCGTGGTGCCGTGGCTGGCCACCACATCAACGACGTTGGTAAGCATTGGCAAGTTAGTTTGACCACTGTCGTTGCGCCCCCATGCCACCGCGGTATTGTTGTACAACAGGGCAGTCGAATGCCAACCGGCAGCACTGATTTTGGCGACACCCAAGACGGGGGGAATGGTAGTTTGCCCAAAGCTGTTGTCACCCCAACCCACAATGGTGCCGTTTTTGCGCAACGCCAACGCATGCCGCATCCCAGCCGTAATCTGCACGACGTCGGTCAACGTAGGTGGCACACTACGCTGGCCATAGGTATTATCACCCCAGGCGACGACGGTACCGTTCGCCTGTAACGCCAATGAAAAATTAGCGCCAGCGGCCACCGCCACCACCCGCAACGGGTCAGTCAACGGGCGGACTATGGTCAGACTGGCAGGGACGGTACGTTGACCGGCATCGTTGTCACCCCATGCCACCACCACACTATCGCTCCGCAACGCCACAATATGCCCACTGCCTGCAGCAACTTGGATGACTGAATTTTGGGCGTTACTAGGAATCGTGCGAATAGCACTACTGCCCCCCCACACACTGACTTTACCAATAGTATTGAATTCTTGGGGGAGGCGAATGCTCAATTGGGGAATGGCAGTATTGGTTACCGGAATCGGCGGTGGATTGAGAAGCTGCAACACCAACCCGGTAGTACTACTTGGATGCATACCCAATTGCAAGGCACGTGCCGGGACATCACTGGGGACACTGGCGCCACTATACGGCAGTGCCAACACCAGCCCACTGCGTTGCTCCAATGCGATGCCCCATTGTGCCACTGCCACATCTTGGACGCCACTCATATTGGGGAAGCGTAGGCACGGACAGCCCGTCGTCGCACTATCGATGCTGGTGGCAGGGGCGGTAGGCGTCAAGTCTGCGACGGGACTGCCCCATACAATCAAATCGCCATTGCTCCGTACCGCTCCATATATCGTCCCACGGGCAAAAATTGCCATCACATCACTTGTCACCAGGGTGGGAATCGTCGGCCCACCCCATTGGTAAAGGGTGCCGGTATTGTCTAACGCCAGCGAGCTATCGCTCCCTGCCGCCACGGCAACGATGGTTTTGCCCGTCAAATCACTCGGAATCGTGCGTTGACTCGCCACACCCGTCACCACCACGGTACCGTTGCTCCGCAACAATACCGTATGGCGATCACCGGCGGCGATTTGGACGACGTCGTTTGGCACAGTGGTAGCCGGCGTTACGCTATTCGAGGCGGCATCACCCCACAACACCACGGAGCCATCACGTTTGAGCGCCACACTATGCGAAATCCCCACGCTCACCTGTATCACATCAGCCAGCGTGATGGGGATAGTCAGCTCGCCTTTGAGATTGATCCCCCAGCCGACGACAGTGCCCGACGTGGTAAGGGCGAGGGCATGGTGTGCCCCCATAGCGATTTGGCGAATGTTACTCGTGACATCGGCGGGTAGATCATGCAGTCCGTCCGCCGCCACACCCCACGGCGTTACCTGACCACTGACCTGCAACGCTTGGCGCTGGGGGGTGGGCAGGGCAATGATGCGATTACTGGTGGCGGCGACTTGTGCCACACCGATGACAATCGAAATAATGAACGTTGCGATAATGGCAATAGTAATATGTTGTTTCATCATCGTACTCCTTACCGGCCACTACTTGCAAGCTCAGTCGTACTACTGTCTTTACGGAGATACGGGAGATACGTACGATTGAATGCTAAGTTATTGGTAAACGTTCCTTGGTACACCTGCGGACTCCCGCTATTCTCGCTATTCCGCACTGTCAGCGTATAGGTATAGCGCCTGCCCGGAATCAAGCCACGGAATTCAATCCGCGTCGGTTGCATCGCCACCGCCGCTGGTACCACTGTGCGACTACTCTGGCTCCCCGTTTGATGGGCGGTGATGACCTGAGCGGTAATAGTTGCAGTGTTGGCGGGATTTCGGTAGGCGTAATTCAGCGCAATTGCACTGGCACAACAGGCTGTCGACGCCGTGGTAAATCTGCTTTCACCCCACACCACCACCTGCCCGCTTTGGGTGACTGCCGCACTCGAATTGGCGCCCGCTGCGATATAAACCACATTGGTAAGCGAACTAGGCACCGTCGTCTGCCCAGACGAATTATCCCCCCACGCCACCACCGTACCGTCGTTTTGCAGTGCCAACGTATGGTCACCACCCGTAGCAATTTGGGTGACGGGTTTGATATTCGATGGAATATCCAAATGGTGAAGATCGTGGTCTTTATCACCCTTAGCGCCCCATGCCACTACTTTGCCATCGCTGCGCAACGCCACACTAAAGTCAATACCCGCTTGGACTTGGGTGACCCCGTAGCGGGCGGCAGCCGGCGTATAACCAAAGGCCGCAGTAGTAGTGGTGGCAGTATCTTGACATGTGGCGGTCTCATTGCTACAGGTGATAACTTGACCCGAACGGAGCAACAAAAGCGTATGGCGATAGCCGGCGTCCATGGCAATCACTTTGCTCATTTCCCCTTGCCCACTACGGTTTTTGATGGTGACCACCGCAGTCGTCACTGTGGGATTCCCATCAGGCTGGCGATATTCGCGGACGACACCATTGCCATTGAGCGTGAGCAAGTAGTTGTCCCATTCAAGTTGGTCAGCAATCGAGAATTGCACCACGTTGGTGATTGCCGTCGTACCGGCAATTTGATTCGACGTACTTATGTGGTCGGCACGTCCATCCACCGGCCAAGTGCGGAGCGTGCCGTCTTGGTCGAGGAAGGCGGCGAAATCGTTGTTCATTTCGAGCTTGGTGATTTTTGCTGATTGCACGGCGCTCGGAATCGCTCCTTGCAACGTGCTATCTTCGCTCCCGTTATACGCCCACCCATGCACCGTGGTGGTGTCGGTATAGGTGCTGGTATTACTATCGAGAGCGATTTGGGCATCGATGGTAGTATTGGCATAGCCCGTGTCGACTCGGGTGTTGATGGTTTGGACATTGGCGGCCGTACTCCCTGTCACCGTGATGTCGTTGAGTGCAGGCGTCGCTTTAGCAGGGATGGTAAAGGGATACCCGACACTGGTTCGTTGATTGCCCACCATATCTCGCACCACAAACTGCACCGTATAGCGCCCTGTAGACAACGCACTCAATTGGGCCGGGGTAATGTTCCAAGTGTAGTTCTTGAGGCTCCGTTGTTGGAGATAGTTGAAACGTTGGATGTCCATACTGGTTATCGCAACCGGGGTAAGGGTATAGGTGGTCACCGTACTGCCATTGGTGGCACTAGTGACGACAGCTTGCAACGTATCGAGGGTACCACCATCACTGACGCTGCCTTGGAAGGCATTGCTACTCCCGCCGGGGAAGATGATGGTATCGTTTTGGGTGACATTCAGACTCGGGGCAACCGTATCGATGGTCAACACGGCACTCCGTGAGGCACTAACGTTGCCGACACTGTCGACCGCCCAGAAGCGGACCCGCCGCGCCACACCATCTTGTCCCGTGGTATTGGCCAATGTACCGCTCCAGGCGGCACCTTGATGGCGGGCAGCCCCACTGGTTTGGATGACTAATTGGGCGTTGTTGATGGTGCCGGTAGTACTGTTGGTGTTGCGGTCGCACGCCAACAGCTTCCAGGTACCGCTACCGGCTTCACCGTTCAAGATGGCGAGGTTACCATCGGGGTGTACACGGTCGTAGGCATCCGCCAAGCCGGTAGACCCGAGCAATGTCGCGGTGGTGCTGGTGGCATCATCCGCAAAGGTCACGCGTAAATTATTAGCCGCACCTCGCATCGAGGTTAACAGGGATACCCGCGTCCCTGACGGGGATTGTAGCCACAAATCGACTTCTTGGGCGGCGGGATGGGCAATCGTGGCACTCACGGTCATACTGCCAACCCGGCCATCAGCGACGTTAGTCACCGTGATGGGGTAGGCGGTATAGCCGTCGAAACTCGTCGCATTACAGGGTTGGGCAGCAATCGCCGTACTGGGGCTACTCACCGTAGTGGTATAGGTTGCCGTCGTAGCAATGGCATCACTACTGGGGTTAATAGCACGACAGCCGGCTTGTTGGTCGTCACAGAACTGTACGGTGGCGGTCGTCGTGCTATCGGTGATGAGTCCACTGATGCTAATCGACGACCCACCCACATAGGCGGCATTCAACGCACTATTCGAATTGGTATCGAATACCAACGTCGGGGTGTCACGGTCAACCACACTGCGGTACCAGGCACTCCACGGACTCATTTGGCCGTAGGTGTCAGCGGCGCGGACGCGGTAGCTGATGTACGTGGCCGTGCTGGGGACGGTCACGGCACAACTCCAGCGACCGGAGACTGCAGCACCACAATTGACTGCTTGGGCAACCGCATTCACGCTACTGGTATATTCCAGTGCCACACTGGGCACTGCCGAGTCATCGCTGACACTACCGGTCACACGCACCGCACCAGTGCCGACCACCAACTGGGTGTCGGGTTTAATTTGACTGGGGGCTTGGGTATCGATGCGCAGGCCGGCATTCAACCATTCAATCGTGCGCCCCGTGTTCAGCCATTCGAGTGAGCCGGTAGTGGTGACGGCCGCCGTATCGACCATGCGCACATCGATTTTGGCGACAGTGCTGGTGTTGATACGATCGAAACCGGATGATTGGGCTTTGTTAGGGTCGATTTTAGCTGCCAAGGCAATGGTACGAGTGCTATTCGCCGGGATACTAGCGATTTTGACCACCTGGAAGTCGTTATAGCCGGGGATTGTGACAGTGTGATAACTATACAACCCACCGTCATAAATGCCGTTGCTGGTAGCGGCATTGATGCTCCCCGTCAACCAAATCCCCCCGTAGGTTTGCACAATCGCATACAGTGGCTTCGAGGGGCGGTTACTGGGGTTTTTCACCGTCAGGGTATAACTCACCGTAGAATTTTTGCCGATGACCGGCGCTTGTTGGGTCACGAGGGTATTCCCCAAGCTACTCATCAAGGCCGCGCCGGCAGTAGCAGTGTCTTGGAGTTGGGCCACAGTCGTACACCATGGGTCGTTTGGCAACTGACTACACATGGCGCTAGTTTGATCGATAGCACTCGCCAAGGCGTCAGGGTTGGTGTTGGTAAACACATCGGCAACCGTACGCTGCGTCACCCCACTTGGGGTGCTACTCAGCGATGCGTCGATTTGGGTGGTGTCGGGGTTGCGCACACTGGTGCGTGGGCAGACACCACTGGTAAGTGAAGCCCAGCGATAGCCGTTGATTAACGGCGTCAGCGTGATTTTGTTGCTACTGCGCGTGGTTGCCGTGGGGTTGGTCGTGGGGAATGTCACCCATGGCAACAAGTAGTCGGCTTTGCTGGCAAAGGCCACCATCCCAAATGGACTCCCTACGGTGTAACCGATGGCGCTAAACGGCACCCGGATGTCGGTTTGGGCAGTGCCAGTGAGCATGCTAAAGGTGTAATTAGGAACGGTGTAATCAGGAACGGTGTAATCAGGAACGACAGTGACCGGAACCCAGGCACTGTTATCCCAACGGAGGATTTCCATCGATTTGCTACTCGACACATGAATCACATAATCTGCGCCTTCGGCTACTGCAATCGTGCGCGTCCCACGCAGCACATCACGCAGACGGGTTTGCCATTGGTTGAGCAAGCCTGACACACTACTCACCGATGTTACCCGACCTGCCATATCCATCGGCAACGTCACAAACGCATCACCATTTGCCACACCATCGCTATGCACGTATTTGCTAGGGCGATAGGGTTGCAACGTCCCCCCAGCAACGGTATCGAGGTAGACAAACAGGTCGCCGTCATTATCCCAATCCGTGCCTTGCCAATTGAGGCGCAGGGCAGCACTATCCCAGGTTGCAAAAAACTTCTGAGCGCCGCTGTTGGCACTCGCATTGAGAGCACAGCCAGCCGGACCTGACCAGCCTCGGTAAATGTCGTTGGGATTCTCGCTAATCTGGGTGTAGTCGGGGGTAACCGCGCTATCCACATACACCGGCGGCAACGCGATGAAATCTTCGTTATCGATGGCGTCACGCAGCCGGATGCCCGCATCCACCCGACTCCCCTCGGGGACAATCATCGCACTCGTGCGCACTGCACTCGTATTGGTAATCAGTTGATTGACGGCAATCGTATCGCTAATCGTTTGGTAGGTATATTCGAGTCGACGCAAACTAATCGCTTTACGGTCAGTAATATTGGTCCATTTCACATGCAAATCAAGATCGCTAGTGCGCGTCACCGTGCTACTTGCGCCCAACGCCGTCACATTGCCGTTTACCTTGGCACGCATCACACCACCCACCAACACCGGGGCATCGTTGTCTACATCAATGGTTTTGATTTGTACGATGCTGTTTTGGGCACTGTCAGTAGTGGTAATCTTGAGCGACAAGGTTTGCAGATTTTGGTTGAGCAACGCCTCTGGATAAAACACCTTGACTGCCGTGGTATTTGGATTGGGGCGGCTCATCGACAACGGAATACGCAGATTGGTGTCGGTGTTGATAATCTGCAAATCGGTCAGATTACTCATGTCCGCAATCGTCATGCGGGCACTTACCATGCCATCAACCATGCGCATCCGCCCAATCACATCATCGACCAAGCTGATGTTTGGCACCACATTATCCACAAAAAATGAATAAATCGGCGTTTTGACCGTATACGGGGTAATCACATCACCCGACATCAACGCCATAATTTGGTTGACCGCCACGGTTTCGTTGTTGGCAATGGCAGGATTGGCCACTTCGATATCATCGATGGCCATGCCCGTTGCAGCCGGCGCGCTCGGCATCGCACCCAGCGACAACGCCGCACCGGTAAACCGTCCCGGTAGCGCCATCGTACCAACCGTCTTCCCACCAAGCGCCAGCACAAACGTGGTGGTAAGGGCACTAGTCTCTGCCAGCACACTCAGCGTTGTCCAGTCAGTCACCAAGGTAGTGGTGTAGACACTCTGGGATATACTGTTGGCTATAGCGGTTGCCGTCACACGATGCGTACTTTGATCATAGTCCAATTGCAATTTCAAGGCACTCGCATTCGGGCTTTGGAGTGTAGCGATACGCCCGCTCGTCGCCGTACTATCCACTTTGAATTTCATCGTGACCGATATGGCCGTGCTCGCTGGCTGTGTCAGCGTATAGCCCAGATTTAACCCATCGCTACTACGTGGGAACGTCAGGGTGCCAGTGGCAATGGTCGGGCAGTTGCTACAACTACTCTGTTTGTCAAATATTTCATCAATCAACGGGAGGGCAGTTTCGCTCACTGCAGTGCGATAATTGAGCGTCTCATCTACCGTCACGGGGGAGGACAACAACGCCACATCATCGAGTACCATGCCGGTGGGGGCGGTATTCACGCCATTTGCGCCAAAAATCACCTTGGCGGCGGTGAAGCGACTGCCTGCAGATGCGGAGAGCGCCTCTTGTTGCACACCGTCGACATACAAATTAAACGTCGTCGAATTATTCATGGCGTTAGCTACCACCGTGAGTTGGTGGAATTGGGCATCTGGCCAAGCAAATCGGGTGGTGGTAGTAATCGTGTCTCTGACGGTGGCCACGATTTCTTGGGCGCCGGCGTCATAATCCACCCAAAACGTCAGCGCAGATGGGGCAGTAGGTTGCAGGCTCACAATCCGTCCCGAAGGTGCTAACGCGGGAATTTTGAGCTTCATACTGAGTAATTTGGCCGTCCCCGCAACTTGAGTGATATCGTGGTTAATATCAATCGTGTTGGTCTGGGTAAACACCAACGTATTAGTACTAATCGTCGGGCAGTTTGGGGTACACGCACGGCTCGAGGTATCCGGGTGCATCACATCGACCAACGGTAAACTGGTCATGGGCGCATAATATTCAGCCACTGCACTCAAGGTATTGTTGTAGGTGTTGATAGCGCGAATTGTATGGTTGCCTTGGCTCAATACCCCAGGTGCTTGCGTGGTCTCGACCGCCGACAATAGGCGCGATTGATCGGGATTCGTCCAGGCCGTCAACGCCGGATTGCTGTCGATCTGAGTTTGGATCGTGCGTACCCCCAATGGCGCCTCTGCATGCAAACCAAAGCGCACGGAGGTGTTGGTGGTGGCGGTTTTGTAGGCACTCGCAAGATTCACAATTGACACGTTATTGGTGGTGGGGAATGGGTCAAAGTTATTGGCGGTACCCGTGCCACAATTGCCCGCCATGTCACACAATCGCGTCACAAAGCGCCGATCACTGGCCACAAACGCCCGCAATTGCGCATTGGGTGCGCTCGTTGCTAGGGTCAAAATATTGTTGTTTTGGGCCACGATGCGCAGCAAATTCGCTTGGACCACCGCAGTATCGCTCCGAAGCGTCGGAGTAATCCCTGCCGTGCTCACCATACTCAAGCGGGCATTTGCCAAATTACTGACATCCTTGCTCAAGAGCACCACATCATCGTCAATATATGGGGCAATATCGGTAATCCGGTAGGGTGCCACGTCGTCGTGATCAGTGGGAACCACATGCACGTATTCGCCAGGTTTCCTCAATGAGTTTTGCAACACGGCCATATCGTTGGCTACTGAAGTAATCAACGGTACCACAATCAGTTTGTTTGGTGTGCTATTGGCATCGACTGCTGATTCGTCATCCACAATCGCAAAGAGTTTTTTATCATCAATCAATACCCGATTGCTATAGCCGTCGACAGTGATGACACGCACAAATGTCATCGAGCCATCGGCATTGACTCGATAGATGCGGATACCCGCAGTCCCTTGGGCAATTGCCACCACATCATAACTCGCAGCAATGTCATACCCGGGAGTATTCAGAACGGTAGTGGTGACTTGGGTCGGTTGGTCGGGATTTTCGACGAGCACACTAATCAGTTTTTGTGGGGTGGTATTGGTAAGCAACAGCAAATAGCGGTCGGCATAGACACTACCGTTTTGCGTATCTGTCAATGTGCTATTGGTCACCGTCACATTGGCCGCCAACGGAATCACCACACTGCCGCGCTGTTGCAAGGCCGTCCCATTGCTGGCAATATCAAAAATCGTCAGCGTTGCCCGCGGAGTGGGCGCTGGCTGAGTACTCACCACATACAAGCGGTTTTTGTTGCGACTGACGAGCAGTTGCGTGACCGTGCCGGGCACACTGGCGTTGTTTTGAATCAAGTTGGTGGCGTTTTGTACATCAACCACCTTGACCATGTTCACACCACCCACATACGCATAGCGATCGCCAAACACGATGCTCGTAGTAGCACTAATGATTTGCGTTAATCGTTGCACCACGTCAGGGGTATTGCTCAATACACAGTCACCATTAAACCGCGTCTGGGGGATTACCGAGCCATCAAAACCGCTGCTTTGCACGCGGTAACCCAGTGAGTCAGGCAGCGACATCGTGCCATTGAGGCGGGTGCCACACGGGGTTTGCAACAGGCTGAGGTTAGGATTATGTTCGTCGATGTGGACCGTATAGGTATAGGTATTGTCTACCGTCGCACTAATGGTATCGGTAATCCGTGGTGCATAAGTGTCGATGAGCCCATGCCACAGCGATTGTTCACCCACATTGTTGGTGCGGGTATTGCCGAGGGCATCGCTGGTCGTACTTTGGATGTCGGCGTCGACTTCCAGCTTATCCGGCAACGGATGCGTCCAGGCAATGCTATTTGGATTGGTGGTATCAATCACACTCGATTGCCACGCCATCGCACGCAACATATTGCGGGTGTCGGCATTCAAGGCATGACGATAGACGCGCACATCGTCGACATCTGCAACATTGCTCGTAATCGTCACCACCGGGGCGCGTTGGAGGGTAACCTCACTCAGCGCTAATGTTTCGTTGGTGCCTTCGATTTGTAATCGTACAAACGTACCATTTGTCCCAGGAGGCAACGTCAATACCACGAATGCCCCAATCTGATTGGCAATATATTTCGTCCAGTTTGCCTGGCCGGCATCGGCATATCCAAGCCACTGATCTGAAATAAGTACATGCAAATTATGCAGATTGGTGGGCACGCCATCTGTACGATTCCGGATTATAATCCGATCAATCTGCTCGTTACCGCTCAGATTGGCTTGCCACCAGGGATCGTTTTCTGCGTCAGTCGTAAATACTGTCGCAACATTCCCGTCATTGGCATTACTGGCCGTCCCACTCGATGCAGAAGCAGTCGTATGTATATCCTTGAAGAGCGGGGTAGTGCGCATGTTGCTCGATACCGCCGCGCTGCCTACCGCGATCCCATTCATGTACATTGTCATCGTGATGCCATCGCTGTTGACCACCACATGGGTGGGCACATTGGGAGTAACAGCCGTATCGGCGATTATGAACGCACCCGCATGACTAAATGTCAGGCGATCATCGCTTTGTCTCAATGTAAAACTATAGCTATCAAGGGTGGTACTCTGCAAAATCGTACTATTCGCATTCGCATTGGCGAAATTCAGCCAGAGTGATAACGCCCAAGGCTGATTTGGCTCGATAACCGTCAACCCACGGTCATCACGATGAATAACCGTTTGGGGAATTTTCCGTGACAATAAGCCGTCACCAACCATACCCGCACCGATTTTCACATTGGTATAACTTGTCGGTAGCTGGAACAACGATTCGTCATTCATCACACCCGTCGTACCGTTGGTCATGCCATCAAAGGTCTCGTGGTAGACGGGTGTACTGCCAAACGCCAGAACCCGCATCTGGGTGCTAGTTAATGCGGTATTAAAGACCCCCACATCATCGATGGCGATATCCGTCGCGGCCGGGCTCCCCGGCAGTGCCCCCAGCGATAGACCGGCATTGGTGAGCAATCCTGGTAACGCCACGGTCGCGGTGATGAGACTACTATCCCAATAGACGTGGGCGCTGGTCGCACTACTGCCGGCGGTAATCACCGCCGTAAGCAAATGCCACTGATTATCGATGATTTCGCCTGGTACCACCGCTGTCGCACCGTTACTCCCCCGCAGCGTGGTGGTCAACTGTTGCGTGTGTTGATCGTAGTCGACCCGCAAGCCGAAGGCCGCAGGGTCGGCACCAATCGTCGCCACCCGCCCACTCGTCGCCGCTGGGTCAATCCGTACCCGCATGCTATAGGTTTGACTCGTAGCTGCCGTTTGGGTAATCGCATACCCCAAACGCACCCCTGCATCATTGGTACCGAGCCAGATGGCATTGCTGGTAAAGCCGTCACCAATATGGGGGCAGCGTACTTTGAGCGCCTGATAGAGGGTCGTAAACCCACCATTGCAGATGTCGCTCCGCTGGGCATTCATCACATCGAGTGCGGCCAGTGTCGCTTGATTGAACGGCATGTAGAAGTTGGCCAGCGATGCGAGTCCATCAGCATCGGCAAAGCCATCATCGCGGATTTTGAGCCGGGTTTGGTGGCTCGCAGGACTACTTCCTAGTGCCACCGACCGCCCCACAAAGTCACTCGGGTCGAGGTACCCTCCCGAGATGATGACGTTATCGAGATACCCGCGGAAGTAGTCTTCGACCAGCGCCGTATTGGTGCTCGACTGCGTGGCACCGATCAATGTTTCGTCACTGGTGGCCGGCGTCACAATTGTACTGAGATTCAAACTCTTGGTGATGATACTTGTGCTTGGCCAATTGAGATAATCCGCCCCACCCCATTGCAAGCGCATTTCTGAGCGAGTTTCGTTGTATACAATGCCATACCACGTGTTTTTGGTCAGCGTTCCCAGAGTTGATACCGATACATTGCCGTGGAAGGCTGTGATTTTGAATCTGTCCGGATCATTCGTCCGCGCCGCAAATATACGCAAACGCGGATTATTGGCGTTGCCGTTGCTCAATAGCGTGCCGCTGTCACTAATTTTGACCTGCATCGCCACCGAAAAAATATTGTTGAAGAGTGTACCGGTATCGTGGCTGGCAATATACTGTTGATTGCCGTCAATGTTAAAACGGGCGACCAGTTGATTGCTAGAATCCTGCGCAGTAAGGGTGGTGTCTGCAGCCACGGTAGGACAATTGGCACAGTCTGTCACAACCCGTGTATAGGCGCGATTATCAAAGGCTTTGGCGCCGTCAGTTGTTTCAAAGTCGAGTTTGACCTGCAAATCGGCTTGGAGTAACCCACGACCATCATAATAATCTGACACCCGCCCACGTAACGTACTATTGGCCAAGGTGCTCGGTCCGAGCATACCCAGCGTTGCGTCGCGTGGTGAGGGGTCGACAATCACATCACGAGGGGGCGCACTATCGATTTGAATCGGAGCACTCGTACTTGCGAGGTAATAGGGATAAATGCGCGGCGCGTTCGCAGGTGTCGTCACATACCCCCGCGTATTCCCTACATTATCCTTGCTCCGCGCTTGGATTTGATAAAATCCGTTGGGGATCATCGGCACCCGGAATTGCGCCACCCACGTCCCGGTGATGACCGTCGCAGTCGTTATCACACTCGAAGGAATCAAGGTTGCTGGCACCCAGCCACCCAATGACTGCCCATTCAGGTTTTGGAGATTGACGTCGAGCGACGCTACACCGCTGCCGCGATGATTATCGGAACTCACCAACACTGGATCGCCCGCCTTTATTTTGAGCGTCAGGGTTTGGAAGGTAGCTCCTGGTTCGACGGTCGTGGTATAAATATTTCCGGAAGGGGCAGGAAGCAACTGCAATGTGGGCGGGGTCGTATCGACATACACGAATCCGTTTTGCTGATCAACCACTCGGTTACTATTGATGCCACGGTTATAAACGGCATCTTTGGCAATCACCTGAATATCATAGAGCCCCTCGGTCCCGCCGGTAAAGAACGGACAGTAGTTAACCTGCTTGTCGTCATTGCTGGTTTGTTCTGCACACACGGGGGCTATCACTGACGCCGTAGAGCCGAGTGGGGGGAATTGTTTGGTTGTGCGTACTTCGAGTGAGTCAATCAATGACGTTTGATCGCTGGTTGCCACCAAAAATTGTGCCCCATCACCCGACACAAAGTTGGGCGCCATCACCGTTGCGCTGGGATTATCGGCGTCGAGTGTCAGCGTCGCCAATTCCTTTTTGACCATCCCCAACGCCGATTGCATACGCGCCGACTGATACATCAAATAACTCGGCAATACTCCTGGGAAGAAGGTGATGTCGTCGATCCCACCTTTGAATAACGCACTCGTGGTGGCAGTTGCGTGCCCTGCACTCGGGTTGCCACCAATAAACAAGCGCCAATTTGGGTCATTAGGGGCTAAAAAATTAGGTACTGGAGGGTTCGGTGACGCCAAACAATTTTCGCAGTTGCCGTTTTGATAATAATGGAACCCATTTGCACCAAAATCAAATGAAATCACATTCCAACTTGGCGCCAACGCCGTTGTGGCAGTATAGACAAAACTATTACTAATACTGATTTTGACTTTTAAATCACTGCCAACCACGACTTTGAGGCCATTTCCGGTGCTGGTATCGTTGTTCCAATTCCCATACGCCAGCACCGTGCCCACACTTGCCTTGTTTTGGGGGTTGATGATGAGTTGCACAGTGCCACCGTTTTTGATGGGATCCATCACCGTTTTGGCATCACGTACTTCGAGCAGGGAGTTTGAGTTGGTGATGGGACCAGTAAAGGTGGCGGCTAATCCAGCCAATCCAATCACGTCGACTATCGGGCAGGTAGCCCAGCTCAGATTTGCTATACCTACACAGGTGGCTGCATTTTTGGAGCGCGCAATCCCGGTGCGGGCAATCGTGTTGTCGGGGACAATCAGCGAACCAAGCGTGACTGCAGTAGTTACCCCAGCGGTATCGGTCATGATACTCGTTGTGGCCAAGTAATCTTCAAACGACAACTTCCACGCGGGAGCCACCGTGAATGGGCGATTCGCAACTGCTGCCGCATCCGCGCTATCATTTGAAATGGTCAGATTGTCGATGGCGCCTGCATAGCCATACCCCAACGTGGTCGTCGCATCATAGGGTTGCGACGAAATCACAGTGTAATCCGCACTAGTTCGTCGCACCTCCCCCGTGCCATTCACATTTATTCGCTCATCTAGACCCAAGTTTTGCGTATCACTCAAATTAATCGTTACTCGTGACCACCGGCCAAGGGGGATGGTTACTTGCGATTCAAGGAGCGTAGTTGGCCATCGGTACGTCAAATTTTGAAAACCGGTTTCTCGATACGCATGACGCACAGTAATATGCCCAGCAGTATTTAACCCCACGTCATAACGATTATTTTTGACCAACACCCCCCCATACATGGTGGGTTTTATCCAGAAATCAAGCGTCAAATTTTTGGTAGCCGGATCAAGCATCACATCACTACTCGTCACGAATTGTGACGGTGTAAAAAGCAAGCCATTACCCGTCACCCCTGGCAACCCTGATTGCGGACACGTGGCAGCAACACAACGAAATTGCTTGGTAGTAGATATCACATCTTGGAAGGTCGTCGCCAAGGCCGGCTCATCAAACGCCAATTGCCAGAATGGTGTCGCACCATTCGGATCGCGTTCGAAGTTTGGGTCATCTTGGATAACCTTGGCCCGGGCCTCACTGCGGACCGTCAACGTATCACTCTGGGGTGGCTGGCGGATGTCGAAAAGTGGGTTGTTGCTCAGGACATACTGCGCCACTGTTGCCACCGTCGCATCGCTCATCGCCGCCCCATAGACCCGCAGATGACTCAATCCATCAGTAGGCACAAATACCGGATCAATGACCTGCGTCAGTGCCTGCGTATCAGCAGTCGTCCCTGCCAGATTGACTGCATGGGTAATCGAACTGATTGGCGCCGAGTCAGCGGCGTTATAAATGGCAATCCGTACCCCTTGATTGACACGGTTTGTAATACCCACCACATAGTTGGTAGCTACCGTCAATGGAACATTCGATGTTTCGGTGAATTTTGCATACTCGGTGACAAGCTGACAACCACCATTAAGGCGCAATTTGAATGCTTGGCCGGCATTGGCCGTTGCTTGGAACAACGTTTTGGCCACACACACACTGGGCGTACTGGGCGTGGTGAATTTGCCGATCAAGGTGAAATCACGATTGTTGTAGAGGTTGACCGTACCATCAGTGAAATTACGTTTGCCGGCAATCGTCGACAAGCCAATCAACTGCTCCGCCCCAAATTCCGAAGCATCCGCGCTATCACTAGCAGGGTTCACACAGGTAACCAACAATGGGTCGTCGCAATTGCGCCCCCATGCCCGAATCTGCCCATCACTGAGGGCCTGATTGTAGATTTGCACATCGCGAATAAATGCACCAGGTGAATTCGTCCCATCTGAACCCACCAACAGTTTGTTCGTCGCATCGAAACTCATTGGAGCAATCGGATTCACATCATGGGCGACTTCGTCACCATTCACATAGATAAATCTGCGATTGTTTTGGAAGCGATAAATGAGGTGATACCAGGTGTCTTCTACTAGACTACTACTAGTAGCTTGCAAATTCGCACTACTGGCAAAGCTGGGTCCAAATATCGGGATATTGGCACCCATGGTCCCCAAGCGCAACCCAGCAATACTCAAAAATGGGCGGGCACTGACACTCGTTGCCTTTAAATTGACCCACATCCCCACGCTAAAATCATGATTCGACATTTGTGGCGCGATGAATGCAGGCAATTGCAATGACATGCGATTATCATTGCTAAAATACCATGCGTTTGTATCAAACACCGGGCAGGCAGTACTCGCCGGATTACTACCATCACAGCTTACGACAGCGCTATTCGGCGAAATATCTGCAAAGGTTTTATTTACACTTGTTCCATTTGGTTCGTCGAGCGTGAGACAGAGTAGATTGCCGGTAAAGCGGCATTTTTGGCTATATTGGGTGGCAGTCGTCGGCGTACCAGCCAACGTCGTACCGGGTACCGTCAAATCTGCCACAAATGCACTCGTCCCATTTCTGGCCACGGCAAAGGCACGGGCATCACTACTAGGCACTACGTTGCGGTCACTTTGCACCGAATAAAACGCATTCCCGCGTAATTCACGCCCCAATAGTTTATTTTTGATGGTGGTATCGACATGAATCTGGTCACCAGGGCGCACTACCAAATCCGATTTGCGCTCTTGATATAATTCACCCGATTTGGCCCGCATGATTTCGCTCGGAGTAAGTGCACTGCCAAAAAAGGCAAAATCAGTAACTTTAAACGAGAATCCCTTCGACTGTAATGTCATATCGCCAAAATTTTGGTCTGCAACTCCGCGCCAACGTGAAATTTCTATCCCATTTTGATAATAAATATAAAACTCACCATCATAGACAACGGCAATATGCGCCCATAACCCATTATTACTAGCGGGATGGGTAGAAATTTCTAGCGTATTGGGCAGGTTCCTATTCGCAGTGCCGTAACAAGTACTTCCCGGACAAGTCGTCATGATGTTTATGTTTTTTGATTTGAAAAAATAAAAATCATTGCTCCCTTGCGTACAGCGAATAATAGCGTCACAATTTACATTAGCCCACATCGCCACCGTAAACTTCGGCGTAATTTGCGTGTTGGTAATGACACAGTTTTTCAATGTGACATCATTTGTAAATAAATCAGCAAAGTTTTGCGCTAGATTTGGAATCACATCACCTGATATTGCTTTTGCATTGACCACCACGGTTGCATTACAGTTCACTGGCAAACTTTTCGCCCCATCAGTGGTGGTAATAGTGCGCAGTCCGGTGGGTCCAGTGAAATCTAGCAATGCGCTTGGCTGCGTAGCTTCATTCACCGTAATTTTCTCAAATCCCACCACATCTGGGCTGTTTTTGGCATAGGGACTGGTCCCGAGGATGCGCTCGCGCAAGTCGATAATGCCGTCGCCGTCGCCATCGGGGCTCAGTGGGTCAGCGCCGACCCACGTAATCTTGGGGGTACCATCAGATTCAAATCCGTAGGTAACATCCCAACCACCGACGCGCTGCCCATTGACGCTACGCACGATTTCTTCACCATCACGCAAGCCATCGCCGTCCGTGTCAGATTTATTGGGATCGGTGCCGTATTGCACTTCTTGCAAATCGGTCAGGCCATCACTGTCACTATCAGCGCGGATCGGGTTCGTCCCAGACACCACCTCTTGATTGTCATTGACCCCATCGGCATCAATATCAGGGTTGTTGTCACTTGTCCCATTAGTTATTTCGAGGTCGGCAGTCAAGCCATCATGGTCAGCATCGACAAAGTCAGGGAACGCCAAATCAGTGGCAATTGTCGGGGTATTCCATCCAAAGGTGTAACGACCAGGCGCACTACCCTGCTTCATGGTCATGAAGCCATTCATACTCGCGGGGAAGGTATCAAACGTGACCGTATCACCAGAATATACTGACACAGCGGTTGGATTATCATCATGCGTCCGCATATAGCAGACTGGAATCAAATACGGGATAAATAATATGAGGATCGGAATAGAAAAACAGACCTGTTGTCTGACTTTATACGCAGATGACAAATATAAATCAGCATGTGTCTGATTAATCCCTGTGGTATCAAACGTGTAGGTGTTATTCACCGTTGCCGTTTTTTTGTAGGTATAGGTATATTGCTCTGTATCTGTCGTATCACTCGTATTTGTATACGTACCCGTATCTGAAACCCAGTTATTGAAATCACTGCCCACATCAAATGTGCCCCGTAAATCGACATTAGTAGGACCAAGCGCATACCGATATGATGTCGTTTTAATGTCTGAATACTCATCCATGGTCCATTGCCACGGAAAAAACACCGACTGCCATGCTGCCGGGAAGGGCATTTTCTCAATATGGTCAGTAATAGCTAAGTTATAGTTGTAGGCGTTCCCTTGTTGAAAGCCATGTAAAGGAATCGTAATATTCGAACTGTCGCTATAGGTACGATTATGCGAATACATATCATCGGTATCAACAATCACCGATATTTTGGTAAACGATAATACATTGCCTAATAATCCCGTCACCCCACCACACAACCACTTCCCCGCAGCACTTCGTTGTTGACGTGTAGACAAAAAATTGCAAGTTGCAGCGGCAACTGCATCGAGTGCCCCTGCAATTGCCGCGATAACCGTGCCGATAGGTGGGATAAGCGATAATACCAACAAAATCACAATGGCAAACGTTTTACCAATAGCAGAAGCCACGATACTCACTTTTTGGAATGCATAATTTGCATTTTTTAATTCGGTGCTTGCGGTGTACCACGTAACTCCGATGCCAATAACCGCACCAATAATTCCTAACACTACAAATGCTGTTGCAAGTTTTGCACTTACATTGGCGTAAAACCAAGAAAGTCGTGCGACATTATCAATCAATGCAGACACTTTACCTGCGCTGAATGCGGCATTCGCAGCACGAACAATCATAACGACATCTTGCGCACCTTTCACAAAAGAATAAAGATCTTTGATTGCCAAAATCGCCAGAACCGTACTGACTACTGCAACTCCGGTGAATACCCCTCCTAGAGCAATATTTGATTTCGGTTGCACTCTATATTGGCTATTTCTTACCATCACAAAAAGTATTACTAATTCACTTACAGAATTTCTCATTACTTGATTAAACGCATTTGATGGAGTTGCGCCACTTTCATTACTCATATTTTGAATCTTGTTAATAACATTTACCATTAATTTTTTTTGCGCATCAGTACTATTTGTATCAAGTTGATTGTTTTGTGCAGTTAGT
>CALFIC010000016.1 GCA_937876225.1 uncultured Chloroflexota bacterium | reverse complement strand
CTGGCTGGCGACAACGAAAACCCCGCCGCCGCCTGCAAACCATTCGATTCCCGGCGTGACGGCTTCGTGCTGTCCGAAGGCGCCGGCGCCGTCATCCTCGAAGAACTCGAGCATGCCTTGCGCCGTGGTGCCCCTATCATCGCCGAGGTGATTGGGTATGGTAATAGCAACGATGCCAAAGACATGATTGCCGCGGGTGACGATGGTGCCGGTCCGGCGCGGGCCATGAAAATGGCCATCCGCAAAGCCGGCATCGACCCACTCGCCGTCGATTACGTCAATGCTCATGGTACGGGTACACCACTCAACGACATGGCCGAAACCCGCGCCATCAAAACAGTGTTTGGTGACCATGCCTACCAAATGCTGGTCAATTCTTCCAAATCAATGCTGGGGCATATGATGGGTGCGGCGGGCGCCGTCGAATGCATCATCGCCGCCTTGAGTGTGCAGCACGGTGTAGTGCATCCTACCTTGAATCTGGTAGAAGCAGATCCCGATTGCGACCTCGATTATGTGCCAGGCGTGGCTCGTCAGGCAGATGTGCGTATCGCCTTGTCCAACTCGATTGGCCTCGGTGGGCACAATTCGGCACTGATTGTGCGCCGCTACGAAGCCTAGACAGTCCATAAATCAAACGGTGGCTAGCATATTTCGTGCTGGCCACCGTTTTTTGTGTTACCACGATTATTTGTGTGCCACCGTGCGGGCTAGCATCACGTCGTGCGCATGCCGTTCAATCGTATCGTCGAGGGGCGGGAGGCTGACGGCGCCGTAGCGCCGCTCAAGGGCTTGGGTGATGAGGTAATCGGCAAAGTGCGGGTTCTTGGGTAACAGCGAGCCATGTAGGTAACAGCCAAAGGTGTTGTAGACCTGCGCGCCCTCACTGCCGTCTTCGCCGTTGTTGCCCGCCCCCGCCAACACACGCCCCAGCGGGCGAGCGCCACTACCCACATACGTGCGCCCACTATGATTTTCGAAACCAATTAACGTTTGTGGTGCAATCGGTAAATCGGTTTGGACGGCTAGATTACCGATCAAGCGTTTGGTGCCGCCAATGGTATGTACGTCGAGTGCGCCGATGCCAGGCAGTTTTTCACCGGTATGAGTCAAAAAATAATTCCCCAACAGCTGATAGCCACCACAGATGGCCAGCATCACCAGACCATCACGAAGTGCCGCACATAAATTGACGCCGTGGCGCTGGACAAAATCGTCGGCAATGAGTGATTGGCCACTATCTTGCCCACCCCCAAAAAAACAAATATCGTAAGCGGCCCAGTCAACCTGCATGCCTGGCTGGATGGCAGTGACCTCATATGCCACATTGCGCCAAGCACAACGCTGTTGCAGGGCGATGATATTGCCCCGATCACCATAAATATTCATCTGTGCGGGATAAATATGCCCGATACGTAACTGCATAAGGCCTCCTTTTCGCATATAGATGCATTCTATCACGCTTTGTGGCTATACCCACAAATCCCACAGTATCCCACACGTAATGTGGGATACTGTGGTTATCCACGGCTTATGTGCCATTAGTCCACTAGTTATCCACAATTAAATGTGGGATATGTGGATAACTATGTATAACCAAGAAATGTGGGTAAATGTGGGATACGTGGTTTTTTTGGCAGTCTAATCACAGAGTTGGGATAATGTGGGATAGTTTGGTTATCCACATTTTACACATCCACCTCAAACAATGTTTTAGCGCATTAGGACGCCAATTTGCGATAATGTGGGATAATTTTAGTTATCCACATTTTGTGGATAACTTTTGGGCGTTGACGATTACGATAAGGCACTTTAGAATACAAGTAACGAAAGTGAGGCGACGATGGTGCGGGTATTACATATCGCTGATTTGCATATTGGGGTCGAAAATTACGGGCATTTTGATGTAACGCGTGGTATGCACACGCGCTTAATAGATTTTCTTGCGCGCTTCGACGAAGCCATTGATATTGGCATTGCTCGCGGTGTTGATGTGGTGTTGATTGCTGGTGATATGTTCAAAAACCGCAATCCACCGCCACGGTTGCAACGTGAATTCGCCGAGCGGATTCGGCGCTTGCACGAGCTCAAAATCCCCGTGTTGATGGTGGTGGGTAATCACGATGTGGCGCCGGGGCGCGATTCGGCCAATTCAGTGAGTGTCTACGAGGGCTTACAATTTGCGGGTGTCGATATCGCCCGTAAGCCAGCGGTATATCGCTATCAGACGGCCCACGGCGCATTGGCGATTATCGCCATGCCGTGGATTATGCGCGAAGTGTTTTTGAGTAACAACGATGCCTTGCGGCTGGTAGGGCTGAGCGAACAAGAAGCCGAGATTTTGCGGGTGGTCGAAGCCTATATCGCCGACCAGACCGATATTTTGCTCGCCGAAGATCCCCAGCGCCCGATTATCGTCACCTATCATGGTACGGTTGCCGGTGCCGTATCAGGTTTTGAAAAACAGTTGACGCTGGGACGTGAAATCCAACTCCCCCAATCGGTGCTCACGCCGATGGGCGTCGATTATGTGGCGCTGGGGCATGTGCACAAACATCAATGTCTGCGCCAATCACCGCCGGTGGTCTACTCAGGGAGTATCGAGCGCATCGACTTTGGCGAAATCAACGAAGCCAAAGGATGTGTGCTGGTGATGTTTGATGGCAAACAGGCCAGCTGGGAATTTGTGCCGTTAGCGAGCCGGCCGTTTATTGAAATAAGCGTCGATGTGCAACAAAGTGGTGATACGCCAATGGAGCGGATTGAGTTAGCGATAAGCCGCAAAACGCTGACCGATGCCATTGTCAAACTGGAAATTACCGTTGCACCCGCCCAAAAATCATTGGTGAGCGAGCGTCAGATTCGGCAGCTCTTTGTGCAAGCCGAAGTGGCGCATGTGGCGCGGATTGTCATCGAAACGCCAGAGCAAAAAGAAAACCGCACGGTTGATGTCACGCGCTCCGACGATATTCCGCCACCTATGGATGCGCTCGAAAAATACCTGCGTAAAAAAGAGCAGTCTGAACAAGAACTTGCCTTGATTTTGGAATTGGGCCGGACAATTATCGAATCACGCGATGGGGCGTGATTTATCTAAAGGCGTGATATGAAAGCAGTTGTCATGGCAGGTGGTGAAGGATCGCGCTTGCGACCGTTGACCCTTAATCGCCCTAAACCAATGGTGCCAATGGTGGATCGCCCGGTGATGGGCCATATCGTCGAACTCCTCAAACGCCACCAGATTACCGATATCGTGGTGACGGTGCAGTATATGGCTAATGTCATCCAAGACCACTTTGGCGATGGGTCGGCGTTTGGCGTCAATATCACCTACTCCCTCGAAGATCGTCCGTTGGGGACTGCTGGTAGTGTCAAACGGGCGCAATCGTTGCTCCAAGAGCCGTTTTTGGTCATATCGGGTGATGCAGTGACCGACATCGACCTCACCAAAGTCTGTGCCCATCACCAAGCCACCGGCTCGATTGCGACCATGACGCTGACCCGTGTGCCGAATCCGCTCGAGTTTGGGGTGGCGATTTGTGACGAGGCCGGGTTTGTGCGTCAATTAGTCGAAAAACCAAGTTGGGGCGAGGTTTTTTCGGATACGGTCAATACCGGCATTTATGTCTTTGATCCGGCGATTTTTGACATGATTGAATCAGATAAACCGGTCGATTGGGCCAAGCAAATATTCCCGCGTCTGCTCGAATCCAAGCACGGTATCGCGGGGTGTGTGGTTGATGGCTATTGGACGGATGTTGGTACCATCGAAGAATACATGCGGGCGACCCGCGATTATTTGAACGGTAAAGTGAATCTGCCACGGATCGGTCGTCGTCTCAGCGATGATGTGTGGGTCGATGGCGATGTCGAAATCGCCCCCGATGCCATGTTGCACGGCCCGCTGTATCTCGGTTTTGGTGCCAAAATCAAAAGTGGCGCGCACGTGATCGGCCCTACCGTCATCCGCGATTATTCCATCATCGATGCCGGTGCCATCATTGACCGTAGCATCATCTGGCGCAACTCGTATGTGGGTGAGCGCGCCGAGCTCCGTGGTGCGGTGGTATTGCGCCAATGCAACATCAAAAGTCGAGCGTTGCTTTCGGAAGGGGTGGTGGTGGGCGATCAAACTATGATTAACGCGGGAGCGGTGATTGGCAACAACGTCAAAATCTGGCCCTACAAAGAAGTCGACGAAAGTGCCACCGTCACCAGTAGCATCATCTGGGGCTCACAAGGGCGGCGGGTGTTGTTTGGCAAGCAGGGGATTACCGGCTTGGTCAACATCGATTTGACACCCGAATGGTGCGCCCGGATTGGTGCGGCCATTGGTACATCGTTGCCACTTGGATCGACGGTCACTGCCAATCGAGATTCGCATCATACGGCGCGCATGCTCAAACGGGCCATCATGTCTGGATTGCCGTCGGCTGGGGTGAATGTACTCGAACTGCATAGTTTGCCGTTGCCGGTGGCGCGCTATACCACCTTTGCGGCTGGGACGAGTGGGGGGATTCATTTGCAGGTATCGCCCCAAGACGAACGTATGGTCGAAATTCGGATTTTTGATCGCAACGGCCTCGACCTCGATACTACCAATGAGCGGTCTATTGAAGGGATTTTTTTCCGCGAAGATTACCGCCGAGCCTATTACAACGAAATCGGTCGGATTAGTGATGCCGTAAGTGCCATTGATACGTATAACGTGTGCTCTTCCGATCTCTTGCATCCTGAGATTTTTGCGATTGACCGGGTGTTTCAAGTGGCCGTCGACTACGACCACGCCAGTAGTTCGTCGGTGCTCCCAGGGATTTTGCGCAAACTAGGGGTGCGTTCGGTCGAATTAAATGCCAACCTCGAGGACGTACTGGTTGCACATCAACGTGAAAAAGATGCCGACCATTTGCAACGTTTGGCACGTGTGACGCCGGTGCTTGGTGCCGATATGGGTGTGCGCATCGAAGCCAACGGCGAGCGCATCTCGCTCATCGATGGACGCGGGCGGATTGTCGCCCCGATGATGGCTTTGGCAGTGTTGGTAGACCTGATGTTGGCCGCCGAAGGGGGCGGGGTGGTGGCGGTGCCAATGACTGCGCCACGGGTGTTTGAGGCGATTGCAGCCCGGCGGGGCGGTGCCGTGGTGCGCACGCGTACGGCGCTGTCGTCATTGATGCAAGTAGCTGCCAAACGGCGTGATTTGTTGTTGTTGGGTGACGGCGCCGGTGCTACTATCTTCCCGCGGTTTTATCCGGTGGCCGATGGTTTGTTTACCATCGCTAAAACGGTAGAATTGCTCCTTGGCCAAGGGTTGCACCTCGAGGATGTGATTGATTCCATCCCGGCGTTTCATACGGCGCATGCCCGGGTCGCCTGTGGCTGGGATCAAAAGGGCAGTGTGATGCGCCAATTGGGCGAACAATTCCGTGAACGCCGGCAACATACCAGCGATGGCTTGCGCATCGAAATCGACGATTACTGGGTGTTGTTGTCACCCGATAGTGATGGTCCCTACATCGGGGTCTATGCCGAGGGACGTGACGATGCCCATGCCGCAGCCCTCATCCGCCAATATAGCGAATTAGTCCAAAGTATGCAATAGTGCGAGGCATGCCTCGCACGTGCAGTAGGTGCGAGGTATACCTCGCACCTACTGCACGCCGTTATTTTTTTGGTAAATCGTTGGGATCAAAGGCGCCGGGCAACAAGGCCGCTACGCTGGTTTCGACCCAATTCCCTTGCATATTGGTCAAAAAAACGCGGGCGTGGGGGGCCAATTCAGACATCACTTGGCGGCAACCGCCACATGGGCTGACGGGGCCGGGGGTGTCGGCCACCACGGCGATGGCGATGATGTCACGGGCACCGACGGCCCAGGCCGATTGCATGGCGACCCGTTCGGCGCAATTGGTGCTGGGATAGGCGGCGTTTTCGATATTGCAGCCCCCAAACACGCGCCCATCGCTGATGAGTACGGCCGCCCCCACCAAAAAATGTGAATAAGGGGCATAGGCCCGGGTGCGGGCATCGATGGCCGCATCAATAAGTTGCTGGCGGTTGATTGTAGTCATCACGTCCCCTTTGACTGTTGGCGATGGTGATTCGGATGCGGCTAGTGCGGATGCCATCAACGGCGATAACGGTAAAGGTCGCATCATCAAAATATGTTACCACGTCGCCGATTTTACTCATGCGCCCCAGTTTTTCGGCAATAAAACCACCGATCCGATCCGACGTTTCAGAGCTGAGGGTCAAACCGGTGTGATCGTTGATGTCGTCGAGCAGTACGCGGGCATCGACGGTCAGGTTGTGTGGCCCTTCCCAGACGATGTCGGCGAGGATGGTGGGGTCGAATTCGTCGTTGATTTCGCCGACGATTTCTTCGAGGATATCTTCGAGGGTCACGATCCCAGTGGTCGCGCCGTATTCGTCCACTACCACGGCAAAATGCACCCGTTTGGTTTGCATGTTGTGGAGCAAGGTGTCGATTTTAATCATTTCGGGGACGTAGTAGGGGTAGCGCATCAAGGTGGCGATGGTGGTCGGTTTATGGCCAAATTGTAGGCTGGCCAGCAAATCTTTGGCGTACAAAATCCCAATGATGCGGTCGCTTGATTCGCGGATGACGGGGATGCGCGAATGGCCGTGGCGGGTAATTAAGGCGATGGCTTCTTGGCTGGTGGCGGCGGTGTTGATGGTGATGATGTCGACGCGGGGAATCATGATTTCGCGCACCAAGGTATCGCCAAAGGTGATGATGTCTTTAATCATCTCACGTTCGTTGGGCTCGAGCAGCCCCTCGGCTTGGCCCACATTCACAATCGACAAGAGTTCTTCTTCGGTGACGATGGGAGTGAGCTCGTCGGAGCCCGGTGGGGTAAACAAGCGCCGGGCAATGAAGTCGATACAGATAATCAGGGGCCGGAGCAACAGCATGCAGAAATAAAATGGCCCGGCGATGAATTTGGCGGTGGCGGCGGGGTTGCGCAGGGCGACTGCTTTGGGGAGCGCTTCGGCAAACAAAATTACGCTGAGCGTCAGCGCCAGCAACCAACCGAATTGATACCAAATGGGCAATGATTGGACCAACCCAACGCTTAAGGCGGTCAGTCCAATCAAGGCCATGGTATTGAGCAACAATAACGATACTTTGAAGCGATAGGCGTCATTGATTAGGTCATACACCAAGGTCGCCCGTGAAGTATGCAACCCATTAAGTTGCCGGCGCGAAATCGCACTCAGCGCTGCTTCGGCCGCTGCTGCGAGGCTAATTGTCAAGACACACACGAGTATACCGAGCCAATGCAACGGTACATCAATCACGTCCACAGTAGTCCTTTACGAAAAAAGTGCACTCAACGATAAGTCTTTGTGGATACGCAAAATCGCCTCGGCGAACAACGGTGCCACACTGATGGTGCGTACCCGTGAATCGGCCGCCTCTGGTGATTGGGGAATCGTATCGGTGACGATGGTCTCGACCATCTGTGAATTGCGGAGTGCGGTCAAGCCATCACCGGCAAAAATACCGTGGGTGGCACAGGCATAGACGTGGGTGGCGCCCCGTTGCAACAACGATTTGGCAGCTTCAACCAACGTCCCACCCGTCGAAATCATGTCGTCGACGATGACGGCGGGTCGCCCAGCCACATCACCCACCATTTCGATCATTTCGACGGTATCGGGGCGGGGGCGTTGTTTGGCGATAATCGCCAGACTCGCGCCAATCCGCTCGCGGAATTCGTTGGCACGACCCACACCACCGGCATCGGGCGAAATCACCACCGGGTCTTTGAGGTTGAGCCCACGCACGTATTCCGACAGCAATTGGCCGGCTTGCAGGTGGTCGACGGGGATATCAAAAAAACCTTCGATGGCGGGAGCATGTAAATCCATCGTCAAGACGCGGTGTGCGCCAGCGGTACGGATGAGGTTGGCCACTAGTTTGGCCGAAATCGGCTCACGCCCAGTGGTCTTTTTTTCTTGTTTGGCATAGCCATAATAGGGGATGACGGCGGTAATGCGGGCAGCCGAGGCCCGTTTGACGGCGTCGATGAGGATGAGCAACTCCATCAAGTTTTCGTTGACGGGGATGCAGGTTGGTTGCACGATAAAGACATCGGAGCCGCGCACGTTTTCTTCGATTTTGATGCGTGTTTCGCCGTTCTTGAACGTGGTCACCAAGGCGCGGCC
This sequence comes from uncultured Chloroflexota bacterium, assembly GCA_937876225.1. Classification (GTDB taxonomy): domain Bacteria; phylum Chloroflexota; class Chloroflexia; order Chloroflexales; family Roseiflexaceae; genus UBA965. The sequence continues at coordinate 1,475 of CALFIC010000016.1, read as the reverse complement.
GAGGTTCATGTTGAGGCAGGCAGAAATTTCCTTGGCGAGTGCGAGATTGGCGTTGCCACTAAAAACCTGTAGGCGACCTTCCATATGCACCGGCCGGCCTCAAAGAGACCCGGCCTCCTCCTTGTCTATACGGGCGCTTGTGCGCCAACAATATAACTGAACGGGACAACCTGTGTATCTGCAGGTATTGTACCTTGTTTCACGATGCTATGGGGAATCGTACACCCGGCCCCTATCACACTATCATCGATGGTGGTGTGTGGGCCAATTACACAACCGGCACCAATCTGGGTCTGCCCGCGCAACACGCTACCGGGCTGGATGACACAATCGGCGGCGATAGTGACTTCGGGCTCGATGGTGACGAGGGCTGGATTGGTGATGGTGACGCCATCGCGCAACAACCGTGCGCAGGTGCGGTCGTGGAGCAGCGCTTCGGCTGTCGCCAATTGACTACGATCATTGACGCCCCAGGCATCACTAAGATCGCTGGTGGTGACGGCGCGCACGGCACCTACGCCCAGCTCATTGACGGCCATGGCAATCAAATCGGTGAGGTAGTATTCATTGCTAATGCTATCGGGTTGGATGCGGGGCAAGGCGTCGCGGAGCCACTGCCAACTAATGACCATGATGCCACTATTGGCTTCGCGGATGAGGCGCTGGGTATCGTCGCAGTTTTTGGCTTCGACAATCGCCACTACCTGCCCGCTGGCGTCACGGACGATTCGGCCATAATTGTGGGGGGCGGGTACATCAAAGCTGAGCAACCCGAGGGTAGCGTGGTGGGTTTGTTTGTCGGCGATGACGCGGGCCACGGTATCGGCTTGGAGCAAGGGGGTATCACCAAACAGCACGACTACATTACCGTCGGTAGCGGTAATCGCCGGTAGTGCTTGGAGTAGGGCGTGGGCAGTGCCACGACGTTCGTGTTGGGGGATGTAGTGATAGTGGGGGCCACAGGCCGTTTGAATGGTGGTGTGGGCGTGGGGGGCGACGATGACGCAAACTTGCCGAGCTTGTAAGGCATCGGCTACATCGAGGACCCGCCGGAGCATCGGCTTGCCTGCAAGGGGGTGCAGTACTTTGGGCAACGATGAGCGCATGCGTGTGCCCTCGCCAGCAGCGAGGACAACCACGGTGCGAGGAGTGGTGGGTGGCACCATTTGTATTGCGTCCGTGGTAGGTGAAAAAAGAGTGGTTGCCAGACTAGGATTCGAACCTAGACAGACGGATTCAAAGTCCGTAGTGCTACCATTACACAATCTAGCAACGCAAAAACATTATAGCACAAAAGATTTGTCGGATGCAAAAAAATTTGGGGACGAATTTTATCTTGGTTGCTATTATCTCGCACAGAGGGCGCAGAGGACGCGGAGGTACATCCCAACGTCATTCCATGCCGGGTGCTTGCACCCGAAGCGTGGAATCTCTGTGTGTGCCATAGATAGTAGATTCTCGTTGGATCGCGCAGC
>CALFIC010000015.1 GCA_937876225.1 uncultured Chloroflexota bacterium | reverse complement strand
TACACAGGCGAAGACACTCTTTCCCTACACGACGCTCTTCCGATCTATGCCGATGCCGTGCAGATTGTGGTGACGGCTGCTGATGGCATTAGTACTGCTGAGTACGTCATTACTGTAAAAACAGTGTAATACTTTGCCATGCAGGGTGTGAGTGTATTATGGCACTCATGCCCTGTTTTTTTGTAAAAAACTATATCCCGTACCTGCGTACATACCAACTTTTGACGAATTGGGTCAACGGGATATATGCCAGCATCATGCCAAATAACGCCAACCAATAATTGAGGGGCAGCGGTACAAAGCCAAACAGCGCGCCATACGCCGACATGCTCAACCAACTCGCCACCACCAAAATGAGGGATGACGACAGCGTCAGCTGCCAGCTAGCCATGCTTTGGATGAAAGGGATTTTGTTGGTGCGGATGACGTGAATCACCAGTGTCTGTGAAAAAATCGACTCGATGAACCAGGCCGTATGAAATAATTCGGGGTTGGTGCGGGCACCAAAAAAATACAACAAGATTAGAAATGTGGTGTAGTCAAATAGCGAACTAATCGGTCCAATCGCCAAAATAAAGCGTTGCAACTTGTCAATCTCCCAGCGACGTGGCTTTTGCAGCCACTCGGGGTCGACAGTGTCGGTAGGGATGGTCGATTGCGAGATGTCGTAGAGCAAGTTATTCAACAAAATTTGGATAGGGAGCATCGGCACAAAGGGCAAAAAGGCACTCACCCCCACAATACTAAACATATTGCCGAAATTGGAGCTGGCTGCCATGCGCACATATTTGATGATATTGCCAAATACTTTGCGCCCTTCGATGACGCCATCATTGAGCACGAGCAGGTTTTGATCGAGCAAAATAATGTCGGATGATTCTTTGGCGATGTCGACGGCACTATCCACCGAAATCCCCACGTCGGCGGCGCGGAGCGCCGGGGCATCATTGATGCCGTCGCCCATAAATCCCACCACGTGGCCGTTTTTTTGCATGCACTTGATAATGCGCTCTTTTTGGTCGGGGCTGAGCTTGGTAAAGACATGGCACACCTCGGTGGCGTGCGTCAGCGCCACATCGTCCATTTGGGCGATTTGATGGCCGAGTAGTACGTGTGTGGTAGGGATGCCCACTTGCTCACAGATGTGGGCGGTGATGATGTCACTATCGCCCGTCAAAATTTTGATTTGCACGGCCAAATTGGTTAATTCGGCCACAGCGGCGCGTGCCGAGGCTTTGGGTGGGTCAAGGAACGACAAAAATCCGAGCAAGATTAAGTCGCCTTCATCCGCCACGCCAAAGGCCGTGCCCGCCGGTTGCGCAACGATCGGTTTGTAGGCCACGGCGACTTCGCGGAAGCCGTGGCGGTTGAAGTCACCGACCTGCGCTGTAACATTTTCTATCAATGATGTGGTTAATGCGCTGACGCCGCTAGGGAGGGCAATTTGATTACAGCAGGCCAAAATTTCTTCAAAAGCCCCTTTACAAATCAAGAATTGTGCGCTAGCGTCGGTCACGATGACCGACATCCGTTTGCGTTGGAAGTCGAATGGGATTTCGTCGATTTTTTGTAGTGCGACAGCGTCATTGCGGATACCGTCGTTGGTTGCGTGGGCAATGATGGCATCGTCGAGGGCGTTGTTGAGTCCGGTGTGGAAGTAGCTGTTGAGGTAGGCGTACGTCAGCACTTGGCTACTTTCGTGACCACTGACATCGACGTGGCTGGCCAGTGCGATTTTGCCGTCGGTGAGGGTACCGGTTTTGTCGGTAAACAACACATCCATGGCACCAAAGTTTTGGATGGCGTTCAGGCGCTTGACGATGACCTGCTTGTGCGACATGGCGATGGCGCCTTTTGAGAGGTTGACCGAGACGATCATCGGCATCATTTCGGGGGTAAGTCCTACGGCTATCGACGTGGCAAACAAAAAGGCTTCCCACCAATTATGGGTAGCTAATCCGTTGATGAGGAAAACCAGCGGCACCATCACACAAATAAACCGGATCATCAACCAGGTAAACGAATTGACGCCCCGATCAAAACTGGTTTGTTCGCGTTCGGCGGTGACTCGGGCGGCCAGCTCGCCAAAAAAGGTGTTGGCGCCACTGGCAATTACCACGGCGCTACCCGCGCCACTGACCACATTCGAGCCGAGGAAGCACAAGGCTGGGTGCTCGAGGGGCTCACTGATGGTGTCGCTTGGTAGCATCGCCGATTTATCGACGGGCAAGGCTTCGCCCGTCAAGGTAGATTGGTCGATCGAGAGGTTTTTGGCGCTGAGGATGCGTAAATCGGCCGGAATCATGGCGCCGGCACTGAGTTGCACGATGTCCCCGACCACGAGCTCGTTGAACAACACTTCTTGGCTGGTGCCGTCACGTAGCACTACTGCCCGATGCGCAATCAGCGCTTTGAGCTTGGCGGCGGCGGCGTCAGCACGTACTTCTTGGGTAAAGCGCAACACAATCGACAATATAATCATGCCTGTGATGATAATTGCCGCCCGGATGTCGCCGGTCGCATACGAAATAATTGCGAGTAGTACCAGCAACAGATTAAGCGGGTTTTTGAAGGTGGTGAAAATGCGTTTCCACAGCGGGGTGGCCCGTTCGGTGGCGACATCGTTGCTGCCATAGGTGTGGCGATGTTCTTGTACCGCAGCACTGGTTAAACCACGCTCGTTACTATCGATGCTTGCCAAGAGTTGCTGGGGGTCTAGATTGGCTTGGCGTAGGAGCTGTGCGTGTTGGGTAGTTGTGTTAGACGTGGTCATTTTTGCTCAAATCAACGGTTTAATCAATTGTTTGACTATTATAGCAGGTGGTGATTTGGGGCATGTATTTGTACCAAGTCGACGTCATGATTACTGCGTTGGGGAGCCTATTTCATATAACACTCAGCCACTTTGAGGGCGATGCGGGGGGGATCGGGGTATTCGTACTCGTTGATACGGTCAATTTCACTTTGGCATTGGTATTGACCGCGGATGTGCACATATGGTAACAAAATAGCATTAGATTTGACAGTGTGATGTATAAAAGTCCACAAATGTGGATGTTAAATTCTATATTATATGTAATAACGTAATAATTACGTAATTATACATGAAATGGAGGCAAGGCTGGTTCATTGTATCGATAAATCTAGGTATTAAACAAGGAGGATGCGTATGTCATTGACTGCAGGGTTACTCATTATTGGTATTGTGATATGGTTTTTTATTCCTAGTCGAGATTATGTGGCGTATCAAGAACGCAAACGGCAACAGCAATTGTATGAATTGCAAAAACGCCTCCAACGTGAGCGTGATGCGGCTAATGATGATATCAGTGATGCGGATTAATTAGAACGTAAGGGGATGCGCTTAATGGAAAATTTTATGCTATTTGCCATTATAGGATCGGTTGCGAAGCTTATAATAGCGATTATTGCAGCCAACCGAGGCTGGTCGTATGTGGCAATCATTAGTTGGATCGGTTGGGAGATATTTAGTTTGTTATATGCGATAAACGGTCCCTCATTAACGGCGCTTAGTACACTTGTCATATTAGGGTATGTGCACTGGGGCTCGATGATTTTTATGGCGTTAGTGCCACGCAAAAAATAGCATTTACCCTCAATTCGCCGTCAGAGTCATAACGTGTGCCATGTGGGCGTGTGAGTCATGCTGGTAGGTTTGTCTATACCATACACGTTGTCCTGCTTTTTAAATCCAAGTTGGTAATAAATTGTTTGGTTATTATAGCAGGTGGTGATTTGGAGCCAATATCAGCCCCAAATCACCGCCTGATTAATCGGTGTGTGGCGACTATTTCAAATAAAACTCGGCTACTTTGAGGGCGATGCGGGGGGTATCGGGGTATTCGTAGTCGCGGTTGAGCAATACGATGACCGAAAAATGGCGTTGGGGGAAGCGTACATAATCGTTGTTGAATCCCAGCCACGCCCCAGAATGGGCGACGTAGGTTTCTTTGTGCCATTTTTCAAATTCTAACCCAAAGCCGTATTGTTCGACACTGCCGTCGTTAAGCGTGGCTGGGGTAAGTGCTGCTTGGTAGGTTTTTTGTGAAACGAGGGTGTCGCCATACAGCGCCTCGTCATAGAGCGCCATATCGCCGATGGTGGAATAAATCGACCCTGAGCCGTAAATGTTGTCGAGCGGGTCGTTGGGGTAGGCCTCGGGTTTGTCACTACTGCCGGTATAACTGATTGCGACCAAGGGGTCGGCACGGCGTTTTTTGTTGGGCAGCGAGAAGGTGTGTTTCATGCCCAGTGGATCAAAAATATGCGTTTGCACGAAATCAGGGAAGGCTTCACCCGATACCCGTTCGATGAGCACCGCCAACATGTCGTAGCCGGCATTGCTGTAATAAAAGGCATCGCCAGGTGCCGATAGGAGTTTGCGTTTTTTGTTGAGTACGGCAATCATGTCCTCGTTGGTAGGATTGTCGGAGCGCTTCATTAATGAATCCGTGATACCGTCGCCGTAATCGGGCAAGCCCGAGGTGTGGTGGAGCACTTGGCGAATGGTGAATGCATCGCCGAACTGTGAAATCTCGGGGATGTATTTGCTGATGGGATCGTCGTAATCGAGCTTGCCTTGTTCGGCCAGCATCATGATACTCAGGGCGGTCATTTGTTTGCCCATTGACGCCAAATGGAACATGTGATCCACGGTCAACGGTGTTTTCTTTTTGAGATTGGCGAGGCCGTAGGCTGCTTGGTGGATGATTTGGCCGTCTTGGAGCACCAACACCACCCCACCCGGAGTTTTTTCAGTGATAAATTCGCCAAAAAAGGCATCGACCTCGTCATTAATTGCCTGATAATCGCTCGTTTGTGCGGGCACCGGCGTGGCTTTAGCTGGTTTGGTGGTAGGTTTGCTGGCGGGTGTGGCTTTGACCGGTTTTGTGGTCGGTTCCGTGCTGGTATCTGTCTGCTCTGCTGACGGGGTGCCTTCATCGGCTTGCTGAGTAGCGGCGATACTGGTGGCCACATTCGACGCAACTTTGGCAGTGAAGTTGCCACAGGCAGTCAACCAAATCGCCATGGCAATGATGATGTGTTTTTTGGAATTCATGCGAATCTTCCTGTGTAAAAATCTTCTCTTTCTAGTGTAAACGAAATTGGCGGTTGTTTTTTTGCAAAAAAATAGTGAGTATATCCAAATAAATTTCAGGCAGGCACAAAAAATATGACTTTTGCTAAACGCGTACCTTTTGGCGTGGCAAAAACGGTTATTGACGTGGAATATGTTAGAGCGAAAGGAAAATGCTATGCCACATTTTTTGATTCCGGAGACGGCTCGGGTGGCGCCGTTAATCGCCAGTGCCACACCGATTGACCAAGTCGTGCAAATTGTCTGTGCCGTGCATGAGGCTACAACACGAGATGTCTTTAATGCTTCGGATCCGCAATTGCAAGCTACAATTCATGAATGGACGGGGCAGGTAATTTCGCACCAGCAACTCATGCGCGGGATTGCGGCGTATGTAGCGAATCGGGCCTGGTGGCATGATACGCAGGGTCTGGCACGGTGCAATATGTTGCAGTTGCTACTCATTGATGCGGAGTTAGCACAACTCAATATGCGCCGGAGAGAAGTGCGCGATCAGCTGGCGGATTTTGTGGCGCAACATGGCCCGCTAAAAATTGCGGGAGTTGCCACGGTACGGTTGATGGAGCAACTTACCAAAGTAAGTTTTGATGCCAAACAAGTCGATCAAGTAGTGGTTGAATTGTTACGGGCGGGATATGATAGCCATGCGCAACTATTAGAGCAGTGCCGCAAGCAGACCAATGTACCGGCATATATACAGATTAAACGGGTGAAATCTGAATATGCGTGATTTGCCGGTTTCGGGTATCATACAGGTGTCCGCAATTATTTTTTTCTGAACGGAGTCGCACAATGCCGTATGTCGCCGATGCAAGCCGATATGCCAGCATGCGTTACAATCGCACTGGTCGCAGTGGTCTCAAGTTATCTGCGTTGTCGTTAGGGTTGTGGCACAACTTTGGTGGGGTTGACAAATACGAAACCTCACGTGCCATGGTGTTGGCTGCCTTTGATATGGGCATCACGCACTTCGATTTGGCCAACAACTATGGTCCGCCGGCGGGCTCTGCCGAAGAGACCTTTGGTCAGATTATGCTCCACGACATGGCCCCCTACCGCGACGAAATCATCGTGTCGTCCAAGGCCGGCTACTACATGTGGCCCGGTCCCTACGGCGAATGGGGTTCACGCAAATACTTGGTGTCGAGCTGTGACCAGAGCCTCAAGCGCACCGGTCTCGATTATTTCGACATTTTCTACCATCACCGCCCCGACCCCGAAACCCCCCTCGAAGAAACCATGCAAGCGCTCGACTATATCGTGCGCAGTGGCCGGGCCTTGTACGTTGGTTTGTCCAACTATCGCCCTGCCCAAGCCAAAGAAGCTTTTGCCATCCTCAAGCAATTGGGCACGCCGTGTCTGATTCACCAGCCCTCATACAACATGTTTGATCGCTGGATCGAAGAGACCGGCTTGATTGATTTGCTGGGCGAAAGTGGCGTGGGCTGTATTCCCTTCTCGCCATTGGCTCAAGGCATGTTGACGGATCGGTATTTGCAGGGCATCCCTGATGGTTCACGGGCCTCGAAACCCCACGGCTTCCTCAAGCCGGCCGGCGTCACCGACGCCAAAATCGCCATCGTCACCAAATTGCGCGATATGGCGCACGAACGTGGTCAAAACACGGCTCAACTCGCCTTGTCGTGGGTCTTGCGTGACGCCCGGATTACCACGGCCTTGATTGGTGCCAGCTCGGTCGACCAAATCAAGGAATGTGTGGGTGCCTTGGCTGCGCCAGCCTTGACGGCAGCAGATTCGGCCCGCATCGAATTGATTTTGCAAGGGAAATAAACTATGTTGGCGCGTTTGTTGATTTTCTTTGGGGTGCCAATGGTGATTCTGCCGGTGGTATTTCGTTTGGCGGTACTGAATGCAACGTCGCAAGCAGAACAAAACGCGTTTGCGCCGAACGTTGAACAGTATGCGCACCAGAGTTCGCCGTATTTGTTGATGGCCGACAATATAGGGTTGATTGTGGGGGCGATTCCACTTTTGGTGGGGATTATCTTGTTACTCCGCGAACGCGCCAAAAACCGCTCGCCCAAGTCCGAATAATTTCGCAAAACCCCCTCATCTGTGCAGATATGCACAGATGAGGGGGTTTTTGATTTGATTTAGCTGAGTTGATCGATGTGGGCGCGCATTTGGGTCGTTTCGTTGCTATCGAGGGTGCCTACCACAAAGTCGGCCCGCCAAGTCGTTACGCCGGCAATAGATTGTAGATTGCCTTTGGCTTTTTCGGCAGTGTAGCCTTCGGGTTCGGCGGTGGCGGGCATCGCAAAGCCCAAACAATCTTGATCGGGCGTGCGTGAAATCCAACGGATGGTAAAGGGGAGTTGCTCGGGGCGGTGCGCTACATAATCAGCGCTCCCACTCGGATTGACTTGCAGGCTATGGGCCCAGCCATGGGTATCGGCTTGGGGATTGATGGTAAAGACTACTTCTGGGTCAAAGCCCAATTCCGGCGTGAGGGTGTTTGCCAGCGCAGGATTGGCGCCGAGCAGGTCGATGAATTCGCGGTAGCCGGCTGGTGGCGAAATATGTGAGGGGATGCTTCGGCGCACACGGATGGCTTCGGCGGTGGCGGGGGCAGTGGTGAGCAATTGGGCATGGTCGATGGGGCGGAAGTTGATGTGGGCTAGATACATCAAATCCATGGCTGTTTTTTTGCGGTTTTGGATTTCGAGTGACACATGAAAAATAGTCTGATTGGCGTAGAGGCGCATTTCGGGCGTGGCCACATAATCATCGTTGAAGGCTACGGTATGGCGATAGGCGCCACTCAGTGCCACATATTTTCCGTTGGCATCTTCACCAAGGGTCAGCCACGCTTTTTGGTAACGAGCATTGGGGAGCTCGCCGTGGAGTGGATGGCTATCGGTTGGCCCAGGCACGCCCATACGGGTGGCGCCGCAATGAATGAACAAGCCGCCGTAGGTGTGGAGGTAGGTGGTGGTGGGTTGCGGTTCGTCAAACATCGAACGCATGCCCAAATCGCGGCCATCGAAATTAGCTGACCAGATTTGTTGACCTTGGTAGGGTAACATGATCAATTCGCCGCGGCTATTGCAGATACGCACGCCGGCCACGCCGCTGTCAAACAAAAAGGTATGCACCATAAAGTCGGGGCTGTCGAGGAGTAACCGACTTTTTTCGCCAAACATGGTGGGCTGCAAGTGAAATACGTGACTCATTTAGACCTCTGTTTCGCTAGACTCGATTGTGACCTGGACACCAGTGGGACTGTAGTGGATGGGGATGGCCTGGACGTGGGGGAGCTGTTGTTGGACATTCGCCACAAACGCATCGCGTTGGGCTGGATTGTCGTTACACAATACCACGAGTGAGCCACCATCACCACCAGCGCCATTGACTTTCCAGCCCAATGCGCCGTACTGTTGCGCCAGCACGATGATGGCATCGACATCAGCACTAATCAGCATAGGGTGTAATTCCCGTTGCGCCTCGGTGTTTTTTTGCATGCACAAGCCATATTCAACCAGATCACCCCGCGCGAGTGCGATACTGCCGGCACGGGCGATGGAGCGTAGCGGGTCGAGTAATTGTTGGGCGGCTGGGGTTGCTTGGAAGCGGGCAATGACTTGTTGATGGATGGCTGACGAGATATGTGGTTTGCCCAAATACAAGAGCATCATTTGTTGATTGAGCTGGGCAATAGTGTGTTGCGATAAGGGGATTGGTGTGACGGTGGCACTGGGATATGCCGTCATCGTGATATCATTGCATCCACCGTAGGCAGCTCCGATTTGGTCTTGGATGCCCGATTGCAAGCCCAGTCGATCGGTCTCGAGTTGGTGTGCCTGGCGTGCCAAGGTCGCTGGATCGGGTTCGGTGCCGTGACAGGCAGCCAACGCTGCCAGCAAGGCGACGGCTACGGCTGCACTGGTGCCGGTGGCACAGCCGGGAGGGAGTTGCGCAGCCACGCGTATGTGGACGTGGTACCCTGCTGGTGGTGGGATTTCGGTGATGGCAGCGCGGAGCAATGGATGCTCATCCATTTGATCGGGGTAGCGGAGCGTCTGGGCATAATTGACGGCGTCAACGATAATGGTACCACTATCGTTTGTGGGGGTAAGTGTCATTTGTACCGTGACGCCGGGTACGACGGCAAGGCTACAAATTCGACCATGACCAGCAAACCATGTATCGGTCCAGCCACCAAGGTCGCAAATCCGCACCGGGGCATGGGCGGTGATTGTGTGATGAGACGGCGCCATTGGATTTTCCTATTGGGAACGAGTGTGTCCATATCATACCAGAATGAGGGGCGAATCATGCCGGCGAATTCATTCGCCGCTATTCGCCGGTAGGCATGGGAAATGGGGTGTGAGGTGGCGAATGACGTAGGGGCGAATCATGCCGGCGAATTCATTCGCCGGTATTCGCCGGTAGGCATGGGAAATGGGGGGGCGAATGACGTAGGGGCGAATCATGCTGGCGAATTCATTCGCCGCTATTCGCCCCTAGGAAGATTGCCCCGTTGTGGTGTGTCACACGCGATTATTCGAGGACGACTTCTACATCACGATTTGTTTTGCGCAAAGGCACTTCTGGCAACAAAAAGATGATAAGTAAAAACGACGCTACCACTAGCCAAATCGCATCGCTATAAATCTGAGTGATGCTCCGGGCAAAGGCGCGTTTGATAGCTGCCCCAATATCGGTGGCAGTGCTACGGGCTTTTTTGATGGCAGTTTCACGAGCGGTGGTAAAGCTGTCGAGGATCTTGGGCAAGGCCGCTGCCGTCAATTTGCCACTCGAAATACCTTGCTTGAGTTGCTCCGGAATCATCGGATTGGCGGCGATGGCTGCTTTGGCAGCCGGGTCACCGTCACGCACCGCCGCAGTGATTTGGGTGGTGAGTGCATCAAATTGGGTGTTGACACCGTTGACCATTGCCCCTTCGATGGATTGATTACCGCTCGAATCTGCGCTGAGTGAATTGCGCAATTTGGAGCTATCAAATTGTTGTTGGTAGGCGGCCGGCATCGTGTCCAAAATAGGTTTCATTTCGACTTTGATTTGGGCCGTCAACGTGGTAGTCAAAATGACCCCAAAAATCGCCGCGCCTGCAGCCTGGCCAAGTTGTTGGAAGAACTGACGGTTGGCGACGGCCGTGCCCATGTACGCAAAGGGGACGGCGTTTTGCATGGCCAGATTCAACAGCGGGATGGTGGGTCCAAGTCCAAGCCCGAGGATCAACATGCGCCACACCACGTCGCGGCTTTTGCTGTCGACGTTGAGTTGGGTCATGAAGTAGAAACCGAGTAACATCATGCTAAAGCCAAACAAAATGAAGGGCTTGTAGCGTCCGGTGCGGGCGACCAGTTGTGAAGCGACGATGCTCCCTACCACGAAGCTGAGCATCAGTGGGATCTGGGCGGTGCCTGATTCGGTGGCACTGACGCCAGATACATTTACGAGAAATAACGACAAAAACAAAAATGCGCCAAAGAAAGCTGCCCCATTGAGGAATGATGAGAGCATGGTGACGCTAAAAATTTGGTCTTTGAAGAGCGAGAGCTTGATGATGGGCGAGGCGGCTTTGGTTTCGGCATAAATAAACAATGCCCCAAAGACTACGGCCATCGTAAACAGTCCGATGATGACGGGTGAATTCCAGGCATGTACTTCTTTGTCGAGCGTCAATGCCAACAATAATGGTACGACGGACAAGACGAGTGTGCCGGCACCAGCCCAGTCGATGGCTGCCTTGATGCCGCTTGCCAAGGTTGGCATGGTGCGCAAAATGAAGACGAATGCCAAAATGCCAATTGGCATATTGACATAAAATACCCAACGCCAACTTAGACTATCGGTCA
>CALFIC010000014.1 GCA_937876225.1 uncultured Chloroflexota bacterium | reverse complement strand
CTACGGGCTTTTCACACCAGACCGGTTTGCCGGCCTGGACCGCCGCCTTGATGAGGGCGGGGTGTGTGCCAGTGGGGGTACAAATCATCACCGCGTCGACGTCGTCGGCGGCAATAGCCGCCATGATGTCGCTGGTGTGGCGCGGGGCATTGACGATGGCCGCCCCCCGGGCTGCCATGTCGGCGTTGGTGTCGGCGACGACCTGCACGGTGACGCCAGCGATGGTGTTGAGGTTGGTGAGGTGCATTTGGCCGATGCGGCCCGCCCCCAAAAACGCCACGCGGAATGTCTGCATACCTCTCCCTTTCGGTTTACTCTGCGCTGGCACTGATTTCGGCTAATTTGACGGGACGCCCAGTGCGATAACTCTGCCAGGCGGCCAGCCCGGCAAGCAAGGCCTTGCGGGCATCGCTGCCACTGGCCAGCACCGGCGTGCCAGTGGTGACGGCCACCACAAAGGCTTCGATTTCGGCGGCATAGGCCTCGATATAGCGGTGCATAAAGAAGTTGAGTGGCAAATCGCGTTGCACCGCACTAGCCGTGCTCAAGGTGGTGTTGTTGGGGTAGTTGTTGTCGGTTTGGATACTACCGGCACTGCCAAACACCTCGGCCCGTTGGTCGTAGCCGTAGGCGGCTTGGCGACAATTATCGATGGTGCCGATGACGCCGTTGGCAAAGCGCACCATGGTCACGTGGGTATCGATGTCACCTGCCTCGCCGATGGCGGGGTCGACGGTTACGCCCCCTTGCACATAGACTTCGTCGATATCGCTCCCAATCAAAAACCGGGCCACGTCCCAGTCGTGAATGGTCATATCGAGAAAAATCCCCCCCGACACCTTGATATAACTAATCGGCGGTGGCGCCGGGTCGCGGCTGACGATATGCAAAATCTTGGGGGTGCCGATGGCGCCACTGGCCACGGCTTGTTGCATGCGCCCAAAATTCGCATCGAAGCGCCGATTAAAGCCGATTTGCAGTGTGACCCCGGCGGCCGCTACGGCAGCCAGGGCACGGTCGGTTTGTGCCAAATCGAGCGCCACTGGTTTTTCACAAAAAATATGCTTGCCGTGTTGGGCTGCCGCAATGATGTAGGCGGCGTGGGTGTCGGTAGGGGTACAAATCAGCACCGCGTCGATGCTGGGGTCGGCGATTAGCGCCATACAATCGGTAGTGACGGTGGTGATGCCGTAGCGCTCGGCCAGCTGTTGGGCCGCTGCCGGCATAGGGTCGGCGATGGCGACCAGCTGGGCGCCAATGACCCGTTGCACAATGGTGCGGGCATGGACTTGGCCGATGCGACCGGCGCCGAGCAAGGCAATCCGCAGGGGTTTCATAGTACTCCTTTTGATGAAAAAAACGTAGTGGCGCGGTCGGTGAATTAGAGATAATCACGCTCGGTGGCGCGCATTTCGGCCCATTCGCGCCGTTTGGCTTGCACGCTGGGGCTATCGCTGACTTCGGCGGGGGGCACATCCCACCAGCTTTCGTAGCCTGCCACCCCTTGGTAGCGGTCGTTGCGAATGTAGATCACGGTGGTGTTGCGGTTGGCCCGGGCGCGGGCTATCGCTTTGGTCAAATCAAGATAGCCGTCGCATTCAATTACGTCGGCCCCGAGGCTCCGGGCATTGCTAGCCAAATCAATGGGCAGGCGCACCACATCGTTGCCGTCGGCATCGCTGGGGAGCATGTTTTGTTGGGGGTAGGCGTAGCGCGTCCCAAAGCCTTCTTGTCCCAGCGAGCGACTCAGGCCGCCGATGCTTTTGTAGCCGTCATTGTCGATCAGCACCACGATGAGTTTGCGATCTTCTTGGATGGCAGTCACCAGTTCGGTCGACATCATCAACCAGCTGCCATCCCCTACCATCACATACACTTCACGGTCAGGGGCGGCCATTTTGATGCCTAGCCCACCGGCTACTTCGTAGCCCATACAGCTATTGCCGTATTCGAGGTGGTAGTTTTTGGGATGCCGGGTGCGCCACAATTTGTGCAAATCGCCGGGTAAACTGCCGGCAGCACACACCATGATGGCGCCTGGGTCGCTGAGCTCATTGACGGCGCCGATGATTTCGCCTTGGCTGGGTAAAGGCGTCAAGCGGATGTCGTAGATGCGTTGTACTTCGGCGTCCCATTCAGCTTGGAGTGTACTGGCTTCGGCGCGGTATGCAGGGTCGACGTGGTAGCCAGCCAAGGCTGCCTGCAACTCGATGAGCGTCTCGCGGGCATCACCTTGTACCATAGTGGCCAAATGTTTGGCGGCGTCGAATTCGCAGACATTGATGTTGATGAAGTGCACGTTGGGGTGCTGGAAGGCCGTTTTGGAGGCGGTGGTAAAGTCGCTGTAGCGCGTCCCAATACCGATAATCACGTCTGCATCACGAGCGATGCGGTTGGCCGCAAAGGTCCCGGTGGCGCCGATTGCGCCGAGGTTGAGCGGATTGTCGTAGCGCAGGCTGCCTTTGCCGGCCATGGTCTCGCCCACGGGGATGCCGGTGGCGGCCACAAATTCACTTAGTGCCGCCGTGGCATCGCTATAAATCACGCCACCGCCGGCGATAATCAAGGGCCGCTGGGCGCTTTTGATTATCGTGGCTGCCCGGGTAATCGCATGGCGGTCGGGCCGGATGCGAGCGATGTGCCAGACTCTTTTTTCAAATAAGGCACTGTTATAATCAAAAGCTTCGGTCTGGACATCTTGGGGGAGACATAATGTCACAGCACCAGTATCGGCTGGGCTGGTCAAGGTGCGCATGGCTTCGAGCAGGGCGCTGGGGAGCTGGTCGGGGCGATTGATGCGGTCCCAATAGCGACTGACCGGTTTGAAGCAGTCGTTGGCCGACATGTCGCGGCTCTGTTGCCATTCGAGTTGCTGGAGCACGGGGTCGACGTTGCGCCGTGCAAAAATATCCCCTGGCAGCAACAGCACCGGCAAGCGATTGATGGTGGCGGTGGCGGCGCCGGTCACCATGTTGGTGGCACCCGGTCCAATCGAGGTGGTGCAGGCCAGCATTTGTAGACGATTGGCGGTTTTGGCGAAGGCCGTGGCGGCGTGTACCATCCCTTGTTCGTTGCGGGCTTGGTAGTAGCGCAAGGCGGGGATTTGTTGGAGCGCTTGCCCCATCCCCGAGACGTTGCCATGCCCAAAAATGCCAAAACAGCCGGCAAAGAATTGTTGCTCGACGCCGTCACGGACGACGTATTGTTTGGTCAAAAAGGTGACCAAGGCTTGGGCCATGGTAAGGCGTGTGGTAGCCATAAACTGATTTCTCCCCTTTTACAAACCGCCGTACGGTGCCACAAAAGATTGCATTTGGTCGTAGGTGGGCATGAAGTTGGCACAGCCATGTTTGGTGACGACGATGGCGCCACAGGCGTTGCCCAAGCGGGCGGTGGTGTACCAATCCCAGTTGTTGGCCAGCCCATAGATGACCCCACCGGCATAGGCATCACCAGCGCCGAGGATGTTGTAGACGTCTACGGCGAAGCCTGGGGCGTCGATGCGGGTGATTGCATCGCCTGCGATGATGTGGACGCGTGAGCCGGTTGCGCCGCGCTTTTGGAAGAGCACCGTCGGCCCCATCTGCAAAATCGTGTCGATGGCGGCGTCGACATCGCCGCCGACGCGGGCGTCAGAGACCTGGGAATGGGTCAAGCGCACGTCGGCGTGTTCACCCATCATCATGGCGTTGATTTCGTCTTCGGTGCCCAGCACGATATCGACCGAGCGCAACAACGAGCGCAAGGTCACCCCAAAGGCCCGTGGGTCGTGCCATTGATCGGGGCGGAAGTCGATGTCGAGTACTACTTTGGTGCCGTGGCGTTGGGCATATTCGGCGGCAAACAGGCTGGCACTACGGGAGGGTTCTTTGCAGAGTCCGGTGCCACTGAGGAGCAAATATTTGGCATCTTTGATGGGGCTGGCCAACACATCGTCGATGGTCAGCTCGATATCGGCACAATTGTCGCGGTAGTAGGTCAGCGGGAATTTGTCGGGGGGCTCAATGCCCAGCACCACTGCACTCGAACGTTTGCCCGGTTTGCGCGGGGTGGGGCTAGTGTCGATTCCCTCTTTGTTGCAAAAATTGAGGATAAAATCGCCTACTTGATCGGCGCCTACTGCCGTTAGCAAGGCAGTGCGCGCACCGAGGCGCTGGGCGGCCACGCTGATATTGGTAGGGCAGCCGCCCACATAGGCGGCGAAGCTGGTGATGTCGACAAAGGCCGCCCCCACGTCGTTGGCATAGAGGTCGATGGACGACCGCCCCATGGCGAGGAGGTCATAGGTTTTGGTCATGGTGTGCTCCCCTAAAAGTGCTGGCAGTGTCGATTCACCGCCAGCACCGGATTATTTTTTATTGCCCTTGTGGGTAAATCGGGACGCGGGGGTCGAGCCCTTGGTAGTGGTTTTTGACCCAGGTATGTTTGGGGTCGTCGATGTTGGCCAACGATTGGGCGCTACCGGCCAGCACATTGAGGTAATAGGTGGTATAGCCGGGGGCGCTGGTGACGGGGTGGTAGCCTTCGGGGATGAGCACCACGTGGTTGGGGCGGGCTACCACGACGGCATCGATGGGGCTACCGGCTTGGTGGATGGGGGAGTTGGCGTCGGTATAGACATGTTGAAAGGCGAAGCCGTCGGGTTTGTCGTGCTTATAAAAGTAAATCTCTTCGAGGTCGGCTTCGAGGATGGTGCCGTCGGCGGCGGTGCGGTGGATGTCGTGCTTGTGGGGCGGGTAGCTCGACCAGCTGCCTGATGGCGTATAGACCTCGACAATCACCAAACGCTCACACGGGAATCCGGGGGGCATCAATTGGTTGATTTGGCGGGTGGCATTGTCGCCACCACGGATTTCTTGGGCCACATTGGCGGGGGTGACCAGCACTGGTGCGAAATCCTTGCTCGCTTTGACCCAAGTCACCGCAAATTCGGCATCGCTGCTGGCGGTGACGGTCAAAGTGGTGTGGCGGGACAAGTAGAGCACATAGGCGGCGCCGGCAAAGACGTGCGCCCGTCCGCCCATCTGCCAGGTGCCACGATTGCTGGTCACGCTGATGGTGCCACTGAGGACGATCAGGGCGAATTCGTGATCGCTGGTGTCGAAGCTCCAGCGAGCGCCGGTGCCGAGTTGGCGCACTTGGAAGTTGATGTGCTCCCATTGCGCCAAGGCGGGGGTGACTTCGACGACGACGTGGGGATCGGCAGAGTTGCCGGGGGCGACCAGCAAATTAGCGGCGGTGTACTGCGGTGTCATTGCGCTGTTCCTTTCGGTGCGGGTGCGCTACTTTGGCGCACCACTAACGTGGGTGTCAGGATAGTATCGATGGTGGGTTGACCAGCCAGCACTGCGAGGAGCAGGTGCATGGCGGTTTCGCCGAGGGCGACTTTGGGTTGGGCGATGGTGGTGAGGGCCGGCATACTAAATTGGGCCATGGCCACATCATCGAAGCCCACAATGCTGAGTTGTTGTGGCACTGCAATCCCTACGGAGCGGCAATAGGTCAACGCGCCGAGTGCAATGCTGTCGTTGTAGCAAAACAATGCCGTGACCTGGGTGAAATCGAGGGTGCTGGCCAACTCATAGCCAATGCGCAAATCTTCGGCGAGGCTGGGACTGTGATGGGTCATGATAGCGCTGGTAGGTAATCCATATCCCCGCAACGTATCGGCAAACCCGAGGCCGCGGAGGTGGTTCGAGGCGGGGCGTTTGGTCGACCCAAGGTAGGCAACCTGGCGATGCCCCAGCGCCCACAAATGTTGGGCAGCTAGCACTCCACCGGCGTAATTGTCGATGCCGACGGCGTGGAAGCCGGGGTAGGCGTGGTCGGCTTGACTATTGAGGAAGACGGTAGGGACTTTGATGCGTGCGAGTCGGGTAATCTGGGCATCGCCCAACTGCGAATCCCCCACGATAATCCCATCGACCCGGCGCTGATGAAAGACCTCGATGACCGCGAGCTGTCGGCTGGGCTCATATTGCGATGCACTCAAAAACAAGGCTTTTTGATTGTGCATGCTGACCGCCTCGACACCTTTGACCACCTCGCCCCAAAACGGATCGGCTACATCGGCAACGACCAGCCCAATCGTGTTGGTTTGGCGTTGTTGCAGGCTTTGGGCGATAGCGTTTGGGGTATATCCCAACTCGGTGGCGATTTGCAGGATTTGCGTGCGTACTGCTAGGCTGATGCGTTTGTTGCCGCGCAAGGCCCGCGATACTGTCGAATGGGATACCTGGGCTTGGCGGGCGATATCTTCAATTGAAACGCGCCGCATCTGCGCCTCCCGCCCGATTGTGTTGATTGCGCACACGTGTGCACGATGTCGCTTGGCGCCATGATAAAAAAAAATTGGTGGGTTGTCAAGTGTGCGGCGTAGCCGCACACTGCAGAGCCGCAGCAGGCTGCGGCTGTACGTGGGATATTCGCAGAGCCGCAGCATTCGCAGTGGGATATTCGCAGAGCCGCAGCATTCGCAGAGCCGCAGCATTCGTAGAGCTGCAGTAGGCTGCCTCCTCCCTGCGTCATTCCATGCCGGGTGCCGGCACCCGTAGCGTGGAATCTCCGTGGCTTGCCATGGAATTCATTGCGGGCAGCAGGCTGCTTATTGAGCCGCAGCAGGCTGCGGCTGTACGTGGGATATTCGTAGAGCTGCAGCATTCGTAGAGCCGCAGTAGGCTGCTTATTGAGCCGCAGCAGGCTGCGGCTGTACGTTTATAATTAGGTAAGTGTAGTTTTTATAGAATCAGAAAGTAGCCTGTGATGAAATGGTTTTTGTATGGCGTGATGATTTTGGTGTTGGTCGGTTGTGCAGGGCAAGCTGCAGTGCCTACGCCCGCTCCCCAAGCCCCAGCCACGCCGACGGCCCTAGCGATAGTGGAGCCGACGGTGCTGGCCACGGTCGAGGTGCAAGCCACCCCCGATGCCAGTATTATGCCCGTAACGGTGCGGCAATTTGTGATTGATGCCACCCAAAGTAGTGCTCAATACGCCGTCAACGAGGTCTTTTTGCGCGAAGACCGCCCTTATCGTGCAGTAGGCACTACCAATACCGTTAGTGGCGAATTTGTGGTCGCAACAGAGGGTGTCCCTGCTGGCAAAGTCACCAAAATCCAGATTGATTTGCGCACCTTGCAGAGCGATAGTGGCCGGCGCGACAACGCCATCCGCGAGCGCTGGCTTGAATCCAACACCTACCCCTATGCCGAATTTGTCTCGACCAATGCATTGAATCTGCCCGAGTCTTATCAACCAGGCAGCCAAGTCAGTTTTAATCTGGTGGGGGATATGACCATCCACGGCGTGACCAAGTCTGTCGAATGGCTGGTCGATGGCACCTTGACCGGCGATACCGTGCAGGGCCAAGCAACGACGACCATCAAAATGAGTGATTTTGGTATCACCGCCCCCAATATCGCCAACATGATCAAAGTCGAAGATGACGTCGAGTTGCTGGTGCAATTTGTGGCCACGGCGAAGTAGGGGCGTCATGGATTGCTCGGGGGCGCCATGGAATGACGCCCCTACGCATTCACCACGTACTGTGGTTCGTACCCTGCCAGGTGTTGATTGATGGTGGCGATGGTGGTGCTCAGGATGCGCTCGAGCGCTTCACTCGTATTAAAGGCATTGTGGGCGCTGGCCAACACATGCGGATGTGCCAGCAATTCCTTCATCACCTGCACATCGGGGCTGTCGCTCTGACTGCCAATCAACTCTTCGTGGTCGACCACGTCGAGCGCCGCACCCCGTACAATTCCCTGTTTGAGCCCTGCCAACAAGGCCGCACTATCAATCAAGCCACCCCGCGAGGTGTTGACCACAAATACGCCTGGTTTGAGCAACGCCAACGTCTGCATGTTAAAGGTGTGGTGGGTATTGGCAAAGAGTGGCAGGTGGAACGAAATAATGTCGGCTTGGCGATAGAGGCTCTCGAGATCCACAAATGTTGCCCCCACTTCGGCCCCCCAATCGAGTTCGGGCGAGACGTCGTAGGCGATGATGTGGGGCGAAAATCCTTTAATCATCCGACCAAAGTTGCGTCCAATCCGCCCAGTACCTACAATCCCCACCGTTCTGCCGTGGATGTCGACGCCCCGTAAGCCTTGTACACTCGCCGAAAAATCGTGTTGTAAGCGGTAGGTACTCGGTAACACCAGCCGTGTGGCCGCCAACAACAACGCCATGGCGTATTCGGCCACGGTCCGTTCGCCATAGGCCGGCACATTGCAGACGGCGATTTTGCGGGTCGTCGCCGCCGCCACATCGATATGGTCAAAGCCAGTCGAGCGGGTGGCAATCAAGCGCAGGTTGGGCAAACGATCCATGTGGGCGGCGGTGACTTTGGTATGGATGAAGGTGCTGAGCACGTCGGTGGCTGGATCAACCATATCGGCCGTGGTTCCCGCCGGGTAGAGCGTCAGCTGGTCTGCATCCCACGCCGCCATACATTTATCTGCTTCCCAGGGTTCGTTGAGGATGATGGATATCATAAACACCTCTTGTGACAAAGAGACACCGATTACGCCTGTAATCGGTGTCTCTGTTTTTACATAACGATTTAATTGGCTGGCGGGTTGAGGGGGTGGTGGGCGTAGCGCTCGCCGAGGGGGTGTTTGACACAACCCAAACGTGCATTGCTGCGGCTCAACAACAGTTGGCGCAACGGTCCTGGTTGCACGGCGTCTTTGGCAATATGGCCGGCTTTGTAGGCATCCATCACCACTTTGTAGCTTTTTTCGGAGCCCATATTGGCCAAGGCCAGCGCTACCGATGCGTTGCGATCGACATCGCTGGTGGTCAGGCGCGCTTCGAGGGCGGCGATGATTTCGCTGGCCAATTCGGGTACTTCGACGGTCAAATAAGCCAAAGCGATAGCGGCGCGGTGATGCCCTACATTGCTGGTGTGTTCGTCGTCGAGCAATGCCAGCGTGGGGGCGAGTGCGTCAGCGCCACAGCGCGCGATGACTTGCGGTACTTCGCCATCCCAAATCACGCCCCGTTGCTCGCTGATTTTGTCGGGCGCGGTAGGGATGCCGGCATTGATGATTGGTGCGATGTAGTTGACATCGCGCAATTCACCGAGCAAGCGCAAGGCGTGTAACGGTGCGAAGCAGAGTGGCGCGGCGCCGGCCAGTAATTCGGTATCGATGGCCATCGATACCAACGGCGCTACGGCGGCCTCGCCACTGCTTACGATGTGCTGGGCGAGCGGGATGGGGAGTTCGGCACCGATGGTGCGTATTTGCCGGATGTATTCGACTAAATCAAAATCAATGGTCATCTGTTTCTTCCTCATCACAAATAATGCCGGTTTATTTTACCATTGAACGCTCTGTATCATCAGCGTTATCGTCCCATTGCCCCGTCGCCAGGAAGGTACTGATGGGTCGAAAGGTCTGGCGGTGCTGTGCCGTAATCCCATACCGCCGCAAGGCCTGTTGATGTTGGGCAGTGCCATAGCCTTTATGTTGTGAAAAACCGTAGCGGCGGTCGTGAATACCCAGCTGGAGCATCATCCGGTCGCGGGCTACCTTGGCAACCACCGAGGCGGCTGCAATCGAAAGCGAGGTGGCGTCCCCTTTGATAATCGCTTGTTGGCTGATGCGCCAATCGGGCAGCCTGACCGCATCAATCAAAAGCGCATCGGGGATGAGGGGCAGGCTCATCAACGCTTGTTGCATAGCCAGCTTGGTGGCAGTGAGGATACCAAAACAATCCACATCGTGGGCGGCCACCCAGCCGATGCCAATCCCCACGGCACCTCGCTGGATGGTTTGCACCAGCTGATTGCGTTGGGTGGCAGTGAGTTGCTTAGAATCGTTGAGCCCCTGCAGAAACGCCGGCATGTGCAACACCGCATCGCTCAATACCACCGCCGCCGCCACCACCGGCCCCGCCCAACAACCCCGCCCCACCTCGTCGACCCCGGCGATGGTGTGGTAGCCACGGGTGCGCAGTTGCCATTCGTAGTCAAGATGGGGTGGCATGGGGCGGTGTCGCAATCATCAATTGAAGCGGTGTCTTGTTGACAATCAATGCTGGGGCACTTACCTGCCAACCATCGGCGGCATAGCTTTGCCATAACGGGTGGCGGGTGAGGTCATATTTGCCAGCAGCCAGCAAGACGACTAAGCGTCCCCCCGGTTGTAACACCTGGGCGATTTGGCGGCGGGTCGCAGGCGCAATGATATAGGGGGCGGGGAATATCGCTACCACCGTCTGCATACTGGCCGGGCGGAGCGGGATGGCTTGGCTGTCGGCTTGGATGAGGGTGTCGCTCCGTCGGCGGGCCAGTCGGAGCATAGCCGGCGAGCGATCGAGGCCGACGGCGCTGAGTCCGTGGCGGGCTAGGCTGGCTTGGAGGTGACCGGTGCCACAGCCTAATTCGAGGATGGGGGCGGTGAGGAATGGAATGACCGCTTCGCCCCACAAAAACCAGTGGCCACGCGATATACGCATGGCCACAAAGTCATAGATTGGTGCAAATTCGTAGTAGAGCCGTACTAATCCCCAAGCATACAGCCGGCGTAGTGCGGATACCACGGCGGTGTTAGCGGCGTTCTTTGATGCGGGCGGCCTTAC
>CALFIC010000013.1 GCA_937876225.1 uncultured Chloroflexota bacterium | reverse complement strand
CCGCCACAACCAAAGCCAAGCCGGCCGCCACAACCAAAGCCAAGCCGGCCGCCACGAGCAAAGCCAAACGTACTGAGTAATGCGTATTTATACGAGAAAACTCCGGTAGCGGTGTTTTTTCGATACGCGCGCCATAGACAATCGACCGCATCGTTGCATAATCGGCAACGGTGCGGTGCTATTTATTCACGTCGCGCCGTACCTTTTTTTATCAGCAAAACGGTATAGACAACGAATATCGAGTGCATGAAAAAGGAGATTGCAATGACTGCGACAATTACGAAGCAAATTGCGTTATGGGCGGCGTGGGGGTGTATCGCACTTGGTGGTATGCTGATTGTGTGGCAGATTGTGGCACCTGCCAATAATGCAGCGACGCCGCTAGTGACCCCCACCCAAGTCGTACTAGAGTCCGCTGATGCACCGGCCGAATCTCCGGCCACCGCAACAGCTGTGGCTGACGTTGTGGTGTATATTAGTGGTGCGGTGAATAAACCAGGCGTATACAAAGTGGCGCCGACCGCGCGGGTTGCCGATGTGGTAGTGTTGGCAGGGGGATTACGGTCAGATGCGGATTATACCGCGGTGAATTTGGCAGCCCATATTAGTGATGCTGCGCATATTCAGGTGCAGAGTATTGGTGCACCGCAGACACATGTCGCGGCGGAATCCGCGCCGACCACGGTGGCCGTCAATCGTGCCAGTGCGGATGAATTAGCGTCATTGCCGGGAATTGGACCAGCGCTGGCAGCACGGATTGTTGAATACCGCACGGCGCATGGTGCGTTTGCAACCATGGATGATTTGGGGGAAGTACCAGGGATTGGCCCAGCGATGCAAGCCAAATTGACACCGCTATTACGATTTGACTCATAGGATAGAAGGTTTTTTATGCAAAATGATGTGCGACGTACTCGCATCGTGGCGACGATTGGTCCGGCTAGCGAATCTGACAGTCAGCTTGATGCGTTGATAGCCGCAGGGATGAATGTGGCCCGCTTGAATTTCTCGCATGGGACGCATGCCGACCACGCCCAACGGATTACGGCGATTCGGGCAGCGGCCCTGCGCAACAATCAATCGGTCGCGATTTTGCAGGATTTGCAAGGGCCAAAAATCCGGACTGGCGCGTTGGTGAATGAACAAGCGGTGCAATTGGTGCAGGGCGCTACATTTACCATCACAACCCATCCAATTATTGGTGATGTCAACGGGGTATCGACTACGTACCAACATTTGCCGGAAGATGTCACGGTGGGTGATCGAATTTTGATTAGTGATGGTTTGATTGAGCTCAGTGTGCTCGCGGTAAATGGTGATACGGTTACCACACGCGTTATCGCAGGAGGTGAGCTTCGCCAAAACCAAGGGATTAATTTGCCCGGTGTGGCAGTGAGTATTCCTGCTTTGACCGAAAAAGATCGTGAAGATTTGGCGTTTGGGTTGGCCCAAGGAGTCGACTACGTAGCCTTGTCGTTTGTGCGTCGCGCCGCTGATATGGAGCTCATCCGGGCGGCGATTGCGTCTCACGGGGCGACGGTGGGAGTGATTGCCAAACTCGAAAAACCCGAGGCGCTCGAAGACCTCGATGCAATCCTCGCATTGTGTGATGGTGTGATGGTGGCCCGCGGTGATTTGGGTGTCGAAATGCCTCCTGAATTGGTTCCACTTGCCCAAAAACGCATCATCGAGGCGGCCAACTTTATGGGGGTGCCGGTGATTACCGCAACCCAGATGCTTGATTCGATGATTCGCAACCCACGTCCGACCCGTGCCGAAGCGAGTGATGTGGCCAATGCGATTATCGATGGTACTGATGCGGTGATGTTGAGTGGCGAGACTGCTACGGGAGCGTGGCCGATTGAGACGGTACGGATGATGCACCGGATTGCGGTTGTAAGTGAACAAAGCGGTCGAAGCGGCAATGGTGGCGCCCCACTACCAACGGTGCATGGACCTGCCGATGTGACGGCGGATGCCATGAGCCGTGCCGCCTGTGCGATTGCGGTTCAGGTTAATGCTGTGGCGATTATCGCCTTTACGATGTCGGGATTGACGGCGCGCTTGGTGTCACGCCATCGACCAAAAATGGCGATTATTGCAGTGTCACCCGAATATGCTACGGTGAATCGTTTGGCGTTAGTGTGGGGCGTGCAGGCGTACCATGCCAGGGCGGTGAGTCGCCTCGATGATTTGGCGGAATTACTACAGTCGATGATTGTTGGCCAAGGAATTTTGCCGGCAGGGAGTGTAGTGGTATTGGTCGGTGGTCATCCGATTGCAGTGGGTGGCGCGACGAATTTTGTAAAGGTTATGAAATTGTGATGCGGTATATACGTTGTTTTGTTATAGTCTGTGCCGTATTTATCGCAGTACAATGGGGGATTTCGTCTACTCATGCGACAGACTCTGACCCACTCATCGTACCCCAAGCGGCTTTGGTGGTGATTGGTGCCGATGATACCCGTACGCTGGTGGTTGATCTCGGGATGGCGACGAGTGTGCATGAAACATGGGAATTGCCACTGACGGTACAGGCGATGGTAATCGATGCATCTCCTTTGCCGTTGGTCGTACAACAGCTGATGTTGCCAACCAACAATCGAAATTTACTTATTTTTAGTGGGGCTGCGACGGCGACCCCCGCCCCCACCGCAACGGCATATATCCCTAACCCAGTGATGCCATTTATGCTCGGGGAGCGTGTCGGTGGTCACATCGTCATCAACAATCCTGCGGATGCAGGTGGCTCCCATCGCTTTGTACAATTGACCTGTGCAAATTGTGCATCAGGGTGGGAATTAGCCGTACTCAATCAACTTCCTACCTACGCCCCGATGGTGGTCTATGCTAATGGCCGGGTTGAAATGCCCGGGGCATGGTTGATTCGGGTCCAACCGGTCAGCGATACCAGTTTGCCGGCCTTGGCGACGGTGGCAAATCTGTTTGAGCGGTTACCCAATAGCCCAATTACGGCGATTACGTGGCGGAATGGTGCAACCCCTGCACAGTCGTTTCCGCCTGAACGTTTTATAGAAGTCGACGGTCGCCAAAAAATGGGTCGCGTGCTCGTGTGTCTCGTGGGGGTATTGTTTTGTAGTTTGGCGTCGTTTTATATTGGGGTGGCAGTCATGAAGCGCATGCATGCGGCGGTGGGGTACCGCCCGGAACAATAGGGTGTGCGCAATAGTCATTGGTGTATTGTGTGATTGCGGATGGGTATGGAGTAAGACTATTGCGGTTATTATGGGGCGTTATCATTATCGTCAGCATGATATTTGTGGTAATTCCCACGCAGACTGACGCTATTACTCCACTCATACCGACGTTGTCACGCACAGCGTCGATTACTGTTACGCCGTCATTGACGTCAACACCGTCGAAAACCGTTACGGCATCCCAGACCCGTACCGACACCCGTACGCGTACCGACACCCGTACGCGTACCGATACCCGTACCCGCACCGACACCCGTACCCGCACCGATACCCGTACCGACACCCGTACGCGCACATCCACCAATACCCGGACTGCGACATATACGCGTACAAATACACCAACGCAGACTGCTACTATGACAGTGAGCGCTACTGCCACGCGTATCGCAGGGACATTGGTGCCCGCAGACATGATGGGACTTGTTGGGCGCGATCCCTATTTTGAAGTAAATAATAATCAGTTGAATACCCAAGCCATCGATCAAATGGGTAGCGAAATGGCCCAACTTGGTGTGCGCTGGGTGCGCATTGATATGCGTTTACCCGCGGATTATTGGGCGAGTGAGGCTACCGTCGTGACGGCGATTAGCCGCTATGACTACTTTATCAATACCGTGGCACCGCGCCACAACATAAATGTGTTACTTTTACTCAATTTTGATGTGATTATGGGTGTTGATGCCAATGAATTATCCCGTGGGCCCTACAGCACCGACCCCAGATATGGTCCCAATTACAACAAATATATGCAAGTGTGGATGGCGCGGGCATGGCAAATAGTGGCCCGTTATGGCTCCAAAATCGGAGCACTAGAAGTGCTCAACGAAGAAAATCGTATGCCGCGGTATACCAGCAATGGTCCCGTGGGGAATGCGGTGCCGGCTGCGGTGGTGGCTCAACTCACTACGACGCTCTATCGTGCCTGTCGCAATGGTGACTTACATGCCTACTGTGCCTCTACCCCGATTATCCTCGGAGGCTTACATCCCCGTGGCAGTGATGCGCAAGTAGGCATCCCTGCCCAAACAGATATGGCATATTTAGCAGATATTTATGCTAGTAGCGCATTTCAACAGGCCTATAGTGATTTGGGGCGTTGGCCGCTCGATGCCGTAGCGTATCATTCGTATCCGTGGGAATTAGCGTACATTGGGATTAGTAATCAAACTCAAGCATATAATCGGTTACGGGCGCAACTCGTAGCCCTGAATGACCCGTTGCGTCCAGTGTGGGTCACTGAAATTGGCTATAACGTGGCGTATGCCCGTCAAACCGAACTTGGGCAGGCGAATTATTTGGGAGCAGTTTACCGCATATTGGCGTCACGACTATTGAGTGATGGGAGTCCTGAAATCCCGGTGGTGTTTTGGTTTAAATATGAAGATTTCCCCCCAGATTCAGGCAGTAATGCCCAAAAATGGGGGGTCGTGCATATCCCGTTTGTGGCAGGGAATTGTACGGGTGGGGCCTGCTATCAGAGTGATGGCCGCCCGAGTTACTATCGTCTGGCGTGGTATGTGTACCGCGATCTCCATTAACGTGCTGACGGGGTGGTTATGCTGAGGGCATATCTGTTAATGTAAAGAGTACATCACTGCGGCGTCCAAAAAATTGCCAAGGAGAGTTGTAGTAGCGAAATTCTGGGGTATCGCTACAACTTCGTCCCTGTGCTATAAGGGTGGCATGTAAGCGGGTGGCAACGGATTCAAGGGTACTTTGCCGTACGAATCCTTTCACGGTAATGGCTGCCACGTGACGCCCTGTCTGATGGGCAATCTGGACGACTGAAGCGTGCGGTTTGGGAGCGTTTTTGTCGGTCAAATAAAATGATACGTGCCCATCTTGTTGATTGGTGCCGCGTTCTAGCACTACCGGAATCGTCATTGCAATCGATTGATTGGCTTGATTCCCACCAAAAATATAGTTGGCTAAATGGCGAAATCCCGTGGTAAGGAGATTGTCGCCTTGCACATGTACTCGGGCAAATGTGGCAGGCGGATAATAGCGGAATTCAATGTTAGCTTGTTGGCTGATAAGTTGGTAGGGCTGGTGTTGTGTAGCCATGAATTCACTCTTTTCGTTAGCGATTTTATGCGAAGGCGGCGCGAAAACAATAACTAGAACGAAAAGCGCCGCCTAATAATAAGATACGCATAGTGCACATATCTGGATGTGTTTTTCAAAATGCACAGATTTTTGTGGTGAAAAATATACCAAAATTATGGTTGACGCCATTGGGCAACAAATTGTTTGACGTTGTCGATATAGAGGGGTTCGTCGTTTTGGTCGTTGGCGGGCGCATAGTGCGGGATGATGCCTTCGACAGTTGCAACGCCCCAATTTGTGACGTATTCGACGGCAATAAGTCGAAACCAATCATGAATTCCGGTTTGCCAATCGGGATAATCGCGGAATCGACCATAACAAGTTGGGTAATCAGCACAGGTAATATTGCCAATATTATGGGTCGTGCTCCCATCTGGCTTGATGCCACTCCAGGCAGGATTTGTGCCAAGGCTTGATTCGTGCATAAAAAACGCCAACGCATATATCGGATCAATACCGTATTCGAGACCTGCATCAATCCAGTATTGTCCAGTACCTGTAGCGGGTGAGCCATGGACGCGTAAGATTTCGTCAATGCGTTGGGCGGTAATCGTTGGTGGTCCGAGCACACTACTTTCGCCAGCGGGGATAGCGAGTTTGGGGGTATTATCGATACGCGGTATTTCGGGTAACGTAATGCCAATTACTTTGGCGGCGGCCCGTAAATTAGTGCTTTGGTAGTAACTACTCAAAATCGTTGTTTCGCTGCCACTTTGATGTTGGGCAATACTGACGCCTAACCAAATAATCACACAAATCAAGACAATCCAGACCAGATTGGTACCTGCGGTCAAGATTAATGAAGGCTCTTCACCAAGGGTGGCATATAAATCATCATCTTGACTATAAATCAACGGCTTGGTGGGAGGGATGCGCGTCGTAATGCTACTGGTGTGACGGATTGTCCCGGTGTGGCGTATCCCACTCGTGTCACGAGGATTATCGGTGCGGAGTGCGCCGGGCTGACGTAGGCTATTCGTGTCACGTGGTGCAGGCGTGATGGTAGACCGAATGCTGCCCGTTTGGCTTGTTTGGTTGGTACGCATGCGATTGGTGACCCGCATGTCGACGCCGGATTGCGGATTTGTGGTTCGGATGGTACCAGTAGGGCGTTGATTGGTACGGGTGGATGGCTCATTGCGCCGCAGTACCGGAATAGGACGCGATTCATGCGTCAGCGCACGCTGCGATTTCGCTCGTGTGGTATCGGTGAGTAATTTATCGAGCAGATGGGTTTCGTCATCGAATCCCTCTGCGAGTGGTTTTGTTTTGTCATTCATACGTAACTATGATAATAATTCATCAAGAAATTGTCAATTACCACAGTTAATGGTGACGACAAAATATGTTTATAGTGTACCACGTCCACTCAGCCACGGATGGAGTTGTTCGGTGGCAAGCCAGGCTTCGATGGCTGGTCCAGGGAGGGAGCCTCTATCGGTGATGACGCCGCTAATTTCGTGGAGTGGAGTAATATCACGATCAATCAAATCGGGACTAGTCATAAGTTGTGGCACGTCATTGAATGGCCACGGAGAGATTTGTCCTTGATAAAACGCATTGGTGAGGAATTTTTCGCTGGTGCAAAAGGTAAAAAACGGCACATTGTGCGTCAGTGCGCTGGTGGCAAGCTGTGCGGTACCGCGTTTGTTGGTAAGTCCATGGACATCGAGGGTGTCTGCACCGACGATTACCGCATCATAATGATGAATAACCGAATTGACTTGCGCAAGTGGAATCGTATCAACACTCAATCCAATCGCAGAAATTCGTTCACGAAGTGCATGGGATTCTCCGGGATTGGTGGGTGTGACATAGGTTACCTGTAACCGCTGACCATTGCGCAATGCATATTGCAAGGCATAATGGACTGTCGTGCTATAGCCATGGGTAATAATGCGTTGGCAATTGCTAAGGATTGATAAACTGTGCGTCGCGGTATCGAGTACACGTTGGTTGAGTTGATGGCGAAACTGACTGATGACCGCTTGGACGGCAGTTTGTAATTCTTGGGGGGTGTCGCAGTCTTCTAGCGCCCAGAGCATGGCATTGACCAAGTTAACCAGCGATGCGACTGCTCGGCGTTCACAAATAAACATCCACCCCGTGCGGAACATTTCGTGGCGAAAGGTATCAGGTGAGGTTGCTTGTCCCGTTGCTGCGCGTAGCAACAGGGCATCGGTGACACGCATGACGACTTGAGCGGCACCGTAACGTTGTTCGAGAATCATAGAATCTCTCTTTGAAATTGACAAATAAACAATCGCTTTTGTCTATTTGCTGGGTACAATGCCGTATCATCAACGTCGAACGATACGTAAGCACCATTATACCTGAAAATTGCGCTATTTTGATATAGTGATTTACAACGCCTACACCGCGACCGCGCTCCGTGCTGGTTTCTCCTTTGCTGGATGATATGTGATAGCGTGAATCAGGTATTTTCATCAGATGCTCATAGAGTATTCACAGGGTCTTTAATTTGCAGTGTGATAGTATCACTAGTAGAGTATGCGCGATGGATACCATTGCGATTCTAGTTAGTTGATAGGGGAACTTACTATGGGACGTGGGAATGGATTTTTGGTAGTTACCGCATTAGTGCTTACGTTAATCGGTGGTGCCGTGCTTGGTGCCGTGGCCGGAGCAGGAACGTCGTTATATTTGATTCAGCGTAACAATGCGAATCGATCTATTACGGTCGTACAGCAACCTGCCCCAACGAGTAAACCACAACAAGCGCAGGCTGTATTGCCGACGGCTCCCGTACTTCCAACGGCTAAACCCGAAACAAATCAGACAACCGGCAATACAAATCCCACAACCGCCATGGACGTACCGGATGTGGTTGCCAAGGTTGCACCAGCGGTCGTAACCGTGATTAATAATTTGTCGACAAATACCGTAATGGGGCAAGGCCCAAGCTCGGGAAGTGGTTCGGGTGCCGTAATTAGTCCAGACGGGTATATTATTACCAACCATCATGTGATTGCAGACAATGCGTCTTTGGAAGTGATTTTTTCAGATGGAACCCAACGGGCGGCTGAATTAGTCGGCGATGACCCACTGATGGATTTAGCGTTGGTCAAGGTCAGTGGCCCTATCGATGCCTATCTGCCGATTGGTGATTCTGATGCATTACGCCAAGGTGAGACGGTAATTGCCATTGGTAGTCCACTCGGCGAATTCAAAAACAGTGTGACGGTTGGGGTCGTGAGTGCCTTAAATCGTAATTTAGGACCAGATGCTCCTGAGGGCCTGATTCAAACCGATGCAGCCATCAACCGGGGTAATAGTGGTGGTCCATTGTTGAATATGCGGGGCGAAATCATCGGCATCAATACGTTGGTGGTACGTGGTGACCCAAATGCAGGATCTGCCGAAGGCTTGGGTTTTGCAATTCCTGCCAATATTATGCGTCGCGTGAGTGAGCAATTGATTGCGACTGGGCAGGTCTTGTACCCATTCTTGGGGATTACGTATGGCATGATTAACGCTGATATTGCAAAACAATATCAGTTGTCCGTCCAACAAGGTGCCTATGTAACGAGTGTAGTTGATGGTGGCCCTGTCGGCAAAGTAGGTGTCAAGACGGGCGATATTATTACGAGTTTCGAGGGGATAAAACTTGGTCAGCAAGCATCACTCCGTGGTGTATTGCTGCAATACAAACCAGGCGACGTAGTGAAATTAACCGTCTTGCGTGATAATCAACCACAAGAATTTACGGTAACATTGGGAGAACGCCCTAAGTCGAATTAATTGCTAGTTGGCTCATGCCACTAG
>CALFIC010000012.1 GCA_937876225.1 uncultured Chloroflexota bacterium | reverse complement strand
AGGCCTGATTTCAGCCCGCGAAATGTTTATCGGTGAATCTGACAACGGCACATGGTCACTCAACGGCACATTGCGCGACTTCCAGATCCACAACACGGCCCTCAACATCAACGCCACCGGGCTGACTGCCGACATTGCCAAGGCTGCCACCATCAATGCATTTGAATTACAAGTGCCATTCGACGAACCAGCTGTATCTACGCAATTTAGTGATGTACTCACCACGGGGTTGAGTCTGAGCTGCCTGAGTGCCACAGACTGCCCATTGAGTGGGCAACCCGGCCGCGACGACCGAGCCGTACACTTTGATGGTGGCCAAGGGTTGCGCTTCAACCCCAATACCAACACGAGTGCGTACGTCGACTATATAAATAAAACTTACAAACCCAATTACACCATCAGCATGTGGGTGCGCCCCAGTGCATACGGTACATGGTTGCTCGGCAACGACACTATCACCCAAAAACTGCGGGTTGGTATCAACAAAGATGGCTACCTGAGCTACGAACAAGGACGTGACTTCAACACCAATGCCATCACGCCCCAGAACAATGCGACCATCAAATGGCCGGCAGCACCGTTGCTTTCATCGCAAAAATTACCGTTGAATAGCTGGTCGTACATAACCGTCAGTACTACCGACAATGCCGAATACGTCTATGTCAATGGCGTAATGAATAGTCGTGGTGTAGCACCGGTACTGGCGATGACGGGGAGTAGTGTACAGAGCAATGTAGCGATTGTCACGGGCAAGATTGGTTTAGCCACCACAAACACCGTAGACCCAATCGAATACAGTGATTCAATTCGCAAAGGCTATACCTTTAGTAGCACGAGCAAAACATTATCGCTCGGACGGCCACACCTACTCCAAGGCGCCACCAGCGCTAGTATTGGAATGTGGATCAAACCCACTTCCCTCACGGGAGTCCAGCTAATATTTGATAATTGGGGTAACTATGCATTTCAGATTAATGGAACCCAACTTCAATATTGGATCGCCTCATCAGGAACTGCCGGTAGCTTGATAAATGCAACGGGCATTACCCTGACCAATAACCAATGGCAATACTTGTCGCTGGTTATTGACCCCAACAAACCAAGTGCCCAACAATTGCAAATTCAAATTACGCCAGAAATCAATGGCGTACTCGGCACGACAACCACATTTGCCACGACCGCACCCAGTGGCTACATTAGCGATGCTACCGACTATACAGGTAGTTCTAATTTCATGCTTGGTTCAACCGTAGCAGTCCAAGCCGGCAAAACCTATTTCAATGGCACAATTGCCAATTTCATCATTGCCCCACGGGCATTCAGTGCTAGCGAGCTGACCAGCTTACGTACCGAACCACTCGACGCCAGCAAATACGGTGCGACACAATATACGTACGTCAATGGTACGCTCACAAACACCACGCCCGCATTCAAGGACCCCATCACCGCAGTCGCTGGCAGTACCACACTCAGCACAATCGGGCTGGGGCAGACAACCGTAAACAGCCCACTATCGACTAACGTCAATGCACCCACAGTCATAACCGAAACGATAGCGCTCGCGAATAACAAAAGCACAACCGTTAGTGGCTATGCACTCAATAACACCACCAAAACAATCTCACTAGGGCAATCACACCCCCTCAATGGTGCCACCAGTGCCACGATTGGGATGTGGGTTAAGCCGACCAACATCGCAGCCAACGGGAATGCGTTCATCCTCGCAAGTGAAGATAATTATGAATTTCATATTGGAACTGATGGATCGCTCAGTTACCAATTAGATACATCTACGAGCAATCCAGCATGGATCTCCACGGGAATCAAATTTACCAGTGACAAATGGCAATATTTGTCACTGGTACTCGATGCCAATGAGCCTGATGCCAACAAAAAGCTCACCTTCCGCATCGATCAAACTGATGGCACCAATGTCCAAACCAAATACTATGCAGCCACGGGATACATCGAAGACAATGGCACATGTGATTTACTCTTGGGCGCAAATTGTGGCGACAATACGGGGCGCAAAGCATTTACCGGCAGTATTGGCAATGTATTTATCACCCCACGGGCGCTCAGCGAAGCAGAACTC
>CALFIC010000011.1 GCA_937876225.1 uncultured Chloroflexota bacterium | reverse complement strand
CAGTGCGGGTAGACGTTGGCGTCATCGTGTTGGTTGATGTCACGGTACTGGTTGCAGTGCGGGTACTTGTAGCAGTATTGGTATCAGTGGCAGTACGTGTGGCAGTGCGGGTAGACGTTGGTGTTACAGTCGCACCACCGATTACGATTGATTTGGTTACTGGAGTGGTGGCGGCATAGGTCAACCCACCACTTTCGCCACCGAGTTGCGTGGCAGTTACCGTACATGTTCCTGGCCCAACCACATGGACTTTGTTGTCGACGATGGTACATACTGCAGGAGTTGAGCTGGTATAGGTCATGGGGAGGGTCGACGAGGCAGTCGCACCGGGATCAAAATCATCTGAGGCGATGTCTTTACCTGTGGGTGCCACAAAGGTAATCGTCTGGGTTGCTTTCACCTTGATTGTAGCGATTACATCAACTGCAGCCAAATAGGGGATGTTATTTACACGACCGCCAGGTTGGGATATGGTGACTTTACAATCCCCTGGCGCAACAAGTGTGACGAAATTCAAACGTACCGTACAAATTGAAGGTGTGGTGCTCGTATATGTTACCGGTAATCCAGATGAGGCAACAGCATCCAAGGTGATAAAGGGGTCGCCAAATGTTTTGTCAGCAATTGGCGCGAAGGTGATGACTTGAGCACCTTTGACGGTAAAGCTTTGCGTCACCGGAGGGGCTGCTGCATAGACCGAATCACCACTATCGCCACCAGCCTGCGTCGCGGTCACACTACAGGTACCACCGGCAATTAAATGAACTTTGCCAGCAACAATGGTACATACTGCAGGAGTTGAGCTGGTATAGGTTACCGGTAATGATGAAGACGACGTCACACCCGGATCGAAATCGGCATCGGTACTGGATTTTTCACTGATTGGCGCAAACGTAATGGTTTGTGTGGCTTTGACGGTAAAGGTGTTGGTGACACTTTCTGCGGCGGCGTAGGTTTTGCCGCCAATCGTGCCACCGGCTTGGGCTGCAGTGATGCTACAGGTACCGGGGCCGACAATGGTGACGACCAATCCAGTTACCGTACAGACCGCTGACGTCGTTGATGAATAGGTTACCGGTAATCCGACCGAAGAGGTAGCGGCAGGCAACGTAAACGTGGTGCTACCTTCAATTTTGTCGGTAATGGTCGGGAAGGTAATTGTTTGGCCCGATGGGGTGGCGGTTGCAGTACTGGTTCTGGTTGACGTCGGCGTACTCGTATTGGTTGGAGTATTGGTTGACGTTCTGGTTGGGGTGTTGGTTCTGGTTGGGGTGTTGGTTCTGGTTGGCGTGTTGGTCAACGTGTGGGTTGACGTATTGGTTGGGGTTTTGGTCAACGTGTGGGTTGACGTATTGGTTGGGGTGTTGGTCGGCGTGTGGGTGGACGTATTGGTTGGGGTGCTGGTTGGGGTGCTCGATGGGGTAAACGTGGCCCGTGGAGTGTTGGTCGGTACTCCTGGTGGAAGGGTATTGGTAGGTTTGGGCGTGTTTGTCCCAGCTGGGTTGGGAGTGCTGGTCATAATAGCACTACCGACATCTTCAAGTGCACATCCAGGACAGCCAGGTACTATTCCTGGAAAGCCGCCGGCAGCGCCCCCTTCGATTGGTGGTGATGCGCCATCATACGCACTCCGCCCAAAGATATACGCATACTGAAACGACACGCTTCTTCCCGCAGGAATAGAGGTGAATTTCTTTACGATACCGATGGTATTATCACCATTGCCAAGATATGGCCCAGTGTAGTAACTTAGTGCGTCTGTGGTCCACCCAGTAATGCCAGTATTGGTATCGGCGCCATCTTCACCAGTGAAATACCCCATGACGGCTTTACTCGAGGTTGTTTCGGAAAAAACAATATTCTTGGTTGGGATAGTCGAATACCCACGTGCATTGTTTGTCGCAGAGCTATCGCCACCACTGATACGTGCGTCAGAGTCAATTGCACGAGCAATGTACGCTGTTCCAATTGCATTTGTCGGTGTGATATAGGTGGTGATTTCGATATACGTCGAATATGCATTAAAGCGAATATCGTTTTCCATGACGAGATTTGCATCTGAAACAACAGATACCACACGGTTACCATAAGTGGAGCCACGGTATGCTACGCCACTATAGTTTGTGAGTAACGTGGTTGGACTCGTCCAACCCGCTGAACTACCAGTGTTGTTAAAGACGCGTTGGGTTCCATCTAGGGTCACATTGAGATTTTCCCATGGAGTTCCTGGGGTCAAGAAGTCAAAACTATTATTGAATGTGCCCGTACACGTCGGATCGTATTGAATCCCTGGAGTGGTATTTCCACCCACACCGAGTGTACCGTTGGCTTTGACGCCGATTTTGATACAATTGCCGGCCAAAATAAAAGTGGCAGCGGTAGGAAGTACTTTAGGTGTGCGTGGCTCTCGTTGTATTGCGTTAAATGTCATTTGAATACCATCAGTACCAGCTTCGTTTGCCTTACCTCCACCATTAATGGTAAGCATTGGATTGGTATTTGGTGCTACTGCTGGTGACGACATGGCGTGGGTTACTTGGGCTGGTGGCATGATGAGCATGGTCATCATAAGTGCTGTGATGAGCACATAGTGTAACCAAACATGCCTAAATTGATTATCCGGATACATGAAAACTCCTTGAATATCAATAATGATGATTACATTTTAATTGCAAAACTATTCAATGTCAATATGAATACCAAACAAAAAAATAGATGTGTTTTTTTTAGGTTAAATTAATATAAAATATTAAAATAGTAATGCATTATATAAATTATTGTCAATAAAAGACAAAAAATTGTAATAGATGACTGTTTGTGAACATTGAGATAGCTGCGATGTATGCATGGAATGGGAAATAAAAGAGCGTAATAGTGCGACGCCCCCCCAACACACCGTGTGCTGGGGGGGCGTCGCCGTGCATGACTATGGTGTGGGGGTGCGTGTCGGAGTACGAGAAACATTGACGTCGAAGTAGAAGTTTCCGGCGACGGCCAC
>CALFIC010000010.1 GCA_937876225.1 uncultured Chloroflexota bacterium | reverse complement strand
CTCCCGCAGCCACGTGAATTGGCGATAGATGCATCCGTCCGACGCTGTAGGTTTTCCGCATCCGCAGGGAGCGGCAAGGCGCCACTCCCTGCGGATACTATTCAGCTCGGTAATGCCCTGAACCCCTTGCCAAAGACTTCTATCGCCTCACCCACCACCACAAAGGCTTTGGGGTCGGTCGCTGCCACCAAGGCCGTCAACGTCGGTACTTCGCTCCGGGTCATCACACACAGCAACATGGCCCGTTCGGCGCCGGTATAGCCCCCTTTGGCGTCCATCACCGTCACGCCCCGCTTGAGGTCGCGCATCACCGCCGCGCCCACGGCTTCGGCACAATCGGTAATGATAAAGACTTGATTCATGCCACTTCCCAGTGATAACACCGCATCCACGGCGCGGCTAGCCACAAAGCTCACCAAAATCGCATACAAGATTTTTTCGGGACCATATAGGACAAACGCCACACTATAAATTACCCCGTTCATCAGCAAGGCACTGCGACCAGGCGCAATCCCAAAGCGTTGCTCCAGCAAACGCGCCACGATGTCGAAACCACCGCCGGTGCTCCGGGCCCGGAATATCAGTCCGCCACCCACCCCCGCCAATAATCCCCCATACAAACTATATAGCAAGGGGTCTTTGGTGACGGCTGGCAACAACCCTGCCGAGTATTCGAGTGCCAGCGACATGATGACAATGGTGTACAACGTACGCAATGCAAACTTCCAACCACCCAGATAACGCATGCTAATCAACAACAACGGCACGTTGATGACGGCGACAATCACACCCACCGGCCATTGCCAAAAGCTATTGACGATGATGGCGATACCCGTGACGCCCCCGATGACTACTTGATTGGGAATCAAAAAAATCCGCGTCCCCGCCGCCGAAATCGCCGCTCCCAACGTCATCAAACACACATCCCGCAGGATTGGCCAGATAATCTGGCCCCAGCGCTGCAATCGATTCCGCATCATCATGCTCCATTCATCTCGTGCATACGAGGCATGCCTCGTACGTGCGAGGCATGCCTCGCATACCCTATAATACAGAAAAAGCCTATGAGGTGTCGTATGATTCGCATTCTCCCTCCGGCCATTGCCGCCCAAATCGCTGCCGGTGAAGTGGTGGAACGTCCCGCATCGGTCATCAAAGAATTAGTCGAAAACGCCATCGACGCCCAAGCCACCACCATTACCGTCGATGTACGGGCCGGCGGTATCAGCGAGATGATTATCCGCGACGATGGCGCCGGCATCCCTGCCGACCAAATCGAGACCGCCTTCGCTCGCCATGCCACATCGAAGCTGGTCAAAGCCGAAGATCTATTTGCCATCACCACCCTCGGCTTCCGGGGCGAAGCGCTCCCTTCCATCGCCGCCGTGGCCCAAGTCAGTTGTACCAGCCGTACCCGCGATGCCGCCCAAGCCGTCGAGCTCCGCATCGCTGGCAGCGAAATCCAAGATAAACGCACTGTCGGCGCTCCCGTCGGTACCACCTTCCTGATCCGCAATTTGTTCTACAATTTGCCGGTGCGGCGCGAGTTTTTGCGCTCTGCTGGTGCCGAAACCGCCGCGATTGCCACTATTATGACTCAATACGCCCTGGCCTACCCCCACATCCGCTTCACCTTTAATGTCGACGGCAAAACGCGCCTCAGTAGCAATGGCACCGGGCAACTACGTGATGTGTTACTCGCCGTCTACGGCATCGACGTGGTATCACACCTGTTGCCCGTCGACTATAGCCGCGGCGACGGCATCTATGCCTTGGCGATTAACGGATTTATTTCGGACCCTACCATTAGTCGCGGTACCCGCGAGGCCATGCATATCAGCGTCAATGGCCGCGCCATCGCCCCCCGCGGACAATTAGCGGCGATTTTTGACGAGGCCTACCATACCCTTTTGATGAAAGGGCGCTTCCCGTATGTGGTCGTGGCCATCAATGTTGACCCGGCCGCCGTCGACGTCAACGTCCACCCCACCAAAAGCGAAGTCAAGTTTCGTGATCCCGAATACGTGCGCAACAACTTGGCCGATGCCATGCGCCAATTGCTCCACCAAAGCAGTACCATCCAAGGCTGGGGAGAACCTGTCCAACCACCACAAGCACCGGCGCCGGTACCAGCACCCACCGCACGCACTACCGCCGAGCCCCGTACCGGCTACACCGATTCCCGCACGCCCCCAATCAGCCAACCACGCCCGAGTGGGGGTGGGGCACCCCTGCGTGAACGGCCACTCTTCCCCGAGACACCGGTGTCACGTCCGGTCCAGCAACGATTTGACCAACCACCCCGTGCCGATGCCCAAGCCGCCGGGGCTGCCGTGGCCGCCCAAGTCGCCGCCAACCGCGAAGCCCAGACCGGGCCATTACCCGAGCTCCGGATTATCGGCCAACTGGCCGGTCTCTATATTTTCGCCGAAGGCCCCAACCAAGAATGCTACGTCATCGACCAACATGCCGCCCACGAGCGCATCAACTACGAGCGCTTGATGGCCCAACATGCCAATGGCAAAATCGAAACCCAGCCCTTGCTCATCCCGCAACATCTCCATTTTGCCCCGGCAACCCATGGTATCTTGCTCGATCACCGCAACGAATTACAACAATGGGGCTTCCGCCTCGACGAACACGACAACCAACTGCTGGTGCGCGCCATCCCCGCCACCGTCAGCCCCAATCGCCTCGAAGCCGCCTTGGTACAAATCGCTGACTTTTTGGCGGGCGCCGGTGGCAGCATCCCTAGTGATTGGCAAGAAAAAATGTTGATTACCCTGGCGTGTCACACCTCGATCCGCGCCGGCCAAAATTTGTCGCAGGCCGAACAACAAGCGCTCATCACGCAACTCGGCGCCTGCACCGGCCCGCGCACCTGCCCCCACGGCCGCCCCACCATCATCACCATGCGCCTCGATTTATTTGCCCGCCAATTCGGTCGGATTGTCTAACGTTTTTGCATCCAGAAAGTAGCCTCCGATGGACGTCCAACCTGTCATCATCATCGGCGCCGGCATCGGTGGGCTCGTGACAGCACTCAGCCTGCATGCTGCCGGCATCCCCTGTGATATC
This sequence comes from uncultured Chloroflexota bacterium, assembly GCA_937876225.1. Taxonomy (GTDB): domain Bacteria; phylum Chloroflexota; class Chloroflexia; order Chloroflexales; family Roseiflexaceae; genus UBA965. Next base: position 18,622 of record CALFIC010000010.1, on the reverse strand, counting down.
TATGAATCCGTCGACGAAATTCGCCCCCTCGGCGTAGGCATCAATCTCTTGCCCCACGCCACCCGCGAGCTCGATGCTTTGGGCGTCCTCAGTGAATTACTGTCTCTCGCCATACAGCCCACCACCTTGCGCTACTTTACCCGCCGTGGTCAACAAATCTGGAGCGAGCCTCGTGGGTTAGCCGCCGGCTACCAATGGCCCCAATTGTCGATTCATCGCGGCCTGCTCCAGACCACCCTGATCGCCATCACCAAAGCCCGCATCGGCGCCGACCACATCCACACCGGCTATCACCTCACCGCACTCGATAGTGACGCCCACGGTGCCACCGCTCACTTCCGTGCCGGGCGCCGTGGTGACCACCGCGCCACGGTCCGGGGCGCCATGGTCATCGCCGCCGACGGCATCCATTCGGTGGCGCGAGCCCTGCGCTACCCCCACGAGGGACCGCCCCGCTGGAATGGCGCGCTGCTCTGGCGCGGTACCGCCGAAGCACCACCGGTCTTTGATGGCCGCACCATGGTCTGGGCCGGGCACCCCGACCACAAATTCGTCGGCTACCCCATCCGTGACTTGCCCAACGGCAAGCAACTGTTTAACTTCATTGCCGAATTCCGCACCAGCGACATGGTGCTAGCCGAACGTGAAGACTGGAACCAGCCCGGCGTGCTCAGCGATTTCATTGATCGCTTCACCGATTGGCGCTTTGATTGGCTCGACGTCCCCGCCTTGATTCGCTCGGCACCCGGCACCTACCGCTTCCCAATGGTTGACCGCGACCCGCTCCCCCAGTGGAGCATGGGGCGCACCACCCTACTCGGTGACGCCGCCCACCCCATGTACCCCATCGGATCCAATGGCGCCTCGCAGGCCATCCTCGATGCCCGCGTGCTAGTGGGGTGTCTACGGGCCTACCCTGATGATGTCGAGACCGCCTTGGCGCGCTACGACCAGGTCCGGCGTCCTGCCACCGCCAACATTGTCCTCGCCAATCGTGGCTTTGGCCCCGAAATGCCGATGAAGTTGGTCGAAGAGCGCGCCCCCCACGGCTTCACCCATATCGACGACGTCATCTCACCCGCCGAGATTTTGCAGGTCACTGAAGGCTATCGCACCACCGCCGGCTTTGCCCTTAGTGCCCTCAATCACGGCAACTCTCTGGCTGATTTGGCATATTAGTCGGCTATATCATCAAAAAAATTCATGGACTCGGGCTACCTAGACCATGTTGTACCCTCAAAAACAAGGGCGTGCCCCACATCTATTAGCTCAGGTATTGCGCTACAATAGGAACATTCATCGCGATGATGGCGAAAGGACTCTCCCATGACCAATGCAGCCTTGCAATATGCGGCCAGCAATAGTGACCGCTTCCTCGAAGAACTCAAAGCCCTGATCCGCATCCCCAGCATCAGTGGCATTTCGGACTATCATCCCGATGTGCGCCGTGCCGCCGAATGGCTGGCCGCCCATATCAACACCATCGGCTTTAGCAATGCCCAAGTGGTCGAAAGCATCGCATTGCCCCTCGTCTATGCCGAACGCATTATCGACCCCGCCAAACCCACCGTGCTGGTCTATGGCCACTTCGATGTCCAACCCGTCGACCCTGTGTCACTCTGGCATACACCGCCCTTTGAACCGACCCTCAAGGGCGATAGCCTGTATGCCCGTGGCGCCGTCGACGACAAAGGTCCCACCCTCGCCATCATCAAAGCCCTCGAATCGTTGATTGCCACCGACGGCCTCAATGTCAACATCAAGATTTTGCTCGAAGGCGAAGAAGAATCAGGTAGCGAATCTATTAGCCATTATGTCGAGCACAATGTGGCGGCCTTGGCCTGTGACTACATCCTCATCCTCGACACTGGCATGGTCGCCAAAGATGTCCCCACCATCACCCACTCACTGCGGGGCATGACCTATGTCGAAATCACCGCCAACGGTGCCAAAGGCGACTTGCATTCGGGTGGTTACGGCGGCATCGCCCCCAACCCCATCCAAGCCTTGGCGTGGGTGCTGGCCGACCTCAAGGGACGCGATGGCTTCATCAACTTGCCCGGGCTCTACGAAATGCTCCGCCCTCTCAGTAGCGAAGAGCGCGCCATCCTCGACCGCCAATCACAACAACGGGGCGAGGCCTTGATGGCTGCCGCTGGCATTGATTCATTCCCGGGTGAGCAACAATATAGCGCCATGGAGCGCATGACCTCGCGCCCGACCTTCGAAGTCCACGGGATTATCGGTGGTTTTATCGGTGAAGGCACCAAAACCGTCATCCCTGCCGAAGCCAAAGCCAAGGTCAGCCTGCGCCTCGCCCCCGGCCAAGATTCCCACAAAGTCTTCCACTTGCTCAAAGCCCGCGTGGCAGAGCTCGCTCCCGAAGCAGTCAAAATGGACGTAGTGTGGCTCAATGGCGGCGAGCCGTTGTTGTTGCCCCTCGACGCCGCCGTCCTCAAGGTGGCCGCAGCCGCCTACGGCGTAGAATTCCCCGAAAACCCCGTGGAATATGTGCGTGGCGGTGGCTCCATCCCTGTGGCGGCCTTGTTTGACAGCAAACTCAAGGCACCGTGTGTGATGTTGGGCTTTGGATTATCTGACGACAACGTACATGCCCCCAACGAAAAATTCCACTTGCCTTATTACAACGCCGCTATCCGCACCTGCATCCGTTTCTTTAGTCAATTAGGTGAGTAATTTATGGACAAACGTCAACAACGCATCTATTTCAACATTGCCGGTCTAGTGGCGGTGTCAGGATCACTGATTGCGCAGTATTACTTTGGTATCAGCACGTGGTCATGGATTTTGTTGATTGTGGCCTTGGTGTTTATGCTGGCATCACGTTTTCTGCGTGACGCCAAATAAGTGCTATGTGGCAACAAAGTGGTGGTGTGCTAGCGCACCACCACTTTTTCATCTATTATTTCCCCCAATTCCACCAGCCACCTACCCCACACACCACCGCCACCGGCACCGCCAACGCGGTAATCCACTGCTCGAGGTTATTGATGGCGGTCGTATCGTACTGAGGGAATAACCAGGCATAATCGAGATATCGCCCCGGCAATGCCACCAATTCAGGCGAGAATAATGCCACCACCAGACAAGGAATAATGCTCACGAGCAACAAGATGCACCAGACTTGTCCCGCAGTCTCTGCCCAATAGGCGAACATCAGACAAAGCACGGCAACCAGCAAACCAGCTAATACCCCATATTGATTGAGGCTTCGTTGTGTCACCATGGCAAGCGCAGTGCTCAACACTCCACACGCAATCACTCCCGCAATAAATTTGGGCAGTAATGTGGTAATTTGCATTAGGAAGCCCCTTTCTTTCAAAAAACGTATTATGGTATCTTAACAGCTATCTCATTTGCAAAAGCAATGATTGCGTCCAATAAATTGAACAATGGTATTTTTCGATACATCTTTTTGGATATTTGTTCCGTATTACTCGTCAAGTAGAAAATCGAGTAAGGACATTCCATGGAATTGATATTGGGAATATTGCTTTTATTCACATTTATTATGCTCGTGACCATACAGACTACGCATAAAAGTGCTATTAATCAAAAACTTATCGAACGGCGGCGGAATGAATATCTGCATGCTCTTGCAATAGCCCAGAACCACCCCAACAACCTTGCGTATCGCAACCTCGCGATTGCCTGTGGTCAAGCCTATGCCGCTGTCGAAGATACGACGATTTTTGATGAATCACTCCTGAACGACCAACTCAATCTCCTGTCATTAATGACCACAAACCCTGATACCAAACCACTATCTTGGTGGCATCGTATTACCGAATAAGCACACCATATGCAAAAAAACACGGTTGGCATTATGATCACCAAGAGGTTGTGCACCATCAACATATCCCACCGCATGAATCGTACGATTATGCGCAATTTTCCCATCGATAAACCAAGTTGCGTCCATCCAGACAAGTACCGCCAACAAACATAGCGGCCATTACCGGGCGATAATCGTCGCCACCCTGCATTGGGCGCATACACCCGTAACCATCATTGAAATCCTTTAGGTATGAAATCGCATTCGGTACATATAGTGCATATGATAACAACGAGTACCCGATACCGCATCACGAGTAAGCAATAGTACGTACAAAAGTAGTAGATTTACAATGCCGTTACAATCAAATGTGTAACATATTTTTAACTAAATTTACGTAGATATGTAGTAGTTTTATTTGTGATTGTAGTCATGTAAAATTAATATTTATGCAACTTGCATTATCCCTAAAAACAATTTATAATCAACCTATCATAATTGCAAAAATCGCCGCCATACAACGTAGTATTGGGCCGGGCAAACAGCAACGGGCCACACGTACTCGGCAAGTCATTTTAGCGCCATACAAAGGGCACTCATGTCATACCGCACAATGTTATTTATCGGCTTTATCATCATATTTTGTGTAATATTCCCTTCGGCACGCGTCGAACATGTCTTCACAGGACGGTTTGGGAGCACACCGCAGCCCACACTGCGTGCACCAAGCCCAACGCCAACACCTATCATTTGCCAAAGCAATACGAATAGTGACACGATTGACCACACGGTATGTGGAGGTGTGACGACCTATTTCGGTGATCAATTACGCACGGTATTTGGGCAAATCGGGCACAATATCAGTGAGAATCTTGCGCTCGTTGGGATTGGCACGGGTAGCAGTAGTGTTGCAAGCAATATCGTACCGACACCACCAGCAACGACAATTATCATCGCGACATTTCCATATGGACTCATTTATGGTGCCGGATTTAGTGTGCCAATCAATCCACCGCTCCCGACGCGCATTATGCCCACACCACAGGCTACGGCGGTCATCGTTACCCAGGTTCCATCAACGACTCCCCAAAAATTAGTCACTTTGACGATGACCAGCATCAAACACCCAGTGCATACCGCCACGCCCAAGGCGAGCGTGGTTGTATTGCCGACGGCGGAACCCACGAGTGAGCCGACCGCCGAAGTAGTACCCACAAAGAGTATTCCCGTCGAACCAACAGCAACAGAAACAACGATTTTACCGCAAAGTATTCTCGACGGATTCCGCGCCCATATGCCCCCCAAAGGGTATTGGCAAAGCAATGTTGACGGCGTCTATCTTGCGGTCGGGAGCTTTCGCTATTTAAATAGCTATTATGGCGCCGATGCACCCGAAAAGCAGAAATATGTCACACTCTCGGTCACCATCAAAAATACCCGGGCAGCGGGGAGCAAAAACATCTATGTCGATCGCACGAATTTCACGATGATAGACATTGATGGTCGGCAAACAACAGCATTGATCGGGAGCGATGATTTGAATTTGCCGATGCAAGCAACTCAATTAGCACCTGGTGAAACAGTAGGCGGGCAATTGGTGTTTTTGATTGGTCATTATTCTGCACCGGCCCAAATCATTGTCAGTGTCGCCAACATGGACGATTACCTATCACGCGTCACCCAAACATTAGAATTACGCGTCTGGCCAATCGTACAATAAATTACATTTCACGAAATTGTGCTCTTCAGAAATTCACGCATATATTTACAAAATACCACCATTTATATAAAAATATATGAATAAAAATGTAATCGTATTGTTCGCAATTATCGCAATACAACACACAAAATTTTTATATACTAAATACATACACATCGTTTGCGAATGACTGAATTCGCCGATGCTATTTACCCGCATTAATCATACTAATGAGTGAGCATATGGCCCATCGTGTTATGTTGTTTGTCATATTTGCCATTATGCTGACATTGTTTGTCCCAGCCACACGTGTTGAAGAAAACATGTTGGGGCAATTTGGGGCAGATTTCAACAAAGTGCGTGTTCAAGGATTAGCGTTATTTGGGTTGCCCATCAAAGTCCCTCGACGCATACGCCCGACAGCAATTCCGGTAATAAACAACAGTGACACGACGGCAAATACACCGCAAAACGATACGCAAGCAGCAGATTTAATACTCACATTACTCGAGCGTGCCGAGTTGGTACAGATGGTTACGGTGGTACCAACGCCGACAGCCACAACAACGCCCATACCAACTCGCAGTGCCACCGCAACGATACATATCACGCCACAGCCATCGGTGACCATGACAATCCCCGTCGCGACCGTTACTCCCCAAGACACCGCCACGGCCACAATCGAGCCTGCCACAGTAACACCAGTACCACAAATTACTGCGACGGATATCCCGGCGAGCCCAACGGCAGTGGTTCTACTGCCTAGATCTATTCTGGATGGCTTCCGCGACCATATGCCACCGAAAGGGTATTGGTGGAATAATAGCGATGGGATCTATATCGCTATTGGGAGTTTTAAGTATCAAAAGTCGTTTTATGGGAATGATGCCGAATCAACCCAGAAATTCATTGCTTTTTCAATTACGATTCGCAACAATCGTAATCCAGATGAAGCTGCCGTTATCATCGACCCCGCCAAAATGACATTAGTAGACCTCGATGGTCGTCAGACTACGGTGCACCGTGATTATCGCAATTTGAGTAGTGCATTATTGCCAAACACGATTGCGCCAGGGCAATCCGATGGGGGACAACTCATCTTTGTGGCACACCAATATGCTGCACCAGCCCAATTGATTGTGACATATACCAATGCCAATCACCCGAATGAAGTCCACACACAAACCATTGAATTGCGGGTCTGGCCAACAGTAGACTAATATATTACCGTAACATTGTTTCATTTTTTGAATTGCGCTAAAAATTATGTCTATTATTATCAAATACAGTGTATGATGACATACAATCAACTTATGACGTACTTTATCAAGCGCAACCGCACGACTTCACATCGTACGTCCAGTGAGTATTATGAATTGTCATCTCACACTACAACGTATTGCGCTGGTTATTGGATTATTGGGATGGGTTATTTCACCGCAATACAGCTACGCCGCATCAGATTGTCGTAGCACCAATTCAATTTGTATTGATGATGCACTGCGACCGTTTTGGCAGCGCCAAGGTGGGCTAACGATTTTTGGACAGCCACTCGCTACGAGTCAGTCACAAAGCGTCGATGGTGTCACGATTATCAGCCAACAATTCGAACGGGCCCGTCTCGAATTCCACCCCAACAATAGCCAACCCTATACGATTTTGTTGGGGCTACTCGGCACACAATCGCTCAGCGGCGTAGACGTCAACGCCCTCACTGCTATCGAAGCCCCGCATACTACGGCAACGACCATAGCGTGCAAACGTTTTGCAGGCACGCCATATCAAGCGTGTGGTGATTTTTTGGATTATTGGCACAAACATGGCATCCAACAAGATCATAATCCCACCATCAGTGAAGCCGAAAGCCTGGCATTGTTTGGACTGCCCCTTACTCCTGCCTACATGCGGGTCATCAATGGGGAATCGTTGGTAGTGCAAGTGTTTGAACGGGCGCGCATGGAATACCACTCCAATAACCCACTTACCTATCGCATCCAATTAGGGCTGCTGGGGAGTGAGCTCCAAGCGGCCACCACGGCGACGACCGACGCAACTGCGACAAGCACGGCAACAATGCCATTGCTTCCCCAACCAATTCTCGATACATTTCGTGCCCATATGCCCTATACCGGCTATTGGGAACATAGTAGCGATGGCATCTATGTGGCGGTTGGTGGCTTTAACTATCTCACGGAATTTTTTGGCACACCGGCACCCTATGGAAAACGTTATGTCGCGCTATCAGTGACCATCGCCAATACACGCAACCATGGGTCAGCGAGTGTCTATATCGACCGCACCTACTTCCAATTAACGGATATCGATGAAAATCCACCCCAATCGGCACTGAATAGTTCTACCGATCTAAAAACCGAATTCCTCGCACAAACCGTAGCACCAGGAGCACGTGTCGGTGGTCAGTTGGTGTTTTTATTGCCGAAATACGGCGTACCAAAGCAGTTAACCGTCACCGTCGCAAACATGGATGGTGTTATTTCACGCACGAGTCAAACTATTGAATTGCGCGTATGGCCACTCGGGGCAGTGCAATCGCCCTAACTCTGTGGTACGCCTATCAACACAAAACCCCCACTGCACCACATAGTGCAGTGGGGGTTTATACACACCCTAAATGGTAATTGACACTTCACGGCCTTCGCGTTGGCTGCGATAAATCCCATCGAGGATCGACATCACATACAACGATTGCTCCGCTGGTACGGGCGAGGGGGCGTCGTTGGCGACGGCTTTGGCAAACTCGACACACTCTTGGGCGTGTGGTTCGAGTTGATCGCTGGTGACTTTGAGCTGGCGATTGTAGAGTTGGCGCGTTTCGTAGTTGGTGGACAAGAACTCAGCTTTGGGCCATTGCGCGCCACCGTCTTGGCCGTACAACCAGATTTGCATGTCTTCGCCCATGGTGTCATGGTGCAACGCCCAGCTCACTTCGATGACGAGGGTGGCGCCGTTTTCGAAGCGCACAAAGCCCGAGGCAAAGTCTTCGACATCCATATCGGCCGGAATGCTACCGGGGTGCCATACCGAGAAGGCGCCGGGCTTCTTGGTTAATTCACGGCGGGCCACACCGGTGACGGCCACCGGCTTGGGGTGCCCCATCAACCACAGCGTCAAGTCGAGCACGTGCACGCCAATATCGATACAAGGGCCACCACCGCTGAGTTCTTTTTTGACAAAACCAGCCGTGGGGATGAAGGCATTGCGGCGCAACATCCAGCTACGGGCATGATAGATATCGCCGAGAGCGCCAGTGGCGATTTCTTTTTTCATCGCCTGAGATACGCCCGCAAACCGGAAATGCTGGGCAGTCATCAGTTTTTTGCCTGATTTGTCACGGGCAGCAATCATTTTGCGTACTTCGTCGGGGGTGGGAGCAAGCGGTTTTTCACAAATCACATGCTTGCCTGCTTCCAAGGCGGCAATCGCCAAGGGGGCGTGGTGCATGTTGGGGGTGCAGATATCGACGATGTCGATGTCGGGGTTGCGCAAAATTTCGGCGAAGTCAGTAGTGGTATGGTTAACGCCATAATCAGCGGCCCATTTTTCGAGCGCTTTGGGGTTAATATCGGCACCAGCCACGACATTTGCATCGGGCGAGGCCTTCCAACCAGGCATGTGCGTGTGGGCAATGCCACCGACACCAATCACAGCAACATTCAACGGTGCCATATCATACTCCTCTGTATCAATCGGACTACACCGGTATTGTAACGCAGAATATCACCACCCAAGTTAGGCTACAATGGCACCATCCAAAGGAGAAACAACATGTCAACACGCACAATTGCCATCATCGGCCTTGGGCAAGGGTTATCACATCTACAAGCCTTCCAGATGCTACCTGACAGTACCGTAGTCGCCGTCTGCGACAGCGACACCGCCCTCGCCCAGCGCATCGCCCAGCACTACCACATCCCCCATGTCTATAATCATATCGAGGCTGTGCTCGCCAATCGGGACATCGATGCGGTAGTCATCGCCACCCCCGACCACCTGCATGGCCAACACACAATCATGGCCCTCAACGCCGGCAAACACGTGCTCTGCGAAATCCCGATGGCGCTCACCATTGCCGAATGCCAACAAATCATCACCCTTAGTGAACGCCACGGTTTGACCTACCAGATGGGCAATCAAGTGCGCTATGCCGAATGTCTCCACGACATTGCCGGCTTATTACGGGCCGGCGATCTCGGTCCACTCTTTTATGGCGAGGGCGAATACCTGCACGATATGCACGACATCGTCGATGACCGCCCCGCCGACCACTGGCGCATCAACCCCGCCACCCCCCAAACGACCTTGCTGGGCGGCGGCCCGCACGCCCTCGACACCTTGCGCTGGTTGATGGGGGTACGCTTTGGTGAAGTACAAGCCTACCATGTCAGCATACCTTCGGATTGGCAGACCACCCACACCACCGTGGCGCTGTTTAAAGCCGATAGTGGCGCTGTCTGCAAAATCACCGTGTCGTACGGCATGCAACGCCCCTACTGCTTATATTACAGCGTCTATGGGAGTGACGGCTCATTTGAGCGGAGCCGCGATCAAGCTGGTCCCATGCAAGAAACGACCAACTACTACTACCACCGCAAACTGGCCGGCGCCCGACGGATGATCCCCGCTACCGTGCCCAATTGGTACAATCCACGCCTGCCCCGTACCCTGACCCTTGGGCACGGCACGATGGAAGTCGCCCAAGCCCAACAATTTCTCGCCGCCATCAATGCCAACCGCGTAGCCGACATTCATGCCCGCGAGGCGGCGGACTCCATCATCCCACTGATTTGTGCCCTACAATCAGCCGACAACGGCGGTGGGGTGGTTCGTATTCCATCGCCCACATAATACCAACGGAAATGGACGCGGTATGCTTATCATTCATGACCCCCACGCCCCCCAAAGTCGCTATAGTCCCTATCTGGCCGAACTGTTGCGCCTCGAAGGACTCATGAGTAGCCAGGCATGCAATCTCGGCGATCTCAGTGCGACGACGTTGATGGGGCACGACATGGTCATCCTGCCGCGTACCACCCTCGATCGCCACCAAATCGCCTTGCTGTGTGATTATGTCACTGCGGGGGGCACGCTACTCGCATTGCTTCCCGACAACAACTTGCTCAAGGCATTGGGATTCACGCCCTGCTATCAACTCATCCCCCATGGCCAGTTGACCGTCGCCGATTCGCACATTGTCACCGAACCAATCGACGTGATTGGACCAACCGCCATCTGGCAGGTGCCTGATGACACCACAATCATTGCCAACATCAATCAGCACCCAGCGATTGTCAGCCGCACCATCGGAGCCGGCACAGTGCTGTTGTACGCCTTTGATGTGGCCTATTGTGTGGCCCGTCTACGTCAAGGCGACCCCCAATACGTCGATTTGTGTGCCGCAGGACTCGACGGCATCTATCGCCCCAGTGAATTGTTTGTGCATCAACTCGATCCGCAGCGGGCGCACATCCCCCAAGCCGACCTGCATACTGCCCTGCTGGCGCACCTCATCCTGCAACACGCCCCCCAGCCGCGCATCTGGTACTACCCTAGCGCCCAGCAAACTAGCATCATGATTATGACAAGTGACGACGATTGGTCACAAATCGCTGAGTTCGAAGCATTGATTGCGAGTTTGGCGCGCCACAATGCGCAATGTACGTTTTTTCTGGTACCCCAAAGCCGCGTCACACCCAGCGCTGTCGCCCGCTGGCAAGCCGCCGGTCATACATTTAGTGTGCACCCAGCGCTCGCCCAAGACATCGTAGTGGGGTTGGCTACCGACGAGCCCCAAGTGCGGATTGTGGCAGATATGTTAGCAGAAAACATCGCGCGGCATCAGCGTGAATATGCGGCGCCAGTGCGCACCATCCGGCAGCACGCCGTGCGCTGGCTAGGGTATGTCGAAGCCGCCCGCGTGCTCGCCAGCCACGGGGTACGCCTCGACTGCAACTACCTCGCCGTCAGCCCGTACCTCGGCTATGTGTGTGGCTCGGGGCGGGCGGTGCGCTTCGTCGATGAACAGGGCCAAATCATCGACTGCTTCCAGCAACCCACCTTGTGGACCGAAGAATGCCTCATCCACCCCGAATACGTCTTTAGCTTCAAATGGGATGTTGCACAGGCAGTGGCCGTCACCGATCAATTCATCGCCACTGCTGCCCAGCGCTATTACACGCCGGTGACCATCAATTCGCATCCTGTCAGTTTCGCCACCTATTCGCGACCGTTAATCGAAGCCAATTGGCAGGCTGCTCAGCGCCACGGCATGCCGATTGTGTCGGCTGATCGCTGGTTGGATTGGACGACGTGCCGTGACCAGCTCCACCTGCAGTGCACCAATGGCCTGTGGGTGCTCACAACCAATCAGCCGCTCGATTGCCTCAGCATTATCGTGCCACCACATATCACTGCGAGTGCGCCGACAGTCACCGTCATCCGCTGGGGGATGGAGCTACAGGTACTCGAATTGCATGCGCTTACGGTAGGCAGTCACGTGATTGGCCAAGTGACGGCGTAATCAAAAATTTACCTGTTCAGTGGAGTTTTTACCAGCGGGATTCATGAGTCCGTGGTGTTTTTACTGTGGGAATAAATGCTACAATATTGGCAATTCCCCTTACCAGAAAGGGCTTTGCAATGACGCACGCCACCCCCAATGTCATCGTCGGTTTCCGTGATTCGACCGAACTACTCACCGATCACTCCGCCTTACAAGCGCGCGCGGCCAACGATGGCTATCTTTTTTTCAAACAACTCATCCCCAAAGCCGACGTGCAAGCGCTCCGCAACGAGCTTCTCGATGTAGTGGCCATCCGCGGCTGGCTCGACCCACAGACGCCCCGTGACGCCGCCAAGGTCAACGCGCCGGCCGTCCATGACCTCGAGTCGTGGGGTGGCACCGGTATCACCGAGGAAGCCTACCGCGATTTACAAACCCGCGAATTATTCCAGCGCTTCCAGCATCACCCCCGCCTCATTCAACTCTACCAAACCCTGTTTGACAGCGCCGTGTTGCCCCACCCCCGCACGATTGCACGGGTGATGGTGCCTTGTCCGTCATTCCGCCCCACCCCCATGCACCAAGACTTCATCCACATCCAAGGTACCAAACAGGTCTGGACCTGCTGGTTGCCGGTGGGCGATGTACCGCGAGCCCTCGGTGGCTTGACGGTGCTGCATGGCTCACACAACTTGGGCGTGCTGACGGTGCGGAGTGCCGAAGGGGCTGGTAACCTCGAAACCAACCTGTGCGACACCGATTTGCCGTGGATCGAACACGACTACGAAATGGGCGACGTGCTGACCTTCCATAGCTGCTTGCTCCACAAGTCGCTCCCTAACCAAATCCCCGACGTGGTGCGCTTGTCGTGCGATTACCGCTTCCAACCCGCCGCCCAAGACATCGAAGAAAAATCACTCGTGCCGCATATGCGCGTCGCCAGCTGGGACGAACTCTACGCCGATTGGCCCGAAACCCCACTCAAGTACTACTGGCAGCAACAACAACTGCGCTTGTCGCCCTGGGACGAATCGCTGCACTGGCAAAAAGAGCGTATCTGTGACTAACCATACCCTTGCGACCCACATCGCCCAGATGCCTATCTACGATACCCACGAGCATCTGATTACGCCGGCGGAGTACGTGGCGAGTGCGCCCGACATCATCGCAGCGCTGTTTGGGCTCAACGCCTACATCCAACACGATTTGATTAGTGCGGGTTGTAGCTACGCCACCCTCGAAGCCTTCCTCGATGCCAGCAACCCCGACATCGCCGCCCGCTGGCAGTTGGTTGCGCCCTATTGGGCCGATTGTGCGCAGACGGGCTATGCCGAGGCGGTGCGCTTGTCGGCGCAAATCTTGTATGACATCGACGAACTCACGGCCGCGGCCTTGGTGGCAGCCCAACCGCGCCAGCTCACTTATACGCAGCCCGGGCAATATCAGTATCTGCTCGAGCAAGTGGCTAATCTCGCCACCATTCAGATCGATGCTTTTACGTGGCAGGCACCGCTCGGGGCAGGCGACAAGCGCGTCTATCAGTACGACATCAACGTCTGTAACATGGTCAACGGCACCATCGACCTCGCCGAGTTGGCCAGCGATGTGGGCTTTGCCATCAGTAGCCTAGGCGATTATGCCCGCGCCATCCAGCACATCATCACGCACAATGCCCCACAGGCCTGCGCCATCAAAACCCAACACGCCTACAACCGCACCTTGGCCTGGCAATTACCCGCTGAGGCAGCCGTGGTGTCTGTTTTTGAGAAAAAAATGCGTGGGGCGCACCTGGGTGAATTGGAAGCTTGTATGATTGGTGATTGGGCGCTCGACCAGATTGCCCGCCACGCGGCCAATCTGAAATTGCCTATCAAAATCCATACCGGCCACTTTGCCGGCAATCGCACCATGCCCATCGATTGGGTGCGGCCAGGACAATTGAGTGGGCTGATCAAACAGCACCCCGATACCACCTTTGTGCTGATGCACATCGGCTATCCCTACCAACACGAATTACTGAGCATGGCCAAGCATTACGCCAATGTCTATGTGGATTTGTGTTGGGCGTGGAGCATCAATCCCCGTGCGAGTAGTGAATTTGTACGCCAGTGGATTCATAGTGTGCCCATCAACAAACTCTTTGGCTTCGGCGGCGATGCCTTTTTGCCCACCCAGACGGTGGGATTTGCGGCCCAAACCCGCCAATGGCTGACCCGCACCCTCAGTGCCGAAGTGGCGGAGGGCTATTTGAGCGAAGCAGCCGCCATCCGCATCGCCCAGCACCTCTTGCACGATAATCAGCGCCGCCTGTTTGGGCGGATATAACTACAAAGGAGTCTCGTATGTCACGCGTTGTCATCATTACCGGCGCCGGATCGGGGATTGGCCAAGCCGCAGCACTGCGCTTTGCCAGCCTCGGTGATTACGTGGTCGCCGCCGACATCAATAGCGCTAACGCCAACGCCACCATCGCCATGTGTAGTGGCAGTAATCACCTCGCCATCACTTGCGACGTCGGTGACGAACAAGCGGTCAACGCCATGGTAGACCAAGTCATCGCCCATTATGGGACTGTCGATGTGCTAGTCAACAATACGGGGATTTTGCTGAGCAAACCACTACACGAAACCAGTTTTGCCGAGTGGAATCGGGTCATCACCGTCAATCTGAGTAGCATTTATCTGTGTAGCCATGCCGTCATCCCCCACATGCTCAAAAAAGGGCGTGGCAGCATCATCAATCTCGCTTCGCCCCATTCGTTTGCCACCACCACCAACATCGCCGCCTATGCGGCATCCAAAGGGGGCGTGGTGTCGCTCACGCGCCAAATGGGGATGGACTATGGCCGCAAGGGGATTCGCACCAATTGTGTCGTACCCGGCGCCATCGACACCCCCATGCTCCGCAGTGACATCGCCCACGGCGCTGGCGTCGAAGCCAGCCTGGCTGGTTGGGCCAAAGCGCAACCGATTGGGCGAGTGGGGCAACCCGACGACATCGCCAAAGTCATCACCTGGCTGGCCAGTGATGACGCCGGGTTTGTACTGGGGGCAGCCATCCATGCCGATGGCGGCATGTTGGCACAGCTGACCCCACCCAACGACTAGATTTTGACGGTGGTGCACGACTGAGTCGTACGCCACGGGGCTCGCGCGACATTCAGGCTACAATATTCAGATATTCACCACTGCGCCCAAGAGGTTTTTTATGACAAGTTATGGTGTAACACCTGACAAATTAACCCGCATCTATGCCACCCGCGCCCCGCAGCCGATTGTGGTTGACGGTGACCTGAGCAAAGCCGCATGGCGCGATGTGACGCGCTCGCCGCGCTTTGTGGACATGGTGAGTGGCGAGCCGGCCTACTACGACACACGGGTGGCCTGCCAATACGACGACACGCACTTTTATGTGGCCTATTGGATCGAAGAGCCGTTTGTGACGGCGACGATGACCGAGCGGGATAGTTTTATTTGGTTTGACAACGACGTCGAATTATTTATTGGCGGCGACGATTGTTATTACGAACTCGAAATCAACGCCTTTGGGACCGTTTACGAAGCCTTTTTCATCTGGCAAGATGCCCATCGCAAGGGTGGACGCTTTGATACGCCTCAGTTTGATTTGTACAGCCGTGACGTAGATTTGCTAGCGGGCTTCCAAGATGGGCGCTTTGGCAAGCACCCGCGCGGGCGGCGCTGGGGCTTCCTCGATTTCGACATGCCTGGGTTGCAGACTGCGGTACAGGTACAGGGCAGTATCAACGACAACAGTGACGTCGACAAGGGTTGGACGGTCGAGCTCGCCATTCCATGGCAGAGTCTGGCGTTTATGTTCAACGGGCGGAGCGGGGCGCCTGCGGTAGGAAGCACATTGCGCTGCGATTTTTCGCGATTTGAAGCGTTACGCTTGCATGGGGCACCATTACCCCAAAACCCGGGCTGGAGCCTCAACCCCCACGGCGTGTACGATTCACACATCCCCGAGAGCTTTAGTATTGTGGAGTTTACGTAGGATTGTCGTTGGCTCGCACAGAGGACGCGGAGGGCGCGGAGACACCCCATCCAACGTCATTGTATGGCGCCAAAGGCGCCGTGCAATCTCCGTGCCGGAGCGTAGGATCGTCGTTGGCTCGCACAGTTGATGTGCACCGATGAATGACTGCCCATGCACCTATCGCGGTGTCGTTGGCGCGCACAGCGCACATAGAGGGCGCAGAGACACCCGATCCAACGTCATTCGTGCAATCTCCGTGCCGGAGCGTAGGATTGTCGTTGGCGCGCACAGAGGACGCGGAGGGCGCGCGTGACACCCCATCCAACGTCATTGTATGGCGCCGGAGGCGCCGTGCAATCTCCGTGCCGGAGCGTAGGATCGTCGCGGAGGGCGCGAAGACACTGATACATCGGCTCTATGTTCTATGGGCGATTTTCCACAGCGCACTGACGCATCCATACACCAAGCATTGCATCGGCGCCGTGGATTAATCGCCCTTACCTGTTGACGACCGACGTCACGTTATGCTACATACAGCGGTTTGCAGAAACCCTCCTATCACATGTGGTGATAGGAGGGTTTTTGTACATGCATCACACAAGCATATTACGGGGTAGGTGTTGCAGTACGGGTATTCGTAGCGGTACGAGTAGCGGTACGGGTATTCGTAGCGGTACGGGTGCTCGTAGCGGTACGGGTGCTCGTAGCGGTACGAGTGTTCGTAGCGGTACGAGTGTTCGTTTTGGTGAGTGTTGCAGTTTTGGTGATTGTATTCGTTTTGGTGAGTGTATTCGTTTTGGTGGGTGTATTCGTTTTGGTGAGTGTATTCGTTTCGGTAGCAGTTGCGGTACCAGGCAAAGCCACACCACTCAGGTTAATCGTGCCAAGAGCTGCCATATCACCTGGATGCCCACCACGACCATGCGCGCCCTCGTAGCCTGGTATTGCATTATACTCACCTCCCCAACATTTGACACTATTATCGTCGAGTATGGCACAGGTCCAGTATAAGCTTAAATCAATCGCTTTGGCTGTATGTCCCGCCCCCAGGTTGACTACCCCCAAGGCAGCCATACTCCCAGCCGTACCTCCTCGATTGGTGAGATCATCGTAACCTAATTGTCCCGATAAATTATTACCCCAGCATTTGACACTGTTATCATCAAGAATGACACAAGTGGCATGGCCATACCATGCCCCTGCCGAAATAGCTTTGGCAGTGTGCCCCGCCCCGAGGTTAACGGTGCTAAGTGTCGCCATTCCATACCCAGCACCTCCATCACCCCGAGGCATATGGTCGTCATAGCCGAGTTGACCGTCATCATTATCTCCCCAACACTTTACCGTATCGTTATCGAGGATGGCACAGGTATGCGACTCGCCTGCCGAAATAGCTTTGGCGGTGCGCCCCGTACCGAGATTGACCGTACCCAAGGCAGCCATACTTCCTGCCGTGGCCCCTCGATTGGTGGTATCGTCGTAGCCGAGTCGACCTCTACCATGCCCCAAGAAATCATTATCATTCAAACCCCAGCATTTAACTTTATTGTTATCGAGAATGACACAGGTATGATACTGACCTGCAGTGATGGCTTTCGCGGTGCGCCCCGTACCGAGGTTGACTGCCCTCAAGGCAGCCATACTCCCTGCCGTCGTTCCTCGATTGGTGGTATCATCGTAGCCGAGTTGACCGAACTCATTGTCTCCCCAACACTTTACCGTATCGTTATCGAGGATGGCACAGGTATGAAACACGCCTGCTGTAATAGCTTTGGCGGTGCGCCCCGTACCGAGATTGACCGTACCCAAGGTAGCCATACTTCCTGGCGTACCCCCTCGATCGGTGAGATCATCATAGCCGAGTCCGAATCCCAAACCCCAGCATTTGACTTTATTGTCATCGAGGATGACACAGGTATGTTGTAAGCCTGCTGCAATAGCTTTTGCGGTATGCCCCGTACCGAGATTGACCGTACCTAAGGTAGCCATACTCCCCGGCCCCAGCCCACGGCCGTCGGTATCATCGTAGCCAAGTACACCATAAGAATTCACACCCCAGCATTTGACGCTATTATCATCAAGGATGGCACAGACATGCTCATAGCCTACCGCAATGGCTTTGGCGGTCCTACTCACTGCGTTCGTAATTTGTACGGGTAAGACACTGCTGATACTGAATACCACACACAAGCCAACAACGAGCCAAATAATTCTCCGCATGATACCTCTCTCATTCATGTTACACAAACAATACTGATACCTATTAAAAACGATATGTAAGTACAAAAGTGGCATATAAACACATTTGCCATACATTTGTCTTATACGTTACAATATACTAGATAACACAAATTAATACAATATCCACTAACAATAAAATGTATATTTTTTCTGCACCCCTTTTGATGCCCCCCGCGGGAATCATGATCGGATCGTCGTTGGCTTGCGCAGCGGGGGCGCGTGACACCCCATCCAACGTCATTGTATGGCGCCGAAGGCGCCGTGCAATCTCCGTGCCGGAGCATAGGATTGTCGTTGGCGCGCACAGAGGGCGCAGTGACACCCCATCCAACGTCATTGTATGGCGCCGAAGGCGCCGTGCAATCTCCGT
>CALFIC010000009.1 GCA_937876225.1 uncultured Chloroflexota bacterium | reverse complement strand
ATATTATTTTTTGAACCGCTGTTATTTAAACCATATTTCGACTCAAGATGAGCGTTGGGCATTTGACATGTTTATCGGATTAAATACGTCAGGTATACCATTAAGTGCGGTAGAGACATTTAAAGCTCAATTATTACAAAAAGCTCGTGAGTTACCACAAGCAAAAGGTGATGAAATTCGAGCAAAAATACAAGACTTATTTATTAATGAGGATATTGGGATACAAAAATATTTTGATAGAGAAGAAAAACAATCAGATAAAAATAAGCGTATTAAAGAATATGTAACGAATTTCGCATTGTTTTTTGATGGAAGTAAATTAGGTTATGAAATACATGAACAACGCATGTGGCTAAAAAACGAACATATCAAATATCTACATGGATTGTCTGATGAAATAGAAAAGCAAAGAAAACAATTACAGTTCATCACGAATATGAAGCATTTTACTCGTTATTTAGTCGAACAAGACAATTTAATCAATAACTATGCACACGCATTTAACGTATTAATCAACGTTGATGCATATGATCGTGATGCTGCAATGCTTGGTATTGGGTTTTTATATGATGTAAATCATTCAATTGTCAATGCATTACTTGCACGTTTCTATGAAAAAGCAACTAGAAATCCGATGAATATACAATATGCTAAAGAATTTGTGGAGGCCTGTTTAGCGGTTACTGCGTTTTTTGTAATTTGGCGTCCTATTAGGTCTACAAATGGGCTACCAGATATTTATCGCAATGCAATGCGTACAAAATATTCTCATGATATAAATGTGAATTTTGATGTGAATGATTTGAAACAATTGTTGCGTACTGAATTGAGCTGTAACCTAGATAGTTCTAGTAATTTTGATCTGATGCAACGCGATATGTGGGTTACTAAAGCAACTGAAGTAATACAGTCTAAACGGATGAAGGATTTAAGTAAATTTATATTATTAATAAGTGCACATGAAACTGATATAGATCGTCAAAATATTGGTTTAATGACTTTAGCGTCAAAAGGTCATCAAACATATACTACGATTGGCCATTGGAAATCAAAAGATTTGAAAACTATTGAGCATATTGCGCCTCAAAATCCAGTACATGGTCAATGGGATAAAAATATTTACGATTTACAGTTAGTTGATAGCTTAGGTAATTTGATATTAATGCCGACAGAGTTAAATTCAGCGGCAAATAATAGTTCTTGGAAAATTAAGTGGACATACTATAAATATCTTTCATTAATTCCACTTGATGACAGAAATGCTTTTGAGCAAGAGATGAAACAAAAACATCAGATAACTCTACAAAAACAAACCGTTCAATTGTTAAAAGCTGCTACTTTTGCTGGCCATATGGCACCGATCGTGGCAGTGGGAATTGATGGAGAGTGGACTGCTGACCTTGTGCAACGGCGTACCCGTCGCATGCTCGAGATATTTCATGACCGCATGATGCAATGGCTGAGTTAAGAAAGGATCCCTCCATGTCAAATGATTTTTCCATTGTGCCGTCGCATTTGGCCGTCAAGGCCATGCGTGATAGTGGCTACAAAAATATTGCCTATGCCTTGGCCGAGCTCATCGACAATTCAATCCAAGCAGGCGCCACGCATGTCGAAGTGTTGCTAGCAGAGCGCTACGAGCGCGTAGTCGAACGCGAAAAGCGCCGGATTTACCAGATTGGGGTAATGGATAACGGCGGTGGTATGACGGCCGATGTGCTGCGGATGGCCTTGCAGTTTGGCAATGGTACCCGCCTCAACGATCGTGACCGCACCGGCATGGGGCGGTTTGGCATGGGTTTGCCCAGCGCTTCGATTTCGCAGTGCCGCCGCGTCGAAGTCTGGACCTGGCAAGGCGATATTACCCGACCTTTTTATACCTACCTTGATTTGGATGACATCGAAAACCAACGCACCCGCGAAATTCCCATCCCGCAAATCCGCGCCATCCCACAAATCTGGCTCGATATGTCCGAAACGACCTCGGGTGCCGACGCCAAAGGGAGTGGTACTTTGGTGGTCTGGTCAAACATTGACCGCAGTAATTGGGTGACCAGCAAAGCGATTATTACCAACTCGGAGTTTGTGGTGGGCCGCATGTACCGCTATTTTTTGTTTCATAATAAAGTACGTATTACGCTACGCAACTTTGAAGTAGAAGTACCAGCCCAAACTCAACAAATGCGTTGGATTTATCACGAAGAAATGAAAAATGAATATAACCACTATGCCATGCAGCCTAACGACCCACTGCATTTGATGCCCTACCATGGCTTGGCAGCGCCGTGGAATACCAAAGCGCTTTTTGAACCATATGGCGATAAATTTGAACAAATAGTGGAAATCCCTGATAACGATGGTGTGGCACAACGGGTGCGGATTTTGACGACTATTGCCCGCAAAGAAGCCCGCGAAGGGGATTTGGCGGGAGCACGTGATTACGGCAAACATGTCGCCAAAAACATGGGGATTTCGATTGTGCGGGCCGGGCGTGAGCTCGAAATGGACGAAGGCCTGCTCATTCAACACGACCCCGTCGAACGTTGGTGGGGAATGGAAATCCAATTTGCGCCGGTCCTCGATGAAGTGTTTGGTGTGACCAATAACAAACAAACCGCCGTCAAGCTCCGTGAGGCCCTGAGTCACAAAACCCCTTCGGACCGGCTCGCGTTTTATAACGACATCAATGACGAATACACGCCTCTCAAACCACTGCTCAAGGTCATCGATGCCACGTTGACGCGGGTACGGGCGGCGTTGAAAGACCAAAAAACTGGCGAACGCACCCGTGCTACCCCTGAGCCCGAAAGTGTGTCGTATGCCACCCAGGCAATTCAAAAACGAGGCGTTGAAGGTCACCCCGCCCCCAGTGATGCAAAAACCCAAAAAGATGATGTTAGCCGCGTGCGTGAGATTACGGGGGTATTGACGGGGCAAGGGATGCCGGCTCCTGATGCCCAAAAGACCGCCACCGAGATTGTCACGAAAAAACGGCGGGTATTGATTGATGAGCGCCGGCTTGATTCATCGATGATGTTTAGTGTGCGTGATCTCGAAGGGGTGTTGTATATCACCATCAATACGGATCATCCTATGCACATGTATTTGTATGAAATGATTGACGCAGAAAAACGCACCCCCGTCAACGATAAAGAGCGTTTGAATCGGGCGCGGATTGCCTTGCAAATGTTGCTGTTTTCGTGGGCACGCATGGAAGACGAATCAATCGGCAATAGTAACCGCGCTAGTGAATTACGCCGCATCCGCGAGGAATGGGGCGATATGACACGTAGCTTTTTGGAGACATTGGACGAATCGCGGTGATGATTCAATACGCGCAACTCCAACAAATCCGCCATGAATTGACGACGCTGACGGTATCGCAGTCATCACCGTGGGATGCCAGCGCGTTTCCTCGTGGTGCTCCCTACAAAGCGCTACTACTGTTGGCGGTATGTGATGCCGTTGGCCGTGGCCGCGTCCCTGCTGCGCTGGTGGTGCTCGATGACTGGCTGCTACAGCGCTACACCCAGTATGGGCTGGTGTGTGGCGCCGGTGTCAATGATCAGCCGCTGATTCCGTTTAATTATTTACGCTACGAACCGTTTTGGCGCCTCGTGCCCAAGGCTGGGCAAGCCACCGCGTTGGCTGACTATGGAGATGTGCGCTCACAAAAAGCATATACGCAACTAGTTGCCGGCGCCATGCTCCGTGACGATTTGTACGGGGTGTTGAGTAATGCCGAATCACGGGGATTAATCCGTGACTGTCTCATCCAGACTTATTTTGGGGTGCAACTGCATGGCGCGTTGTGGGATATGCAGGGGACGGATGCCCCGGCGCGGTAATATTTTTTACGTAATTATAGTATGATATGCACAACCATTACTAGAGGTTGACATGTCAGACACACCTGATTCACGCGCCGTCCGTTGGTACGACCAATATGGTCAGCAGACTGCGGCGCACTACGATAGACTCGACCCGGCGCAATTGTACGCCGGGATTACCCCTTTTTTGCCAAAAGAGCCCGGCTTAATCCTCGATGTGGGAGCGGGTAGTGGGCGTGATGCGGCCTGGTTGGCGGGGCTGGGACATCGCGTGATTGCGGTAGAGCCGTCGCGGACGATGCGTGAATACGCCGCCCACTACCACCAGCATAGTCATATCGAATGGGTCAACGACGAATTGCCGGCCTTGGCGCAGATCTACCGGCGCAATTATGTGTTTGACTGCGTGTTTGTCAATGCCGTGTGGATGTTTATCCCACCGCGCGAGCGGGCCCGGGCCTTTCGCAAGCTGGTCGACCTGCTCAAACCAGGCGGCGTATTGCTCATCTCGGTGCAATTAGGGGTGGCCGACGACGAGCGGGGCAAATACGCCGTCGATGGCGCTGAATTGAGCCAACTCGCCATTGCCCACGGCTTGCTCATCGAACGGGACGTGCAGGATGTCGACCAACTAGGGCGTGCGATTGCCTGGCAACAATTGGTGGTGCGGGTGCCTGACGATGGCACGGGGGCCTTGCCGTTGCTCCGCCACTTGATTTTGAATGACCGCAAATCGGCCACCTACAAATTAGGCCTGTTGCGCACTATGGTGCGGATTGCTGATTCGGCGCCAGGGATGGCGCAACTGAATGGCGACGATGGCCAGGTGGTGTTGCCGTTCGGGTTGTTTGGCTTGTACTGGGTGCGGCTCTACCAGCCCTTGACCCACGCCAACATCCCACAGTCTGCCATCAACACACAAGGGGCCGATGGGCTGGGGTTTGGGACGGCTGCTTACCGCCAATTGCCCGCCAATATTGCCATGGATTTACGGATAGGTATGCGGTTTTCTGCCGATACCGCAACCAGTGTCCGTGCGGCCGTCAAAGACGCCTGTGACCTGATCCAAAAAATGCCGGCACACTATATTACCTTTGATGACGGCCGCCAAGTCTTTCACATCGACCGTAGTGCTGCGGTGCGCATGCGTGGTGATTTGACCATCGACGAGGCGTTTTTGTGGTCGTTTGGCACGTTGACCATGCCACGGCATATCTGGCTGAGTATGATGCGCTTTAGTGCCTGGATCGAGCCAGCCTTGATTTGGGAATGGCAAAAACTGAGCAACAATTATGCCCAATCACAAGGGCGCACAATCGCCCCCCAAATCCTTAGTGAAGCCATGGAATGGACCGATCCGCAACGGGTAGTGGCACGAGCGCGTGCCCATATTGGTCGTCTACATGCCCAAAACCAGCCGTTGTATTGTGTGTGGAGCGGCAAACGCCTCGACCCAGCACAAATCGATGTCGACCACATCTTGCCGTGGGCGGCCTGGCCGTGTGCCGATTTGTGGAATCTGGTGCCGGCAGATCGCACCATCAACCAACACCAAAAGCGTGATCGCTTGATTAGTGCTACCCTGCTCGATCGCGCCAGTGAGCGCTTGTATGACTGGTGGACACGGGCCTATTTGTTGGATGAAAACACCCTGACGCCCCAGATTTTTTATGTGGAAGCCAAAACCAGTCTGGCCGTGCACGATCACACCATCGCCGCCCTGGTGCATGGGCTCCATCAGCGCCGCTTGACGTTGCGCCAAGACCAACAAATCAGTGAATGGCAGGGACCACGCTGATGGGGACTGGGGGTGAATCCGTGCTATCATAGCGCCATCCACCAGCAACAGGAACATCCATATGCACCACATTATCCTCGATACCGACATGGGCAATGATGTCGACGACGCCTTGGCGATGGCCGTGTTGCACAGCCTACAGAGCCGCGGGCAGTGCAATTTGGCGGCCGTGATTTTGTCGCGGGCCGGGCATGATGCCGCCGCCATGTGTGCGGCAGTAAACCAGTTTTATGGCCGTGGGCAGATCCCGGTGGGGGTAATGCGAGACGGTCCCCCGTCGCAAACCAATCGCTTTTTGCCCGTCGCAGAGCAATGGCCCCACCACTATGACCCTGCTACGGCCCCCGATGCGGTGGCGTTGTTGCGCCAGACGCTCCAAGGATTGCCGGATCAGAGCGTCACCATCGTCCATATCGGGTTTGCCACCAACATGGCGGTGTTGCTGGCTAACTCCGACGATGTGGCGTTGCTCCGGCGCAAGGTGCGCTGTTTGTCGCTGATGGCGGGGGCTTTTTTGCCGATCGACGGCGACGCGCGCTTCAAAGAATTCAACGTGATTTGCGACATCCCCGCCATGCAGGCGCTGGCGACCCACTGGCCGACGCCGGTGGTATGGGGTGGCTTCGAAATCGGCTGGGCGTTGCGGTATCCACGCATATCGATTGCCGAGGATTTTGGCTACGTGGCGCGGCATATTATCGTCGAGGCCTACAACGCCTATTGTGCCCCCGCCGAAGAGCGCCCTTGTTGGGATTTGGCTACGGCGTTGTATGCGGTCTGCCCCGAGCGGGGATACTTTGGTTTGAGTGGGCCCGGACGGGTGGTGGTTGACGACGAAGGGGTGACGACGTTTGTGGTTGATCCTGCCGGCAATCAGCGCTATCTGACCATGGATGCGGTACAACAGGCGCGGGTGCTCGAAGCATTGGTGCAACTTACCAGTCAGCCTGCGGATCTGTAGAGCCGCAGCATGCTGCGGCGCTATGAATACCACAACCTACACCCCCAACGAAAGGTGAGTGCCTTGCGTGGGGGGCGTGGGGGTTTAATCAATGAAATCACTACGTCCTATGGCCGAGTTGTCGGTGTTGGTGTAGTGGTTTTGGTGGGCGTGGCGGTTTTGGTGGGCGTAGCAGTGCCGGTCGGTGTGGCGGTGCTGGTTGGGGTCGCAGTTTTGGTTATCGATTTAGTTGGGGTTGCGGTGGGAGTGCTCGTTAATGTCGGTAATTGCTTGCCTTGTCCACCCACGGTAGTGCGTGAAGGAGTATTGGTTTTGGTGGGCGTGGCGGTTTTGGTGGGCGTGGCAGTTTTGGTAGGCGTGGCAGTTTTGGTTGCAGTCAGGGTGGGCGTGTTGGTTGTGGTAGGAGTATTGGTTGTGGTGGGAGTATTGGTGAGCGTCGGCGTATTGGTTTTGGTGGATGTACTTGTGAGGGTAGACGTATTGGTTTTAGTAGGCGTATTGGTCTTGGTTACGGTCGCCGTAGGTGTATTGGTGGCTGTGGGTGTATTGGTAACGGTGGATGTCGCTGAGTTGGTGAGTGTAGGCGTCGCCAAATCTGCTCCACAGACATTACCGCGGTTATCACTATTGCTGCTGTTTGGGCAAATCGTGTTATCCCAAATGACATTGTCGAGGGTCGTCGAGGTCAGCAATGCCTGCAACAGCGTCGCATTGCCGAGATGCGCCCCCGTGAGGTTCGCGGTAGTGAGGTTGGCATTGGCCAGATTTGCCCTAATGAAGGATACATCCGTCAGAATTGCGCCCGTAAGGTTGCTAAACGAGAGGTCGGCATAGGGTAAGTCGGCATTGTTTAGGTTGATGCCTGCTAAATTGAGGTTGGCTAATTTGGCATTGGCGAGATTGGCTGCTGGTCCTAACAAATAGCCGCGGGTCACACGCCAATCACTGGGAAGATTGATTGGCGTGCCGATAATTCCGCCCGAGCTGACGTTTTCGAGGGTGGCACCGGCAAAATTCGTAGCTGCCAGATTTGCCCAGCTGAGGCTGACGTTGTTGAGCGTCGCATTGTTGAGCTTGGCACCGGCCAGATTGGCTTTGGTGAGGATGACGTTGTAAAAGGTTGCCCCGCTGAAGTCAATATTGGTGAGGGTGGCATTGCGCAAGTTATTATTGTAAAAATAGGCTTGATTGAGATTGGCACCACTCAGATTAGCATTGAGCAGATTGGTGTTTGCCAGCCGCGCACCGGTCAGATTGGCGCCAGCGAGATTCGCACTGGCAAGATTGATATTGGCGAGATTGACACCAGCCAGATTGGCCGCTGGCCCTATCAGATAGCCATTCATCAATTGCCAACCGGTTGGTAAGCTTACTGACGTGCCGGTAATCCCGCCGGAGGAAACATTGGTCAATGTCGCACTCGCTAGGTTAGCGCTGGTGAGATTGACACTGGCGAGATTGACACCAGTGAGGTTGACCCCAGAGAAATCGGCGCCAGTGAGATTGGCTGATGACCCAATCAAATAGCCCCCAATTACTTGCCAGCCGGTGGGGAGCGTCACATTGGTGCTGGAAATAATCCCGCCAGAAGAAATATTGGTCAAGGTGGCATTGGCCAGATTAGCATTGGTCAAGGTGACATTGGCGAGATTCGCATTGGTCAGATTGGCATTGGCGAGATTCGCGGTAGGGCCAATCAGATAGCCACCGATTAATTTCCAACCAGTTGGAAGTGTGGGTGTGCCAGTAATGCCGCCTGAGGAGACATTTGTTAACGTGGTACCTGAGAGATTAGCACCGGCGAGATTGGTACCGGCGAGATTGATACCAGCGAGATCGGCACTGCCCAGACTGGCATTGGCGAGATTTGCCGCTGGTCCAATCAGATAGCCATTACTCGTTAATTTCCAACCAGTGGGGAGTGTGGGAGTGCCGGTAATTCCACCTGAAGCGACATTCGTGAGGGTGGTACCGGCCAGATTGGCACCAATGAGATTGGCACCAGCGAGATTGGCATTAGCGAGATTAGCGTTGCCAAAATTGACACCGGAGAGATTGGCTGATGGGCCAACCAGATAGCCATTCACTAATTGCCAACCAGTGGGGAGCGTCATATTTGTGCCGGTAATCCCACCGGAGGAAACATTGGCTAACGTCGTACCAGCCAGATTGGCGTTGGTGAGATTGGCGTTGGTGAGATCGGTGTTGGCAAGATTGGCGGTGGCGAGATTGGCGGTGGCGAGATTGGCCGCTGGTCCCACGAGATAGCCACCAGTTAAGCGCCAACCGGTTGGAAGGGCGCTGGGAGTACCCGTAATTCCCCCAGAGGAGACATTTGTTAAGGTGGCATTGGTGAGACTGGCACCGGCGAGACTGGCACCAGTGAGACTGGCACCAGTGAGATTAGCATTGACGAGATTGGCTGATGGCCCAATCAAATAACCACCGATTAATTTCCAACCGGTTGGAAGTGCACTGGGTATGCCAGTAATACCACCTGAGGAAACATTGGTTAACGTCGCATCAGCGAGATTGGCATTGGCGAGATTGGCATTGGTGAGACTGGCATTGATGAGACTGGCATTGATGAGACTGGCATTGGTGAGATTGGCACTTTGGAGATTGGCACTTTGGAGATTGGCACCGGTGAGATTGGCACCGGTGAGATTGGCACCGGCGAGATAGGCACCGGCGAGATAGGCACTTTGGAGATTGGCACCGGTGAGATTGGTATAGTAGAGATTGGCACCGGCGAGAGTGGCATTGGAGAGAGTGGCATTGGAGAGAGTGGCATAGACGAGAGTGGCACCGGAGAGATCGGCATAGTAGAGATTGGCACCGGCGAGAGTGGCACCGGTGAGATTTGCACCGGTGAGATTAGCATAGGCGAGATAGGCGGAGAGATTGGCACTGGAGAGATTGGCACTGGAGAGATTGGCACTGGAGAGATTGGCACTGGAGAGATTG
>CALFIC010000008.1 GCA_937876225.1 uncultured Chloroflexota bacterium | reverse complement strand
TTGCTGTAGATACGTTAGAATTATTAGCCAGAAAGAGTACTGTTGAAAGTGGACTTATAGTTCCTATGATTGATTCACGTAGAATGGAAGTTTTTAGTTCTTTTTTTGATAAAAATTGAGATTACCGACCGAAGATATCCGCGTGCATTCACGTCCCAAGTTCCACACCATGATATCGAGGTCGTGGCAACACTTGGCGAGAATCATAGGGGTTGATTCGGCTTTGCTACGCCAACTCCCGCGCACAAAACTGTGGGCCATGTGCCAATGGGCCACGTTTTCGCGGTGGGCGACGGTGACAATATCACCGATTTTGCCGGCTTGGAGCAGGTCGTGCAGGGTCGAAAAAAAGTCCGTATAGCGTAAGACGTGGCCGATGACCAAATGCCGGCCGGCTTTTTCGGCGGCGAGGGTCAAACGGGTGCATTCGAGTGGATCGGGTGCCATTGGTTTTTCGAGGAGGACATGATAGCCTTGGGCAAGTGCCATCAGGGTCGGCTCGACGTGCATGGCGTCTTGGGTGGTGATGATGGCGGCTTCGGCCAGTTGGCCTTTGGCAAACAGGGCTTCATACGAGGTGAAGCAATATTCGTCAGCAATGTCGTGGGCTTCGGCGATAGCGGCTCGCCGCACCGCATCAGGTTCGGCGACGGCCACAATGCGGGCTTCGTTGGGATTGGCGATGGCATATGGCGCATAGGCATGGGCACCGCGCGAACCGGCTCCTACCAATACAAATTCTACAGGCTTCATGGTCGTCCCTTGTGCATATTACAGAAAGAAAATGGACGCAAATATCATAACAGAAGTATGAAGTAGGAAGTGTGAAGCAGGAAGTGTCCTCGGTTCGATGGACACATCTGATTTCGAAATCGCGTGGAGGATTGGTAATCGCTTTGGGTATGTGGTGTAATCCACTGGATTATCATGTGGTGTGGGGTGTTTTTTGTGAAAAAATACATGGCATGCGGTGAATAAATGTCGCATGCGGGCATGAGTTATCGTTGCCACAAGCGAGATTGTGCCATTCGTATGGCGAACGTGAATGAATGAAACAGTAGTGTCACAAGAATCTGCTATAATTGGTCGTAATTGTACATTGTGGAGGTACGGAAGATGCAAGTGCCTTTTGGTGATTTCAAACGACAAATAGCGCCGATTCGGGCAGAATTAAATGATGCAATCGCACGGGTACTAGATAGTGGTGCATATATTCTTGGTCCTGAAGTTCGCCGCTTCGAGGCGAATTTTGCGCGGTATTGTCAAGCGCAGCATTGTATTGGGGTGGCCAATGGTACCGATGCGATTCAAATCGCATTAGTGGCGTTGGGTGTGGGTGTCGGCGATGAAGTCATCACGGTCGCCAACACCGGAGTACCTGGCACTGCGGCAATTGTGGCGCTTGGAGCAATTCCTGTTTTTGTCGATGTAGATCCTGCATCACGCAACATGGACCCGGCCCTGATTGCCGCGGCGATTACTCCCCGCACCAAAGCCATCATGCCGGTGCATTTGTATGGGCTGATGGCAGATATGCCGGCGATTTTGGCAGTGGCACGGGCGCACAACATCCCCGTCGTCGAAGATTGTGCCCAAGCGCATGGCGCGAGTATCGATGGGCGAGTAGCTGGCAGTTGGGGTGATGTGGCGGCATTTAGTTTTTATCCATCCAAAAACCTCGGTGCTATCGGTGATGGTGGTGCGATTACCACCAATCGTGAAGATATCGCCCTCAAGGCCCAACGTCTGCGCCAATATGGTTGGGAGCGTAAGTATTATTCTACGGAGCCTAACGGCTTGAATTCACGCCTTGATGAGCTCCAGGCAACGATCCTCGATGTGAAGCTGACCCACCTCGATGAAGGGACCGATCGGCGCAATCAAATCGCACTTGAATATAACCGTCAATTTGCCGATTTGCCGATACGATTGCCGCTCATCCCCAGCGATAATCGGGTCGTACATCATTTGTATGTGATTCAAACGTCGCATCGCGACGCCCTGATTGCCCAACTCAAGGCGGCTGGGATTGGCTGTGATATTCATTACCCATTACCTACGCACAAACAACCTATTTATGCACAGTATGCCCCGCAGTGGGCGTTGCCGGTGACAGAGCGGATGGCGGACGAAGTCCTTTCGTTGCCCAACTTCCCCGAATTAACAGATGCCGAAGTGGCGCAGGTGGTGCAGGTCGTACGGCAGTCTGTATCAGCGTTGCACAACTAAAGAGGAGTGCTATGTCGCTGTTTCGTCGACTATTTGGTCGTGGTGGTGATGCTCCGCGTGATGAAGCTGAGGCGGCAGTAGAAGCGAGTCAACTCGCAACTGCTACCGAGCGTACGCGGCGTGGGTTTTTCTCCCAAATCGCCAGCTTGTTTGGGGTGTCACAAATCAGCAATGAATTGTGGGACGACCTCGAAGCATTACTCGTGCAAGCCGATGTAGGGATTCCAACGGCGACGTACCTCGTCGCGCGTACCAAGGCGCAAGTCAAGCGGGCAGGAGTTGTTGATCCTCAAGAGGTGCGCGCTATTTTGCATGCCGAGATGGTGCAAGTGCTCCAAGACCAGGTGCGCCCCGAGGATGATACGGCGCATCCCTATGTAATTTTGGTGGTGGGGGTCAATGGTGCCGGCAAAACAACCTTGATTGCCAAATTAGCCCATCGTTATTTGGCGCATGGCAAAAAGGTCTTGCTGGCTGCCGGTGATACCTTTCGGGCTGCTGCGACCGAGCAACTCGAAACCTGGGCCGAACGGGTGGGCGTGCCGGTGATTACCCGTGGCCAAGGTGCTGATCCTGGCGCTGTGGTGTATGATGCAGGAGAAGCCGCAATCACTAGTGATTGTGATGTGTTGATTATCGATACTGCTGGGCGCTTGCACGCCAAAGTCAATTTGATGCAAGAGTTGACCAAGCTCCGTAATATTATTCGCCGCAAGATTCCGAGTGCACCCCACGAAGTATTGCTGGTGATTGATGGTACGACGGGGCAGAACGGCGTGCTCCAAGCCAAAGCCTTTGCTGCCGCGTCTGATGTGACAGGCGTCGTAATAACCAAGTTGGATGGTACGGCCAAGGGTGGCATCGCTTTTGCCATTGCCCGCGAAATCCAACGCCCCGTGCGCTATGTCGGCACGGGTGAACGAATGACTGATTTGGCGTTATTTGATGCCACGACCTTTGTTGATGCGTTATTTGCACGAGATGCATAGAGGAGCCCCTATGTCAGTAATGATTGTTGCATGCCCTGTCTGTAAACAAAAACTCGCCATCCAAGATTATGTGCCGATGGGAACGATGTTGGTGTGTTCCGATTGTGAGACGAACCTCAAAATCGTGAGTGTCAAACCGATCAAGGTTGTTCAGGTTACTATAGACGAAACCTATAATGAAGACGCGCGCCCTGAATCATATGGTTAGGCGGTGTGTGGTGTAGCGCCTTTGGCCGGTTGTATACTATTGCTAACCAATAAAGAATGAGGTGTACGGTGACCGCAACGGTAAATGACATCATGCAACGCGCCCAGCAACAGCAAGTTGAATTTATTAGCTTGCAGTTTACGGATATTGCAGGCATGCTCAAAAACGTTACGATCCCTGGGGCAATGTTGGCTGATTGTCTCGATCATGGGGTATGGTTTGATGGCTCGGCACTCGAAGGCCCGGCACGAGTTGCCGAAACCGACATGTACCTCGTGCCTGATATCGCCACATTTGCGGTGATGCCGTGGGATGATGCTGCCGGAGTGGTAACGGCGCGCCTGATTTGTGACGTCCATTCTCCCGATGGGCGCGCATATGCCGGTGACCCGCGTCGAGTGTTACGACGTGCGGTTGCCGATGCCCATGCCATGGGCTTTGTGTATCGGCTCAGTGCGGAAGTCGAGTTTTTTCTTTTTAAAACGGATGACGATAAACGCCCTGTGCTCATCCCCAACGACTCTGTTGGCTATTTTGATGCGACCAATGATTCGTTTACGCGCTTTCGTCGTCACGTCGTCAAAGCACTTGGTGCCTTTAATATCAACGTCAATGCCACCCATCACGAAGGTGCGGTCGGTCAACACGAAATCGACTTACAAATCGAATCAGGCATGGCTGCGGCAGATGCCGTGATGACGTTGCGCCAAGTATTGCGGTCGATGGCATTGCAACAAGGGTTATTTGCTTCGTTTATGCCCAAACCAATGATGGGTATCAATGGTAGCGGTATGCATGTGCATCAAAGTCTTGCTGATGCGGTTACCGGGGCAAATCTATTTGTTGATCCTACGGATAGTTATGGACTATCCCCAATTGCTAAACATTTTATGGCTGGTTTGCTAGCTCATGCCCCCGGCATGTTGGCAGTGCTTGCGCCACTTGTCAATTCATACAAGCGTTTGGTGCCCGGTTACGAAGCACCAGCCTATGTCAGTTGGGGGCGGACCAATCGCGGTGCGTTGGTGCGGGTGCCACGCATATTGCCTGATCGTCCTCAAACAACGCGGATTGAGTTACGGAGCCCAGACCCTGCCTGTAATCCCTATCTCGCCTATGCCGTGATGCTCAATGCGGGTCTTGACGGAATTCGCCGCGAATTGCCATTACCTCCTGCTGCCGAAGAAGATTTGGTGACGATGAATGCCCGCTCACGGATCCACCCGCTGTTGCCGATGACATTGGGTGAAGCGGTGGTTGAATTGCAGCGTGATGAAGTGATTGCCGATACGCTTGGCCCATTGATATACCAACGATTTGTTGAATCGCGTCAACGCGAATGGGAAGAATATCGCCAACATGTCAGCAACTGGGAAGTCGAACGCTATCTGCCAATTTATTAGCATGTGATACCGTCAACCGCTTACTGAGATGGAATAAAAACGACGTCATGACACAACCATTATCACCATTACCAATAACGCCCACCCCCGGTGATCGTATTACGCCAGAACAGAGTGCGTGGTTGATTTTGACGGCGTTTTTTGTGGCGTCGTTGGTGGTATTGATGTGGCTCGCACAATTGGCATGGCATGGATATGTCGGGGCAATGTGGAGTCAAGATGGGGCAATGTTACGTGGCCATGTACGCTCAGGGATTTTGCTTCAAGAGCCACGCAGTCTGACTAGCCATACCATCGAACGCTTGCCTGCTGCGGTAGACCTCTGTCAAAACCAAAGTGATATTTGTGCGCCACTCACCATTGGTGACCGCATCAAAACGTTGCCAGCTGCAGGATATGGTCCCGTCGCATCACTGGTACTCCCTGATACAACGCACATTCAGTTATGGGCACAAGGTACGGGGAGTGATATTGTGTACCGTACCTACCAAGTGTCGCGTTGGTCGCATCGTCGCCAAGTGGTCAATCTCATCCAAAACGCTGGCTATGCCCGCTATGATATTGCGCAATATCAACCGTTTGCGAGTGTGGAATATAGTGTGACGTTGGCCAATCAAGTGACCGTGTGGATGTCCCCCGGGGGGAGCTATAGTATCAATGTTATCCCTGATGATGCTGCGCTCAATAACCCCGTGCAATTCGAAATAGCCGTGCGAAGCGGTAATGCAACGGTGCAACGAGGGGCGGTGACAGAAGGTGTGTCTGCTGGTCAGATTGTCGAAGTCAGTGATGCGAACCAGATTCACAA
Source organism: uncultured Chloroflexota bacterium (assembly GCA_937876225.1). Taxonomy (GTDB): domain Bacteria; phylum Chloroflexota; class Chloroflexia; order Chloroflexales; family Roseiflexaceae; genus UBA965. The sequence continues at coordinate 40,265 of CALFIC010000008.1, read as the reverse complement.
AGCACGAACGGCGACGTGGCAGCTCATCCATGATCCACAATGGCAAGCAGTGGTGAGTGCATTGCGTGATGATGACCGCTACAACTGGCGTAAATTTGATCGTGCTGATGCGCCAAATTTGAGTACTGCCGAAAAAAACGGCCGACTTGAAGTGTCACTCGGCTGTCGTCCAGAACGCCCTGATTTTTGTTCTGCCGAAGACCAAGTGCGAATTCTGCGCTTCCGCCGTGATGGCAATCAAATCCGTCCCTTTGCTGTCGGTATCGACCAAACACTCGACGCCGATGTGTCAGAATACACTTCGCTCCGCTTGACTGCCTGGGTGCGTGTACTCACGCAAACGGTGCCGCTGGCAGGGATTGCCGGCTCGGAATGCCCAGTTATGTTTAAGTTGACTTTCAAAGCTACAAGCCCGACTGATAAACAACAAGAACGCACGTTTTGTCTGTATGCTTTTAAATCGAGTGAATCCCTGGTGCAAGATTCTGGTGATATCCGTTATCGAGCCTTACCGCCATTCCAATGGTATCGGCTTGATGTTGATTTACGTGAAGATGAATTTTTGCGCTATGCCCGCTATCTTCAATCGATTCGCATTGAAGCGCGTGGCCATGATTATTTGTCCGAAATTACCGACGTGAATTTGATTGGGCGTCAATAATGTCACTCGTCGTGCGTACTGGCGTCGATATGATCAAAATTGTCCGGATTGCGGATGTCGTTGCCCGTCACGGGGACCGTTTTTTGGTGCGGGTCTTGACTCCCGAAGAAATAACAATCTGTGCTGGCCGGATTCCTGCAATTGCGGCACGCTGGGCCGCGAAAGAAGCCGTGGCAAAGTTACTCGGCGTCGGGATTCGTGGTTTGGCCAGCGGTGTTGCTGCAGTCCCATGGCATGACATCCAAATTCAACGTGATGCTGCAGGCAAACCACAGATTGCCCTCCATAGAAACGCCGCCACGATTGCGGCGGCGCAAGGATTGTCTTCATTTGACATAAGCATTAGTCATGATGGAGAATATGCTATTGCAAGTGCCGTCGCTATTGGGTTAACGCCTGATGGATAAAGGCCATTGTTTCGTCGAATGATTCTTCGTGCGGCACATGTCCGGTATTGGGAACAACGGCAAGGTGCGCATTTGGCATATTTTCTACTAATGTAGTGCCATTCCTTACGGTAAAGACCGGATCCCCATCACCCCATATCAAAAACACCGGACAAATAATAGTGTTGTAAAATACCGGCACCGGTTTGATGCCATCTTTAGGCGCTGATGATTGACAAATTTGCCCTGCAAGATGCCCTTGTACTCGCACTGGGCGCGCATATTCGTGTTGGCGGAGTGCAACCCATTGAGGCCGCTTCGAGACTGCTTTGAGTCCTGCACCCGTCAATGAGGGCGCAGTTGACCAAAACGCCAACGCATACCCTAGTATGGGAATAGTGACGATTTTTGCGATGGGGGGGCGCTCTTTGGTCAATGATTCTGGTGCAAGTCCAATGATGCGGGTGACTCGTTCGGGTGCCAAAATAGCCGTTTGCAATGCGATGCGGCCGCCATAGGAATGTCCGAGTAATATTGCGTCATTAATTCCTAGGAGGTCAAGTACGGCAAGTACATTGCGGGCTTGTGCTTCGGTAGTGTAGTCGTTTTGGCGTGTCGAGCGGCTTGATGCCCCTGCACCAATTGCATCGATGCCAATCGTGCGATACCCCGCTGCCTGTAATGCCGGCTGTACCCGCTCCCAGGTAGCTTGCCAGCCGCCAAAGCCATGGAGCATGACGATCGCCGGCCCACTTCCTTGGTCGTAGACGGCAACTATGTTGCCGTTGATGTCGATATGACGCCCCTGGTTACCGAGTAATTCTTGAATTGTGCTGGTTTCGCGCCGGCGGATCAATACAAATGGCGCACCGCACAAAACGACGAGGATGATGATTCCCCACATTGCTACACCTCCGTTGGGCGTGGTGTTGCGCGAAGCTGTGTGGCAATCGCGACACCCACAATACAAAACAAGGCGGCGACGATATATGTACCAGAATAGCCAACTTGATTGACGAGAATGCCACCGATAATCGGCACCAATGCCCCTACTCCCAAAATTGTATTTGCCAACCCCATATAAATCGGCCGTTGTGGGCCAGGGACCACTTCGAGTAAATACGTCATGCCGGCGATGCCGATGCCGTCACTCGATACTCCAGACATCAGACAGAGCAACAGCAACCATCCGAGCACGACGGTGCTTCCAAATGGCATGAGTAATGGCGCGACGAGCATCATCAATGGTGGGGCAATTGATAAGCTCCCGGTCAAGCGTAATAACCAGTGCATGCCGTGCTTATCACCTAACCGCCCCCAGATCAAATTTGAGATGGCAGCAGTGACGGCAGCGATGGCAATGAATAAGCCGGCGGTACTTTTGGGGAAGCCTAGTTGTTCGGTGACATATATAATATAAAACGGTTCTGCTAAGCGCCCTACCAATAAACACAAGCGTGCCCAAATAAAGCGCCGATAATTGGTGTGGCCACGGAGCATGGCTGGTGCGGCTTTGAGGGCATCACGCAGCCGTAAGGCCGGGACAGTCTGATTGGCTTTGGGCTCTTTGACGGTCGCAAAAATTCCCATGGCGGTGGCATAACAGATAAAACTAAACAAACTAATCGCTGCAAAGTTCATCGGGAATGCAATCGGTGAACTGTCACTCAACATCCAGCGCACAAACGTGCCACCCACCGCAAATGCTAACAATCCACCAGACAATTGGCGCAACCCAAAAAACCGTCCCCGTTGATTGGGTTGGACAATTTTTGCCACCACATCTTGGAAACTCAGGGTTGTGACACCGCCACCGATACAAAACAAGGCATAGCTGACCAAAATTGCCAGCAGCCCAATACTGGGGTCAATCATACCGGCGGTGTAGCAGGCCACAATCAATGCAAACTGGGCAACTAGGCGTAATACGGCAAATAAGCGATAGGTGGGTAATTTATAGGGCAACGCTTGGACATGGCCACCCACAATAATTTGCGGCAAGAGATACCCAGTACTTTGGATGACCGGTAACAAGCTAATCAACGTCAATGAGCCACCCAGTTGACGCACAAGTAACGTCAGTACCAAGCCAGGATTGCTGGCGGCTTCACCAAGGGTGAAAATGGTGCCGTTGAGCACCCCTTTGAGATAATTGCTGCGCTTCACCGCAACAGGAAGTTCGCCGTGTTCGTTCACGATTTGGTTGCGCTCCGTATGATATGGACGAGTGCTTGTGGGATCCGGCCTTCGACAATGGCACCATCGCCATCGTATTCTTCGCTACTAATCACTCCTCGTTGTCGCCAGAGATGCATCAAATCACTACGGCGATAGGGAATATAGGCACGTAGCTCAATCATTTCTTGTTTGAGCATTTGTTCGATACGGGCTGCGAGTACTTCTATTCCCCAACCGTTTTGGGCTGAAACTGCCACAAAATCGTTGGGCAATCCGAGTGCTTCGGCCATGCCAGCAACTTCGCTTTGATCGACACCAGTCAATTTATCGATTTTGTTGAGTACCGTCAACACGGGCGTATCCCCGACTTCGAGTTGTTTCAGCGTGTCGTTGACGGTTTGGGTTTGCTGTTCCGCATTGGTATGGGTGATGTCGAGTACGTGCAAAATCAAATCAGCATCGGCGATTTCTTCGAGTGTGGCGCGGAACGCCACTACGAGTTCTGTAGGGAGTTTTTGAATGAAACCGACGGTATCGGTGAGTAAATAATGCGTACCACCGGGGGTGGTGACTTGACGGGTGGTAGGGTCGAGAGTGGCAAACAAACGGTCTTCGGCACGCACTGCAGAATTCGCCATCGCATTGAGGAGCGTTGATTTGCCCGCATTGGTATAGCCGACGATGGCCACGACTTGGATGCCCGTATCCCGACGTCGTTCGCGGTAGACTTCGCGCTGGGTGTGGATTTCTTTGATGTGTTGCTCGAGGACGGTAATCCGTTTGTTGACCAAACGGCGGTCGACTTCGAGCTGCGTTTCACCAGGGCCACGCAACCCGACCACACCACCGGCCGAACCGCCGCCACCACCGGCTTGGCGCTCGAGGTGCGTCCATTGCCGACGCAAGCGGGGGAGCAAGTATTTGTATTGAGCTAATTCGACTTGGATGCGTCCTTCACGGGTGCGGGCATGGCGGGCAAAAATATCGAGAATGATGGTGGTTCGATCGACGACGCGTACATCGAGTGTTTCTTCGAGGTTACGGGTTTGCCCCGGGGTGAGCTCTTCGTCGAACACGACCAAATCAAAATCGAGGGATTCTTTGAGTGCGGCTATTTCTGCGACTTTACCAGGTCCGATGTAGTATTGGGCAAATGTATGTTTGAGGCGTTGCTGCATCTGGCCGACGACGTCGATATCGGCCGTATCAACCAGCAATGCAAGTTCTGCGAGCGAGTCTTCAGCTGACCACGCACTCCGTCCGCCGGTGAGCTCGGCACCGACGAGGAAGGCCTTTTCACGGGGTGGTTTGGTTGAATGGAGCTTGGTGCCACGGGTCGTTTCAATCGAGCCGTATGTCGCCTCTTTGGGGATTTCACTCAAAGTGGGGTGCCTCTAATCCGTGTCGCTCGGCAACGATATACAGTGGTCGCCGTTTCACTTCGTCATAAATCCGGCCTAGATATTCGCCCATTATTCCGAGGAAAATGAGTTGAATCCCGCCTAGGAACAATACACTTACCAATGTCGTTGCTTGCCCTGCAATTGCACTTCCCGTTAATCGCAAAATGATTGCAATCACAATTGCAATCACACTGAGGCCGGCAATTACAAATCCGCTATAGGTGGCAAGCTGGAGTGGTAAATACGAAAAACTCGTTATGGCGTCGAGCGCAAATCGCAACATCTTGCGCAAGGGGTATTTGGTGACTCCTGCCTTGCGAGCGTCGCGGCGATAGGGTACACCCGTCTGCTTGAAGCCAACCCATACCGACAATCCACGCATAAAGCGATGGTGCTCACGCATCGATTTCATTGCAGCGATGACGCGTTCATCCATCAAGCGGAAATCACCGGTGTCGAGTGGTAAATTTATGTTGGTAATTCGCCGAATTAAGCGATAAAAGAGACTCGCTGTAGCGCGTTTGAATGCGGTTTCACCTTCACGTTCGGAACGGACACCATAAATCACTTGATACCCTGCCAGCCACTGTTTGTACATCTCAACAATGACTTCGGGGGGGTCTTGTAGGTCAGAATCGATTACTGCCACTGATTTGCCAGTTGCATGGTCGGTGCCTGCAGTAATGGCAATCTGGTGACCAAAGTTGCGTGAAAAATGGATTACTTTAACGCGGGGGTCTTGGGCATGCAATTGATCCATGATTTGCCCAGAGCTATCGTGGGAGCCATCATTGACTAATATGATTTCGAACGGGACATTCAACGGTTCTATGGCTGCAACCATGCGCCGATAAAACTCCGGGAGGAGAATTTCTTCGTCGTAGACCGGTGCTACAATTGACAGCATTGGTTGTGATTGCGTCGCCATACAATATCCTCTTTGACATGCGTATCTTTATAGGACCTTCACGATTTCCGTGTTCATCCTTGTAGGCATTGTAGCATACGGCTATGGTGCCGAAAGTGTAGAAACACCGGGAACATCATAGAATATCAGTAATATTTCACCGTTATCACGATATGCACGTGTTTCTTTGCCACCGGGATACTGCTGTCTGATAAATCCTAACTCTGCAACTCGATCTGGACTAAAAATAAAACTATTCATTGGCGCATCGATGACCCATGTTGGTGGTGCCTGTAATGGTGGATATACATCGCTTCCACTGACTTGGGGCGCTTGCAGGGTGATTAATGCACTTTGATCATACCGTAGCATTGGTTGTGTAAACAAATACACTTTGGCTCCAGCTGGATAATCATGAATATGCGTACTGACTTGGGCGGCACTTTGGTCTGCTAATGAATCATTACGCAGACTGTTGTGTTGTAGATAGGAATACCCATCATATCCTGCAAGCGCAATTGCCACTACAATGCTCAGGATTTGCACTACGATTGGGGGAATGCTCCAGTCACTTTGGATCCACTCCAAACGAAACCATTTCCCTGATTCGGCGAGCCCAATCCCAATTACAATTGCCACAAATGGGGTGATATATACGATTCGTTGGGCTGCTGGTGTATCAATGGTTAGTGCCACAACAGTTATGGCACTACACAACCCAATAAAGAGCAACCAATAACGTGGGTCGCGGTATTCGCGGAGCATCAATAACACTCCCACAATAAACAGTACTGCACTCGGTAGCATCAAGAGTGGACTGCCGGTGTCGTAGCCATCTCGGAGTGGCACGACCACAAATGCTGCTGCAGCATCGCGGAATTGGATTAGGAATTGTAGCCAAAGTGGTTGTTTGGCACTATCTGCGATGATGTCAATCCAGCGCATCGTACTTCCATCAGCCACCGCAAAAATACTCACACTCATGATTGCCGTAGATAGATAATCCCAATGCGTGGCAATGCTCCACCACATTGGTATTGCAAGCAATAATCCAACACACCACATCAATGTAAGCTGCGGTAAGCGATTGCGAATCAAGTCCCAGTCTTGGATCGCAACCAATACCAACCAGAGGGCAAAAATAACCGGGATAATCTTGCCAGTATGGTATGAATATTGACATACCCCTAGCGCAATACCGGCACACACATAAAACCGTCGCTTGCCTGTTTCCCAACCATAAGCCAACATGGCAAGTACACTGCTTAGTGCCAAACTATCCATCAAATAGGATAGCCCAGTCCGACTGAATTCAAGGTGGACACCCATTGCCAATAACGCTAAGGCGGTTAGCCATGCCGTACGGCGATCAAAGAATAATCGCGTGGCAAAATAGAGCATTACAATGGTGCCACTGCCCATGAGTGCCGTAATGATGCGACCGCCAACTAAATTGGTGCCAAAAAGTTGCATACTCGCACCTTGGAGGATGCTAAACAACATGGCATTATCCCCGATTCCAATGGCAAATGGATTATTGAATCCTCCTGCCAACGAATGGAGCGCCTCGAGACTATAACTTGCTTCGATATTGCTTGCGACAGGAATTTGTTCAATAGCGTACAACCGTACGGCTAACGCGGCGATGGATAAAAGTACCACTCCGAGGATTTCGAGTGGTGTGAGTGGTGCGGCGTTTTCGCCATTGTCATGCCGCGGAATCCAGATGATAGTAATAACGATAATTATTCCAACAGCGGCAATTCCTGCACAGAGTGCTGGCCAATACGCTTCGGCAACTGGCTCTGTCCCCCAACTCGCAATAGCAATCAGCCAATACATGCTCGCTAAGGCTGTCAATCCGACAAAAAATGGCGCTGGAGCATTTTGGGTGATTTGTCTGACTAAGTATGCACTACCGGCACTTCCAAGCAGTGTGATGACCAAAATTCCCCAGGAAAAACCGTGTTGATAGCCATGATAAAAAATCAAAATCGGAATAACGGTAGCTACGACGCTTAACCAACTCATGACAAACTTGCTCAAGATGTCATCGCGGTCAAAGCGTTGCACCTGCCAATTTTTGCGTTGTGAATATGAGAATCCCATTGCGGTACCTTTTATTATTGATAGGTATCATTATACCAAACCGCAACTGCAAATTACGGTGTGTCGGTTCGATTTTTTTGGCGTAGGGTCATGTTGGTTGCGAGCATGAGCAACACTGTTTCACCGACGTTCCACCAAAAATGCACATCAAGCCGGACCGCTGTGGTAAATCCCGGGAACCGACAAACAAATGAATTGCGGGTCGCATCACTCGTCGCTAGCCAGCCATCACGCCCAAAAAATCCAGGTAAGCCTTGGGCTGATACATCGGGCACTCCGAGCGCCGCAAGCTCTTGCAGTGCTTGTATGTACCGCCACATCAAGTAGGTGTGTTCCGCGGTATGGGCAATCGTCCAGGCAAGCATTAGATATGCAAACGGATTGCGCAAGCCCCCAATCACCAATACGATCATAATGACGAGTACTATCCAATTCCATCCGAAATGGACCCATTCGGCATTGGCTGCCGATATAATGCCACTTGCGCGAAAAAACGGCCAGCGCAAAATATGATATTGCACCCACTGCACGAGATGCTCGACGCCATGGAAGCTTTGGGCCGCTACCAACATGGTCAACGTAGCGCTCCACCAGCCATGTTTGACATAAATATCAACCACATGCCGACTAAACGCCGGTAATAGTCCGGCAATTACGCAGGCGGCTTGGATCCAGGCAGGGTATTTGTGAATCAACGCCAAAAAACCGAGTAACCCACCGACAATTACCCCAATAATCACCAATATCCACTCTGCACGTAAGTCGAAAATAGTGCTGATGCGCATGGGATACACTTTTCCTTGCGGTGTCGCAAGTTGTCGTTGTTGCATCTGAAACAATTGATTGAAATACTCGATGATTATTTCGACAAATGAACTATTCATCGTCTACTCCGTTCGTGTAATCGTGGTTAATGTATTGCTCGGGATATTGTCAATATGTGATATTGATCCATCGGGCCAGGTTACTTCGATAGTATTGACGATTGTGGCATTACCAATTCCAAAATGAATTGTGGCACTTTCACCAGAAAGATACCCTGAAGCCTCTCGTACATCCCGCATCATCTGTTGCCCACCAGCACGTATGCGTACGGTGGCACCGACGGCTGTGGGGTTGGCTGAATGCGGTTGTACCAAGCGTAATTCGATGCTATTCCCGGCGCACCGTTGGTTTTCATAAATCACCGCATGGCCATCCATCGGATTAACGACGACATCGAGGCGACCATCGTGGTTGAAATCAACCATTGTCATGGCGCGTCCACTGCCACTATCGCTCAATCCCCAATCGGCACGGGTAAATTTTTGACCGGCGTTATTGACAAACAGCATATCCGGTTCGGCGATTTGGTTTTTTGGCAAATAACCGAGCAAATCTTTGGCCACCATGCCATTGACGATATACAAATCTTGCCAGCCATCGTTATCGAGGTCTCCAAACTTGCCTGACCAACTCCAGCCACTTGCATCAATTTGCAGACTATAGGCTTGATCTTGCCATCGCCCATTCTGCCAGACCTGCAAGGTGTTTTCGGGGTATTGTGGATCATCGGCAGTAAGGGGCCGCGCGAGTTTTTTCATGGCAGGGAGCCAATCAGCCATCGTTTTGACGTCTTGGTTATACGGCTTCATGTCGGTGGCAAAAATTACATTCGTGCCGGTATTGAATACATCTGCGACATCGAGGCTCATGGTGTTTTCGGTGGTTTGGCCAAATGGTTCAACACTTTGCCAGCCCGTTGGCGAAGCTAGCCAAGCCATATCGCGACGATTAAAGTCATTCCCTACCAAGATATCGCTGACACCGTCGTGATTGATATCAGGGAATGCGATGGCTAAGGCGTCGGCATGTTCGTTGAGGCGTTCTGCGCGGTATCCAGCCCCATCACGATAATAAATGAATATACCACCACCACCACGCTCATTAAAAATCATGCCTTGGTGTTGGAGTTGCTCGGTATCGTAGGTACCAAATACCACATCGAGTTTGCCATCGCCATTCAAGTCACGCCAATTCATGGCATAAAACGACGAAAAAACATCGGGCATGTCGTGGAATGTAAGCGCCCCGTTGTTGAGCTCGCCGATGACTGGGCGACGAAAGCGTTGGGTTGCGACGACCTCGGGCTTGCCGTCCCCATCGGTGTCGACAATCGCTAGTGCCCGGACATCGGTTAAGTCGGTGGTGATGGGCGTAAAGCGCATCTGGCCATCATTGAGGTAGAGTGTAGCGGTACCGGCAATATTCCCAAAAATAACATCGTCGTTACCATCACCATTGAGGTCACCGACGGCGAGACCACTGCCATTACTGGCATAGACATAGGTGCCGGCGGGGTCTCCGGTGGTGAAATGGGGGAGTTCGTGGCGGACAAATGTTGTCCCGCATGGTGTTGCTTGGGTTGCAAATGGAAATTGTGTCAATGTGGTTGCGGCAATCGGCGCAGGGGTGGGGATTGCGATATTTTGCGCACCACTACACGCTAAAAGCAGTAGTGATGCGCAAAATGCCACCGGAAATAGTTTGTGGTGTGCCATAAATTTATTACTTTACTGCTCCGGCAGTCAAACCCGACATAAATTGACGTGATGCCGATACAAATACCGTCAAAATAGGAACGATGGCAATGCTCGATCCGAGGATTTGCACGCCGATTTCGGTTCCACGAAGTGATCGTAGCGTGCTGAGTGCGACGGGCAATGTATAGGTCATTTGGTCTTTGAGGATGAGCAATGGGAACTGGAATTCGTTCCATTTACCCATGAATGTCAAAATCGCCAATGCGCCTAATGCTGGTGCGATGACGGGCAAAATAATTGCCCAAAAAATCCGAAATTCTCTAGCGCCGTCAATCCGGGCTGCGTCCATCATTTCGTTGGGGATGGCGCTTTCGATGTATTGCCGCATCCAGAAAATCCCGAAGGCATTGGCCATACCTGGCACAATCAAGGGGTACCACGTCTCGATCCAGTGTAATGCACGCATTACGATGAATGAGGGAATCAACCCGAGTGCGCCTGGGACCATCAATGTTGCCAGCAAAAAAGTAAACATGGCATCGCGGCCAGGGAAGCGGAACTTGGCAAACCCATACCCTGCCAGCGAACAAAAGAAGAGTACCGCAATGGTATGCAAAGCGGCAATTGCGACGCTGTTATAGACTGACGTCCAAAAATAGGGCAAGCTACCTTTTTCGAGGAGTTGGGTGTAGTTTTGCATCAAGGCACTGCCAAACCAAATCGGAGGTGGAATCCGCAAGATGTCAACCGTGCGGTAAGTTGCGGTGACCAACATGTAGTAGAACGGGAACGCTGATGCTACGGCAAACACCGCGAGGAATGCATAGAGAAATGTCATTACCACGGGGCCCGCAAATCGGTCACGACCACGCCGGTTACGAGACACTGTTGTTGTCGCCATTGTTTAATCCTCTGTCAGATTCCGACCGTTCGCACGGTTATAGAGATACGAGAACGTGACGATCATAAAGAACAAGATAAACGACATCGCTGACGCATACCCAAACCCGCTCTTTGAACCTGTGTTGTATTTGAAGGCGGACCAGTAGAGCTGCATCATGGCAGTCAGACCTGCGTGATCAGTGCCACCGGGCGCTGATGATTGCGTGCCACCTGCGAGCATGACGGGAATGTCAAAGTTTTGCATGGCACCGATAATAGATGTCACGACTTGGAACAAAATCACTGGCCGCATCAACGGCATGGTAATCTTCCAAAACACATCTGACGTATCGGCTCCATCGACGCGAGCTGCTTCGTACAGTTCTGGATTGATGGACTGCAGCCCCGCCAAAAAGATAATCATCGAATACCCAGTCCATTGCCAAATGGTTACGAGTACGATGGAGGGTTTGAGCCAAAGTGCTGAGCCCAGCCAGTCGATTTTTTCGACCCCAAAAAACGACAAAAAGTAATTGAACATACCATACTGTAAACCAAACAACGATGAAAACAAAATACCGACTGCTACGGCCGATGCCACAAACGGCATGAAATAGGCGGCACGGAAGAAATCTTTGAAGCGAATATAGCCACTATTGATGATAAACGCCAAAATCAACGCCAGGAGTAGCTGTGGCACCGTCGCAACCACAAACAACCACACGGTGTTGTAGATTGCCTGCCACCATACGTCATCGACGGTAAAGAGCTTGACGTAGTTCAGGAGCCCAACCCATTTCATTTTGGAAATACCATCCCATTGATGAAATGACAAAAAGACGCCATAGAGTAATGGAAATAAACCAAAAACGGAGTAAAGAAAAAAGAATGGCGCGACAAACACATATGCCCAAACATTACGTTTGGCTTCTCTGCGCCTGGTACGCCGATCTTGTGCCTTTTGCTCGGCAACAGTAAAGGTCGTTGTAGCCATGTGCACCTCATTTAGTTTAGGGTTGGGGGAGATTTTTTATGGGATGGGAGAGGCTCAAATGAGCCTCTCCCATGAGCAAACCGTGGAATTACGGGGTTGAACCTTCGATGGCCTTGAGGGCTGCAGCTTCGGCATCCTTCATGGCTTGTACGGGATCTTTGCCTTCCTTCATTACCTTGGCCATTTCGGCGTTGACAATGTCGTCGGCTTGGAGATCGTACGGGCTGCGGGTGATTGATGCAACGTTGTCGGCAATGTTGGCCCACATGCGGTATGCGCGTTGACCACCAAAGAACTCAACTGGCTCGTCATACAACGGATCAGCCCAGGCTGGCTTGTATGCTGGGAAAATACCGGTTGGCTTAAACACGGTGTTTTGGCCTTCAGCAGTACAGCAGGCCCATTGCAAGAAGTCCCAAGCCATTTCTTGGTTCTTGCTTTGTTCGGGGATGGCACAGAACGAACCGCCCCAGTTGTAGCTGGCTTCTGGAGCTGGTACGACGCGCCACTTGCCGTTCACTTGAGGCTGGTCGCGGCTCAAACCACTCTGCATCCAACAGGCGATAACCATGCCGGCGAAGGCATCGTTCTTGACACCAGCAGCAAAGTCAGCGCCCCACCATGCGATGTTGGCGTCGAGCTCTTGCTTGCGGTAGTCGGCAGCCAATTGAGCTGGGCGGGTGGCTTTTTCTTCGATCATGAGCTTCATGCCGTCGAAGTAACCTTCGCCGCCTTGGCGCAATGCACCACCATAGATGTCGGTGGCTGCGTCAGCAACCATCTTGACTTTGCCGCCGCTCTTTTCTTTGACTTGTTGTGACAAGGCAAAGAAATCTTCCCACTTCTTGCCCTTGGTGTGTGAAATCAATGCTTCGATGGCTTCTGGTTCAGTTGGCAAGCCCAACTTTTCCATCACGTCGGTGCGGTACCATACGCCCGCAGGACCGATGTCCCATGGCATGGCAACCAAACGACCGTCAGCCGATGAACCTTGCGTCCACTTGTACGTCACCATGTCTTTTTCGTACTTGCCACCATCGAACGGAGCTGACTTGAGGTCAGCCAACCCACCCTTGGCAGTGAAACCACCAATGCGGCCGATTTCGAGTGCTGCAATGTCGGGAGCACCGGTGCCTGAAGCGAACGAGGTGAGCAACTTGTCGTGCGTGTCAGCAAATGGTGTATTGATGAAATTTACCTTTGCGCCACGGTTCAACTTGTTGTACGCATCTGCCCAAAGTTGGCCGGAACCATCCCAGTACCAGAAATTGAGCTCTACAACGGCCTTGTTACCTTCTACAGGTGCTTTGGTGGCTTCAGCGCCAGCTGCGCCAGTTGCGGCGTCATCGCCCGTCTTGGCTGCGCCACATGCGGCGAGCACACCAGCTACGCTTGCTGCGCCGAGACCGGCGGCGGCAAAGCGTAAAAACCGGCGACGTGAAAGAGCCTTGTCGTTACTGCCCATGGATTAATCCTCCTACATTGGAAGAAACAACGCTACTGCGTTGCCGGTACGGTCGACTCCGTACCATGCTATTCATCTGTCACTTACTTTTGGTATACCGCATTATTTGCTCAAAAAAACGCCATGGTTTGGTGCTTTTCGAATTCAAAGTAATTGGTAACGCAAATAAGTGATAACAGGATTATACGCTTTTTTTTTTATTTGTCAAAACATTGTTTATATTCGCTTGTTGTGTTATTTATCACGAGTGGAATAAGGTGGGAATTTCAGATTGTTTTTAAAATAAAAACCTATCTTACAGGTTGTTCATACGCATAATACCGTGGTTCGTGTCGTTTTTTTGTAATAAAAAACATAACATGAAGCGAGCGAAATTTGATGAATATTAATCAAAATATTCTACGGTACGATTAGTGGACAGAATCAATTTGCATGAGTATTGCATCGAGCGATGTGTCATCAACCAGCGCCTTACGTACGATAGACAACACTTGTTGTTGTGTGGCATAGCGTTGTGGATTTATCGGTTGGTCGTGCATGGTAGTGGCGGCAGTGGTCCATAATTGACCAATATGTTGTCCACCGGTAAATGGTTCGGTGCGAAGAAACCGTCCGTCACTATAGGTGCTCATCAACGCAGGAATCGTGGCAATGGCATCACTGAGGCTCAATTGGAGTTCTGCATCATGTGCCAGGGCAAATGCAAATTGCCAGGCAGTATCGACTTGGTTGCTCTGTTCGGGGATGGCAATTGCAAGCCCAGGGCCGGCAATCCACCCACCGGGCGGTGGTACGAGTCGCCAAGGAAATTCGTCAGTGCGGACGGTCCGTGCTAACGCAGATTGCAACCAACTGCCTCCCATTACCATTGCGATTTGGTCACGTTGGAGCAAATCAAACCAGCGCCCCGACGCGCGTGTTGCCGCTGCGGCATAGCCACGTTGTTGGAAGGTCGTTGCGATAGTGACACTTTCACGATACTGTTCGCCTAATGGTTTATTCGCAGTGTCGCGGGTATGCAATTGATATTGCATAGGAACAAATAAATCATCAATGACATCAGCAACGATAGAAATATTAGGTGTGTTGGCATAGATGGCATCACAAAACGCCAAAAACGTATCCCAAGTCGCCCCAATTGCGGCCTCGACATTGTCGGGCCTACTTACTTGGTTGGCATGATGGAGCAAATCGCTACGGTACCACAAGCCATAGGGGTTGACCGTGAGTGGCAATGCGAACAATTGTGTACTTGGGTCACTACATTGTGCAATACTAACCGATGCCATGTTGTTTTGAAATGGAGTAAATTGCGGCAACAATCGAAATACCCCAGGGCGTTGCAGTGCCCCCAGCGTCGCACTATCTGCGACGAGTGCATCGGGCATCGCTTCGTGACCTGCGAGGGCTGCGATAATGCGTGGCTGTATGTCGCTCGGGGCGATCGCAATTCGATTTATTTCAATGCGGGGGTTCATTCGGCGCCAACGGGCGAGAGGGGCATCGAGGCAGGTTTGCTGAGTCCAAACCACAAATGGACGCCGCAACCCGAGTGCCGGCGCCTGATTTATCCATTGGGGCATACTACAGGCGGCAAGTAGGCTACCGACGCTACTTGTGGCGAGTGTTTGTAAAAAAGTTCGACGTGTTATTGGCATCGCTGTTCGATAACTTCACAAATGTAATGAATAACTTGCATATGCGCTTCTTGGATGCGCCCCGAATCATTGGATGGCACGATGATTTGGTAATCTGCCCGCCCTGCAGCCTGACCGCCCCCTTTGCCGAGCATGGCGATGGTCGTGATCCCCTTCGAGCGGGCGGTGTCGAGTACTGCCAAAATGCTGGCCGAATTACCACTCGTACTCAGTACAAACAACAAATCCCCTGCCCGTCCAAGCGCTTCGAGTTGGCGGGCAAAGACGGCATCATACCCGAAATCATTGGCGATACAGGTGATGACGAGGGCGTCGATGCTGAGTGATTGGGCTGGTAAGGCCCGGCGATTGCCCCGGTAGCGTCCGCTGAGTTCTTCGGCGAAATGCCCCGCATCAGCGGCACTCCCGCCGTTGCCACAGGTAAACAAGGTATGTCCGGCGAGGACATTTTGGGCAATCACATCCGCAATTTGTTCGACTACATCGGCTTGGGCCTGCATGGCAACGATGAGGGCAGTACTGTCTGCAAGTTGTTGGCGATACGACGTGATCATGCCTGCTCCTCGTTGACGAGCTTCATGACTTTGTAGTGCTCGGCATAGGCGAGATTGGCCTGTGCACCTTCTTCGGCAGCCCATTTGCGGATAAAGTCGCCATCGCCGACGGTGACTTGGCTGACATGATGGCGCAAGGCGGCGATTTTGGTTTCGAGGTCGGCACTAATATCAACCCAGGTGTCGGGTTTGGGGTGGCCGTTGATCCAGACTTGATGCACTTTGTGAGGAGGTAAGCCTTCGTCGAGTAATTCACGGAAAATCGGCAATGTTTCGGCCGAAGGAAAAACTGCTTCGAGGGCTGCAGTGGCTGCGGCGCGATGGTCGGGGTGATTGATATAGCCACTCCCATAAAACCACGAGGTAGGATCGCCACAGACGACGATAGTCGGTTTGAATCGTCGAATGAGTCGAGTCAAATCGCGGCGGAGCTGGAGCGTGGGTTGCAATTCGCCATCGGGATAGCCCATAAACACAATATCTTTGACGCCGGCAGTATCGCAGGCACCACGTTGTTCGCGTTGGCGCATGGCAATGAGGTCTTCTTTGCGCATGCTAGGATTATTACTACCGGCACTACCATCGGTGATGAATACGTAGCAAATGTGCGCGCCTTCGCGAGCCCATTTGGCCATGGTGCCGCCAACCATAAACTCGGGGTCGTCAGGATGCGCAAAAATCACCATGACTCGTTGTGTCGCCATATCCATCATGTAACTACTCCATTGAAAATATATGTATGAATGTAGTATAACGTGATTTTTGCGAACGAATGAATCGTGCAACCAATCTCACAGCCATAACGTCTGTGCTGTGTTCGTTTTTATTGAAAAGGAATATTGTCATGACAGTGAAACGTCCCGCCCCGATTCCGGTTATTATTTTGGCAGCGGTGTTTAGTGTGATTTATTTGGCAAATCCAACCGGTGGTTTCATCGAGTTCATTCCCGACAATATTCCTATCATTGGGAACATCGACGAAGCAGGGGTGACGATGTTGTTGATGTGGGCAGTTAATGAATTTCGCAAACATAACGACAAAAACCCTGACCCCCGTGATGTAACCCCACCCCGGTCATAATTAAAACGAATGCGACAAATCCTCTACTACAATCAACGTAGTAGAGGATTTATGTTGTGGTAGTGATATGATAGCCACAACGTACTATGATGATAGTGCAATAATTCATTTCCACGAATGTTCAATGTGTGACGATACCAGGTATTGGTGTGGGAGTCTGCCCGTGTGGCGGCGTAAGGAGTATGATGATTACCAAACAACCGTTACCCAAAATCGTCTGTATCGTGATTGCAGTGGCGTGTCTCGCATACGAATTCTCACCTTTTACTTGGCTCGACAATGTGGCATTGCCGATGCCGTTTGGGTTTGTTGATGATGGTGCTGCGGTTGTTGCCTTGATATGGTCGATTCGTGAATATCGCCGGCATGGCGTCAAGGATTATACGCTGACTGCCGTACAAGCGCCCGAATTACCGACTGAATCAGCAGGTCGTAGCAAGCAGATCCAAGAATGATGAACCGCTTATTGACTCTGCTCGTAGCGTTATTGTTGGTGAGTGGCTGTCAGCGTACTTTGCCAACCCCAACGGGTGAATATCATTCTCCAACAGTAACCCCACCCCATATCCGGCTCCAATTGGTGCGTGCGCAGATTGCCAAACCGGGGTTGATATTTGCGTTACCGGACGGGAGTGCAGCAGTCATCGAACAACGAGGACGAATTGTCGCACTTACCGATGGCCGAGTGTGGCTCGATATGCAGTCACTCGTTGCCCAAAACGGCTCTGAACGCGGATTGCTGGGCGTCGCTATCAGTCCAGATAGTGCCACGTTGTTTGTCAGTTATACCCGTATCGGTGATTTTGCGACGGTGGTGGGGCGGATGCCACTCAACGCTGGTACCCCCGATATCACCCAGATCAAAGACGTAATCGCAATCCCACAGCCATTTGCCAATCACAATGGTGGGCATATCGTGTTTGGACCAGATGGGTTGCTGTATATCGGGACGGGCGATGGCGGGTCGGCGAATGATCCCCTCCAAAATGGACAAAATCCACGGACATTGCTTGGTAAGATATTGCGCATCGATGTGCGAGACGCAAGTGTGGCATATACCATCCCGGTTGGCCAACCAGTACAAGCCGAATGGTTACCAGAAATATGGGCGATTGGGTTGCGCAATCCGTGGCGATTTGGCTTTGATGGGCAGTCACAAATGTTTATCGCCGATGTGGGGCAAAATCGATTTGAAGAGCTCAATGTACTCTCGGTCACGCAACTCGGTGGTGCGAATTTTGGTTGGAATGTGCGTGAAGGCAATGACTGTTTAGTGGGGGATAGTTGCTCGTCGTCGGGGATGACGGGTCCGGTGATGACCTATCCCCATACCGAGGGCCGGTGTTCAATTACTGGTGGGTTGTATGTAGCGAATCCCGCATTACCGGCAATTGATGGGGCCTTGATTTATGCTGATTTTTGTGCGGGTACAATGTATCGCTATGATCGCATGCAAGGGCAAACCATGGTGCTCGATACAACCATCCAAATTTCTTCGTTTGGGAGCGATGGTGCGGGGCGAGTCTATGTGGCAGATTATGATGGTGGGCAGGTATACGAATTAGTCGAAGATTCGTAAGTATGCAGGGGTTGATTTAGATGCCAAAACGCGCTCGCATGGATTATTGCAATCTATGCGAGCGCGTTTTGGATGATTAGACTGCCACAAATGGTGCGGTAACAGGCGTTACTGTCGTCAATGGCAACAACACGGTGGCTAATACCTCGTCGAGGGTGTCGACGGGGATGATGGTCATTTGGGCGCGGATATCGGCGGGTAATTCGTCGGCATCGATGAGATTGCGGCGCGACAAAACGATGGTGCGGATGCCGGTCCGGAAGGCACCGAGCAACTTTTCGCGGATGCCGCCGACGGGCAATACGCGGCCGCGCAGGGTGATTTCGCCGGTCATGGCAATATCATCACGCACTAATTGTCCGGTGGCAGCCGATGCCAAGGCTGATGCCAGGGTAATGCCTGCAGATGGGCCATCTTTGGGGACAGCGCCACCGGGGACGTGAATGTGGATGGCATGGCTGTCAAAGAAATTGTCCGAGATGCCAAGTGCTTGACTACGGCTTTTGATGCAGGTCAAGGCTGTTTCGGCGCTTTCGCGCATGACATCACCCAATTGACCGGTAATGCGAAGCTCTTTGCCACCGGTCATGATATTGGCTTCGACATAGATGATGTCGCCGCCGACGGCGGTCCAGACCAAGCCAGTTGCGATGCCTGGTTGGGTAATTTTTTCACGGTCTTCATTGAAAAAGCGTGGTTGACCGAGGGCATTGATGAGCCAAGCAGTGTCAATCACCACTGGCGTCGCGGTATCGGGGTGTTCCTCGAGGGTGCGGGCCACTTTGCGGAGCACGTTGCCGATTTGGCGTTCGAGCCCACGCACCCCTGATTCGCGGGTATAGCTGCGTACCAGCATCTGCAAGGCTTCGGTGGTGACCGTGACGTCACTGGCTTGCAAGGCGTTGGTATGCAATTGTTTGTTGATGAGATGTTGATTGGCGATGGCGATTTTTTCATCTTCGACATAGCTACTGAGCTCGATGATTTCGAGGCGGTCACGCAGCGCCATCGGGATGGTGTCGGCCGTATTGGCGGTGGCAATGAAAAAGACATTACTCAAGTCGAACGGCACATTGAGGTAATGGTCGGTGAAGGTATTGTTTTGTTCGGGATCGAGCACTTCGAGCAAGGCCGAGGCCGGGTCACCGCGGTAATCATTGCCCAGCTTGTCGATTTCGTCGAGGAGCATGACGGGGTCAGACGCACCAGCGCGGCGCAATTCTTGGATGATGCGCCCAGGGGCGGAGCCGATGTAGGTGCGCCGGAAGCCACGCAACTCGGCTTCGTCGCGTACGCCGCCGAGGCTCATGCGTACAAAACTACGCCCGAGAGCTTTGGCAATCGATTGGCCGAGGCTGGTTTTGCCGACTCCGGGAGGACCAATCAATGCCAAAATTGGCTCTCGGCTACGCTCACCTGCGTCGGCATTTGCGGGTTGGGTGGC
Organism: uncultured Chloroflexota bacterium; assembly: GCA_937876225.1. Classification (GTDB taxonomy): domain Bacteria; phylum Chloroflexota; class Chloroflexia; order Chloroflexales; family Roseiflexaceae; genus UBA965. The sequence continues at coordinate 20,442 of CALFIC010000008.1, read as the reverse complement.
CCGGCGCCGGCGTACGGCTAAGTATTCGAGGATGCGGTCTTTGACTTTGGTGAGACCGTAATGATCGGCGTCGAGGACGGCGCGGGTATGGGCGACGTCGATGCTACTGCCACTTAATTTGTGCCAGGGCAAATCAGCCACCCACTCGAGGTAGGTGCGGATGATTTGGTGTTCGGGGGATGAATTGCCGATGCGTTGCAAGCGCGACAACTCACGGTCGGCTTCTTTGCGGGCTGCCTCGGGGAGATTGGCTTCGCTCAAGCGGGTGCGCAAGGCGTCGATATCATCGAGTTCTTCGGTATCTTCGCCCAATTCCTTTTGGATGGCACGCAATTGTTGGCGTAAGTAGAATTCGCGTTGTTGTTTGGCGGTGCCGTCTTCGACTTCTTGGCGAATCCGTTGTTGGACTTGGAGCAAATTGAGGAGCTTGCGGTAGGCATCACGCACGAACAGCAGGCGCTCGCTGACGTCGATGGTGGTCAGCAAGGTGATACGCTCTTCGAGGGTGTAGTCTTGTGAGTAGCCGGTATTGTCGGCGAGCTGACGAGGGTCGTCGATGTTGCGGACGAAATTACGGATTTCTTGAGGGATTTCGGAGCGCAATTCGAGGACGGCATCGATAGCCGCATGAACTTCCATTTTGAGTTGGGTGAACTCGGGGGTGACGGTGAAGGGTTCTTCTATGTCGACATAACGCGCAATAGCTACATCCCCAAAAACCTCGACTTCGTGGATTTCGGCGCGACTGAGGCCGCGTACCACGATGCCATTGTTGCCACCAGGGCCAGGTAAGCGCCCGATTTGTTCGATGCGTGCGATGGTGCCAATCGAAACCAGTTCGGTTTGGTCGCCGTCGTTGTTGGCGGTGCGGATCGCGAGAATGACCTTGCGGTCGTATTGTTTGCTTGCTTCGGCTGCGGCCACAAATTCGTCATTCAAAGGAATACTAATGACCGTAAACGGAAGTACGACCGTGGCATTGAGGCTAATCAATGGTAATGTATGCGGAAGTACTTCGTGCGTTGGTACTGATACAGGCGTTTTTGGCGAATCTACGGGGGGAATGAATGTCAAATCATCACTCATATTCACGTGCTCTTTCTGTAGTGTTATAAAACCGGACATGGTACCGTATCTGCACTACATGGGGTATTATCCAAACTGTATTTGCTGGTGTCAATGAAAAATCGTTAAATCTAATGCAAGTCTAACAGGAACCACGGTTGTCGTTTGGGAATGGGTGTATCACACTGCTGTGTAGTCGCTATAATGGCAGTAATTGTACGAAAGGACAACGGTATGCATACGCGTGTGAAATTGTGGTGGGGATTGTTGGTTTTGGTAGGATTGTTCGCGGTACCACTTTTGCGGACTGCGCGTGCTGATGGCGGCGATGCGATATTACCACGTGGAGGAGTATTTAATCATCCCATTACGGTAATGATTGATAACCATGTCGATGCCGTCCCCCAAAGTGGTTTTAATAATGCGGCGGTGGTATTTGAAGCACTTGCTGAGGGGGGGATTACGCGCTTCATGATGGTATTTAATGGAGATGCCTTCACGCCGAGTGCGATTGGTCCGGTGCGGAGCACGCGGCTTTATTTTGGGCAATTAGCATTGGGTTTCAAAGCAGTGCATGTGCATGCCGGTGGCTCGCCCCAAGGCCTTGCGTTGATGGCCAACAACCCGCAAGCAATTGATATTGATGCGTTGCGCCGGGGTAATGGTGGGCCGTTTTATCGCACCAACACCAATGTAGCACCGCATAATTTATTTACAAGTGCAAACGGTCTAACGGCGCGTATTGTCCAAAAAGGAGTCGGTACGATCCAGGCGGCCACAACCGATGCCAACGGTGCCGCAGTGCCGGTAGCCGACCCTGATGTCGGCTATCTGTATCGTGATGATAGCGATGTTTCGGTGCGTCCTACAGGGCAACGGGTTAGTTACTATTTTTTGAATCGCTATACGGGCGCTACCTGGATCTATGATCCAACGAGCAACAGCTATGGGCGCACGGTGAATGGCAAAATTGCTCGTGATGCAAATACCAAAAATCAGATTACGGTTAAAAATTTGATAGTAATGGAAGTTCCGAGTCAACGAATCATGGGTGATCCCAAAGGGCGTATGGATGTCGAAGTCATTGGCAAGGGTGCAGCAGTAATTTATCAAGATGGGCTAGTATTTGATGTCGAATGGCGCAAAGAAAGTGCCGAAGCGCCGTTGCGATTTTATTATCTCGATGGTGTGACCGAAGTGAGCATGGTGCGTGGGCAAATGTGGATTACCGTGCTACCTACATTGACGCGTCTCAGTGTGAACTAACCGTCGGCAGCAAAAGCTAGGGTCCCGTTAGGCATAACAAATCCCCCATCGAATATTAACTTCGGTGGGGGGATTGTCTTGGTTAGGGGTTTTTGATGGTGATGGGGAGTTGCCACGTGCCGTTGTCGCTGCCACTAATAATCATGCGGGCACCGTCACTGGGGCGGAAGAACCCGACCACTATCGTATATTGCCCGGCGGGGAGCGGTGGTGTGGGCAAATCGGTGTTGATGACGATTAATTCACCGGCCTTCCAGTCGGCAATCGGGTAATCAGGACGTGGTGGGTTTGCCCGTTCGCTGATTTTGGTGCCGTTTGCATCAAAGAGGTGGACAAACAGCCACCAATTGGGTTCAGTGACAGGCGTAGTAACCCGCACATACAGGTTCATGTTGAGGGTGCTTCCCTGTGTTGATAATTGGGTATTAGGGCCAAGTGGTGATATACGCGTCCGAGATTCTTCGCGCCCCAAGCGCATCCCAAGGATTTGTACACCGTCACTGGTCGTTGCCGGTTGCCCAGCGGCACGGAGTCGCTGGGTTGGGTCTTGGGTATAGATGTCGAATGCTTCGCCATTGCCGCCATATGAACTACTCGGGATAGATTGCAACAGGGTAAGGGGAGTGGGGATTTGTAATTGGGCGAAATGGCTACGGTTTACGACGAGCTGTTGCATGCCCGCTGCCTGCCAACGTGCAATTTCATCGGTGGTGGTGATGATGGCGTCGCAACTCGGGGTATTGGCGACCATAATTGGTTCATAGGTGCAGATGTGGGCAGCACCGCGTGGTTGCGTCGCAGTAATCCCATCAAGGGTGAGTAGGTTGTAGGGGCGTTGCATGAATTGAAATTGGGTCATACTGGCGATTATGGGCTGACTAAACAAGATACTACAGACGATGACGATGCGTAATGGGAGTGCGGGAATCCAGCGGCGGAGATAATCAACTGCCCAATGGGTGCTGTGTGCAATATAAAATGCTCCATACACCACAATCGGCATCAAATTGCGCATGTAGTGGCGTTCACGCGATAAGAAAAAAATTAATTGGATGAGCATAAACACCACCATGCCGATGTCGACAAGGCGTTTTTGGCGGAGGACGATTACCATGCCGGTTAGGGCTGCGATGCTTCCGGTTGCGAGCCAGCCTTCGTGTTGGAAAAACCAAAGATAGTAGACCCAATCCCATGGTTTGAAGTTGGGGTCTGGGCGACTATAGTGCGACATTTGTGAATCAAGATTAGCGCGAATTTCGTTGATTGACCAAAAAATTCCCGGAGTGGTAATGAAAAAACCGATGATGGTGCCGGCACCAATGATCGCCATGTTGGTGATTAGTGGGCGCCAAGCGCGTTGGCGGACGAGTGGCCATTGCATCAGTGCGGGGATAAGCATGGCGGCTGCGAGGTTGTATTTCGTGCCGGTAGCAAGCCCACAGACAAGCGCGACAATCCACAATTGACGCGCGCTAGGAGTAAGTGAATACTGCCAACAGCTTGCCATGACGAGGAATGTAAAGAGTCCCACCATGATATCGGGGGTAATGACCCCACTTTGTTCTTGGTGAAATGGGAGCACCGTTAACCAGGCAGCTGCGACTAGGGCGGCCCAACCAAGCTGATATTGGCGGGCATGCCAAAATGCCGCAATGATGCTGGCGAGCCCTACGATGATCATGGTAATTCGTCCATGCACAAACGGCGAGCTGACTAGTGTGATGCGGTCGGTGGCCCGCCCTAATACGGCCGGATCAATGGGACTAAAGAGTTGTCCCACCCATACCCCCACAAAGGTGACGTAGACCGATAAATGGGGGCGGTCGAAATTGTTGGGGATCCACGAATGCGTGCGTAACATGTCGAACAACATGTTGATGACATAGGGTTCGTCGGGTTGTGGCGTATAGGGCAACGCAAAATAAACCATTGGCCAGCGCAAAACAGCAGCCACAATAATGATAATGCCAAGGATAATATGGTACATGTAGCGTTGCCATATGTGGCGAATTGCAGGTATCATGGAGCAGACTCAATCTGATTGAACAAAGAGCTTCCTCTATTATAGTAAACATTCGTCATGACTGATGGATGGGGAAGACCTACAGGAGGGTATGATGCGTTTAGGTGGACCGTTGTTTGGCAAATATGATGATCCTGCAGCGTGGATTGCAGATTTGGCGCAGGCCGGGTATCAGGCGGCATATTGTCCGATTGACGAAAAAGCCAGTGCCGCCACCGTGGCGCAATTTCGGCAGGCGGCCCAGGCCGCAGATGTCGTGATTGCCGAAGTAGGCGCATGGAGCAATCCCATGGCCAATGATGATGCCACGCGACGGGCTGCCCTTGCGTTTTGTCAAGAGCGCTTGGCCCTTGCCGATGCGATTGGGGCACGCTGTTGTGTCAATATTGCGGGGTCACGGGGCAGTGAATGGGATGGTCCCGACGCTGCCAATTATGCCGCTGATACGTTTGCGTTGATTGTGGATAGTGTGCGCACGATTATTGATGCCGTCAAACCGACTCAGAGTTTTTATACCCTCGAAACAATGCCGTGGATGTACCCCGACTCCCCTGAGGTCTATGTCGAACTCATCAAAGCCATCGATCGCCCCCAATTTGCGGTGCATTTTGACCCTATCAATATGATGAATAGCGTGCCGCGGTTTTATCAACACCGTGAATTTGTCCAGCACTGCGTCGATTTGTTGGGGCCAATGATCAAAAGTTGTCACATCAAAGATATGCGGATTGATAGACCATTTGTGGTGGCACTGCGTGAAACTGCACCGGGGCTCGGGATGCTTGATTATGCTGCGATATTGCGGAGCTTGGCAACGCTGGACGTGGATACTCCGTTGATGCTCGAACATCTCGCCGAAGCCCACGAATATACTGCGGCAGCCCAGTATGTACGAGCTGTCGCACATACTGCAGGGCTGACGTGGCGATAAGTTTTGGTCAAGAGCGAGGGCAATAAAAACACCGTGTGGGAGGTTTGTAATACCCCCACACGGTGTCGTTTTTTTGGAGTTAGCGGTTGATAATTTTTTTGACAGCTTCGATGAGTCGGTCACCGTCGTTGGGGGTGTTGTAGGCTTGGATTGCCACGCGCAAGAAGGTATGCCCGTTCCATTGTACGACGGGGATTTCGATTTGGAACTCGTCCCATAGGCGTTGGTATTGATATTGTTCGCCGGTGGGAACTGGGCAGAGTGCCATTTGATTCCACCACATATTGGATTCGTCAGATACCGGAGTCAGTCCCGTGATACCGGCAAATTCTTGGCGAATTTGTGAACCCAAGGCATGACAGGCGGCCCGTACTGCTGGCCAATTGTGGGTGTGTTGAAATTCGATGGCGGCGGGGACTGCCAGCCACGGGGCGGGGTCGTTGGTACCGACGTTTTCAAATAGATTGGTGAATCGGCTGCCGGTTTGGGTGTGGCGGCTCAAATTCCAGCTACACACAAAGGGCTCGAGCATGTCTTGTTTGTCGCGGCGGGCATACAAAAAGCCAGCGCCTTTGGGGGCACATAACCATTTGTGGCAGTTGGCGGCATAAAAGTCGGGATCGAGGGCGGTCAAATCGAGGTCGATATGGCCGGGGACGTGAGCGCCGTCGATGATGCTCAAAATCCCAGCAGCCCGGGCCCGTTTGATGATTTCGGCAATTGGGAAGATGAGGGCGGTGGCTGAGGTGATATGGCTAATCGAGATGGCTTTGGTGTTGGGAGTGACACCCGCCCAGAAGTGTTCGACAAATTCTTCGGGGGTCGTCATGGGGATGGGTACTTCGCGATAAACGATTTTGCCGCCGTAGCGTTTGAGGTGGTATTCCCAAGTATTGTTGACGGCACCGTATTCATGGTCGGTGGTGAGAATTTCATCATCGGGGCCAAAGCGCAACGAATTCACGACGATATTCATGCCGTAGGTGATATTGGGGACAAATACGACATCATCGGCATCGGCATTGACAAATTTGCCAAGGGCGGCGCGGGCTTCTGCTAAAAGTGGTAAGCGCCGGCGTCCAAAAAAATGCACTGGCTCGGATTCGAGTTCGTCTTGCCATTTGCGGTAGGCGGCGATGACAGGGCGCGGGCATGCGCCAAAGCTACCATGATTGAGGAAGACAATGTCGCGGCGCAAGTTAAATTGACTTGCAAGATCGGGCAATGGCAAGGTAAGTACAGGCATCGTCATTGATAGATTCCTTTTGAATAGTACTGCGTGCAGACGAGTATACCAGACATTGCGCATGCCATATCACGAGTAGGTGCGCTACTCCAAACGCAAGCGGAATGAACCAATATCGATGGGGATTGAGGGGTCGTAGCCCCGCCGGTTGCCTGGTGGCGTCCGATTGAGGGCATTCATAAATTCAAGCCAACGCCGTTCGTCGCTTTTGTAGCGGCGCTGGCGAATCACATCGCTAATCCAGGTGCGATCACTAGGACGAATGTTGAGCGGTATTCGGCGAATTAAATCGCTGACAGCTACATCCCACACGATAATAGCGCCACTAATATCGGCACTAATCAACGTGCGACCATCTTCGCTAAGGGTTAGGGCGCTAATCCGGTGTTGGTGTTTGGTCAGCTCGATTGGTTCGAGCGATTCATGCAAGCGCCAGAGGGTGATGGTACCATCTGTACTGCCACCAATCACAATCCCGCGATGGGGAATACTGGTCATCACACTCGGGATACCGTGTGGCAATGGGACATTGGCAATCAATTCGCCACTATAGCTTTGGCGAATTTGGAAGCCACCGGTGGCTGCGCCGGAGAGAATTTGGCCACCACCATGCAAAAAAACAATGGGGGCAGTACCTGAATACTGTTGTTGCAACACACCATCGAGCAAGCGCCAAATCCGCACCATGCCGTCGCCACATATGGCTGCCACGAGTTGGCCATTGGGACTAAATACGACTTGCTCGGCGACGCTCGGTAAATCTAAACGGGCCACAGGGTCACCACGGTCTAGCCAGCGTGACAAGGCGTCACCGGCGAGAAGTTCGCCGCTGGGCATGCGCCATATGGTGATGGCATGGTCGCGGGGGATGCTTTGATTGACGAGCGCCAAGGCGGGTGCAGATCCTGCCACCGCATAGTATTGCCCATCGGCACTCAGTGCGATATGTGCCACCCGGGCTGTAGGGGTGCGGATGCTACTCAGATGGACCCCTTGTAACGACCAAAAATGGAAGGCTTCTTCGCCACTACTAATCAATGTGTCGCTATCGGGGATGAGTTGGAGCGGGCTTCGTCCGGCGTATTTGCCATGCATGGTGCGCTGGTGTAAATCCCAGACGTGGATGGGACCGACACTAGCTGCGCTACACAGCAAGCGACTATCGCGGGAAAAAACCAAGGAATGCGCCGGCCATTGATGTGGCTCGGGTGTTGTTATGGTATTGCCGTCACTTAATTGCCAGAGCAGCACTGCCCCGTTGCCGTCAGTAGCAGCTAAGGTGTTGTTGTCTGGGCTAATTGCGATGTGGTGGATGCCTCGTTGCCCGCCATTGAGCGTTAACCGGACCTGTGGTTGCGGCTCTTTGCCTGCGAGGCAAGTTTCGGCGATATTGCGCAACACGCCCAAGGGCATCGTTTGATTGCGCACCGCTGGCTCGGCATCTTCGCTGAGATGCACAATCAAGCGCGCTGCCCAGCGGGCTGGGGCATAGCGTGCCACCACTGCTGCGACATTGTGCATCATTGGGCGGCGTAATTGTTGTACTGCCTCTTGCCATTGGGCATCGTTGAGGTCGGCTACATAGATGAGTGACGGTGGCAATAACGGGGGGGCGTTGGGTTCTTCTTGGAGTGCGGTAGCGATGCGTTCACGCAGGTGTGGCGAACATTGACTATAGGCTTTGAGCACCAATTGGCAATCAGGATCACAGGCCCGGAAGGCCTCAACTTGCCCCGTCACCAACAAATACGCCGCCCGCCAGGTCATTTCTTCGGGGAGGTAATTGGCGCGGCGGGCGATTTCAAGTGCGATAGGAATGTTTAGTTCGATGGCCAGCAAACATAACGCTTGGCGGGTGTCACTGCGTTGCAGAGACAATAATGTCCGTCGTGCCCGTTGGGCGATGGATTGATTGCGGTCGCCACATGCCAAAATCAGGGCCGGTAGGAGGCCAGGGCGGGCATTGATGAGCAATTCGAGTTGGCCAATATGTAGGGCGCTGAGGACACGGGCATCGGGCGGGGCGTTGGCAATCCAACCATGTTGGGCGATGAGGCGCCCAAGCGTGGGGTGACGGGTCAACGCCCACACGCTACAAATGACATTGATATGCCGCCAATCGGCGTATTGCGATAACGCTGCCACTGCGGCATTGGCGGCATCGTTGTCGTTGCCATTCATGATGGCTTCGAGCAGGGTATCGAGTGCCGTCAACGACGCATCGCGCGCCAAGGCCGTGGCAGCCCGTTGCCGTCGTGAACGACGCAACAAACGCGTTTGACCATTGAGAATGGTACGGTATTGGCGAATGCGCTCGTTGTTCACTGCTATTACCCCATCGTGCTGATATGGTCGGGTCGGATGGTGTAGCGTACCCGCACTTCGTCGGCTGGTCCTTGGTAAACCGCTCTATTGAAATAGCGCAATGATAACTCGTTGATGTGGGCGCGGCCAATCTCTGGATTAGAAAAGTCAATGATTGGACCACGCACGGCGATATAACGATAGGCTGAAGCAGTGTCGACAATCATCAACGCCACATAGGGGCGGGCTTGCATGTTGCGGTCTTTGATGCGACCAGTAGCGGCATTGACATAAAACAAACCGTCAGCATAACTGAACCATACCGGTGTCACTTGTGGCGTGCCGTCGCTCATCGTGGTGGCGAGTGAGGCAACCAAGGGACGGTCAATTAAATCCATAAAGTCTACAGGAATCTGCGTCATGCGTTCATCCATTTCAAATTGGGGATGACATGCTCACCAAAGGCTTTAATAAAGGCAGTCTGATTGCGACCCACATTGTGTACGTGGATTTCGTCAAAGCCGAGGTCGACAAAGCGCTGGATGTGGGCGCGGTGCTCATCGATATTGGCCGAAATCAGCATGCGGTTGGTGAAGTTTTCGGGGCGCACGAGTTTGGCGATTTCGGCGAAATCTTCGGGGCTACGGATATCTTGTTTGGGGAAGGGCATGCCGCCATTGGGCCATTCGGTCATGGCGTTTTGGACGGCTTCCTCGTGGGTTTCGGCCCACGACATATGCAGTTGCAACAGCTTGGGCATGGCGCTGGGGTCTTTGCCGACTGATTTGGCACCATCAGCGAATTTGCCGAGCAGCATTTTGAGTTTTTCGGGGGCAGCACCTGGCGTAATAATCCCGTCGCACTCGCGACCGGTCCAGGCTGCGGTAACTGGACCGGCAGTCGCCACATAAATGGGGGGCGGGCTATCGGGCAATGTCCAGAGTTTAACGCGTTCGATGCTGAAGTATTTGCCGTTGTCGTGTTTGACTACTTTGCCACTCAACAATTGCTTGATGATGGCAATGGCTTCTTGCATCATGGCGAGACGTACGTGGGCTTCGGGCCATTCGCCGCCCACCACGCGCTCGTTGAGCGCTTCGCCACTGCCGAGGCCCAACCAAAACCGGCCGGGGGTCATGGCAGCTTGGGTGGCGGCGGCTTGGGCGACGACGGCGGGGTGGTAGCGGAAGCTGGGGCAGGTTACCCCCGGCCCAAATGTCATATTGCTTGTGGTGGCGCCGAGCGCAGCCATCCAACTCCACACAAAGGCGTTGTGCCCTTGTTGGGGTACCCACGGTTGGAAGTGATCGGCGGCCATCACGGCTTTGAATCCGTGTTGTTCTGCCAAAATCGAATAGGTGAGCAATTCGCTGGGGTGGAATTGTTCGAGGGCGGCGGCGTATCCGATGATTCCCATGTGGTGCCTCTTTTGTCTAAAAAATCAGGCTTCGTCGGTATGCTCGGGGCGTAACGCTAAACGTGATAATAATCGTCCAGTTTGGCGCCCACCAGGATCATTGCGTAAACGGAACAAATCAATCGGGCGATCAATATCAAAGGTAATCGGGCCTTCACGAATGGTAATGACGGGCAAGTTCGCTGCTTTGGCTGCCGCCATATGGCGTTGCAGGCTGCCTGCCCCAAATGACCAATGCATCCGCGTGACGGCATCGCAGGCCAGGGCGGTAGTGCCACCATCGTGTGACCCTGCCAGTGCAATACCGCCGCTCGGCATACTATTGACAAATTCGTCGATATCATCGGCTTCTACGAGTGGTAAATCGGCGTGGATGATGAGAACCGACGTGGCAGGAGCTACTTGTTCGATGGCTAATTGGAGTGAATGATTGAGATTCGTCCCGATATCGCTAAGCAACGTAATATTCCGTGACGTCACTAATGCTTGGGCTGCGCCATCACTCGCCGTCACAATAATATGGTCGATCGTATGGCTCTGGGCCAAAGCGGTCAATACATCGTCGAGCATAGCAAGTGCCAAGGCTCTTCGGTCAGCAGGTGACAAAACTGACGCTAGCCGACTTTTGGCTTCACTCAAGGTTTTGAAGGGCACAATTGCGGTTGTCATGGCAAGGTGGCCATAAATTCCATACAGGTACGTGCCAAATTTGCTTTGCGCATCTCATCGCTCATAATGGTATCGGTGACGCACACGGCCATCCCGAGCGCCTCGATGGCCGGTGCCAAGGCCGCATCGACGTCGTCAATCACCATGCCATCAATCAACCCTTGGTAGTGCCGGGCAATCCCCAATGCCGAGACTTCGATGCCGGCATAATTGAGCATCGCCACGGCTGGTCCTTTGATGGCGGCCCCGCCGACAATCGGGCTAATTGCAATTGACGGCACGTTGCGTTGGGTAATCAACTGGCGCACATTGGGTAATGCCAAAATCGTCCCGACACTGACGAGTGGATTGCTGGGCGCAATGATAATCCCCGTCGCTGACCGAATACTATGCAACACATCAGGCGTGGCCTGTGCGCCGGTAATACCATGGTAATGAATGCCTAGGATTTGGGCTTTGGCGCGGTCACGGACCAAATATTCTTGGAAGTGTACTTCGCCGGCAGGGGTGGCGATATGCGTCTGCACCGAGTCATGCGTCATCGGAAGTAGGGTGACGTTGACTCCCAGTGCATGGCGAAATTGCTGGGTGATTTGGGTTTCGTTCCAGCCTTTTTTGCGCAGTGCGGTGCGTTGGATGTGCAAGGCCAAATCTTTGTCGCCCAACATAAACCAATCGGGAGCCCCGAGCGTGCGGAGCATCGACATACAATGGTCGCTATCATCGACAATCCCCCAGCCTTGGGTGGGGTGGATGATACCGGCCAAGGTGCACATCACGATGTCGACATCGGGGCTGATGGCTAAGCCGTGGAATTCGATATCATCGCCGGTATTGATGACCGCACAAATGCTGGTCGGGTCAACGATTTGATTGAGTCCTGCCAAAAAACGTGCGGCTCCGACGCCGCCCGAAAGCACGACGGTTTTGTGCGTAATGTCGTTGTGTGAAAGTTGTGTTTCCATTTGCTCATTCTACCAAAAAAAATGAAACTCCACGAGAGAAATAGCTGCACACATGCAAGGTGGTTTTGGTGTGGATTGATATAATAGCACCAATTGGCTAATAACTAATCAGTAATATTCCAGCGTAAATCTGTACCTGTGCGCTTGGGACGACGTACTGGTGCCTGTGCCATATACCCAAACGGAATCAACGCCTGCGGGATCCATTGGGTGTCAAGTCCTAGTGTCTGCCTGACGGTATCGTCACAAAACAACGGCGCACACATCCAACCGCCATCGAGCCCATGTGCCACCGCCGTCAGTAGCATGTTTTGGATGGCACAGCCGATACTCTGTACGGCCATTAGGTATTCGGCATGCTGGCGCGGGGCATCAGGGTAGTGGTCGAGTACACTCATATCCACACATGGCAAAAAAAGCAGGGGCGCAGTGGTGATACGCGCACGCGACGCTGCCACCCGCGTGGCGATGACTGCCGCATCGCTCCCATCGCTGCCGAGCTGTGCTTGCCATTCGGCACTCATGGCATCGCACAGGCGCACGCGCGGAGTACCGGCGCCAATCACCACAAACCGCCATGGTTGGCGGCCGTGGGGCGAAGGAGCCTGCGCCGCCGCCGCGAGCAATGCGTCGCAGACTGCGTCAGGGACGGGGGTGTCGCGGAAGCGGCGTACCGTTTGGCGCGTATAAATGGCATCGTGGAGCGTTGTATCCATGTATTTACCGGAACAAATCGCGATTGGCCGGGCGAATCAACGTTTGGGCACTCGCTTCGACGGCGCGGTAGTGCATGCCCCGTACGATGGCCACTGGGATGCGGTCGATTTTGCCCATCACGAGTTCCGCCGCAGCCGCAATCTCATCACCAATGGCGAGGATACTCGCCTGCATGTGGTAGCCGTACGGATCATCGACGCCGGCATAACTTTCGATGGGGTCGATGCCCGCCACACCGATGGCAATATTGACTTGTCCTTCGCGCCACGCCCGCCCAAAGGTATCCGAAATAATCACGGCAATGGGCAGATTGGTGGCAGCACACAGCGTATCGCGGATGACGCGACTCGAGGCATCTGAATCGACGGGGAGCAACGTGATATGCCGGCCGCCATCGACATTTGATTCGTCGACACCGGCATTGGCACAGATAAATCCATGGTGTGTTTCGCAGATGAGCACGCCACGGTCCATTTTGATGATACGTTTGCTTTCGCGTAAGACTACTTCATAATAATGCGCGTCTTTATGGCCTTGGGCGGCGGCCATATGCGCCATATGTGACGGTTCGACGTCGCGGGGGTCGACTATTCGCCCTTCGGCCTTCGAGACGATTTTTTGGGTGATGACGATGATATCGTGAGGCAGTAGGGTGATTTGATTGGCCTTGAGTGCCGCCAAAATCAATGCGCCCAGGTCAGCACCAAGCGGAATTTCGCCAATACCATGCACCGGAATAATACTAATTGCTGAACGCATGCGCTTCACCTGTGACAATTGGATACACCTGTAGTGTACCATGAGCGCTTCGTCCTGTGCCTGTAGATACGCTTCCCTGCCCAAACATTGTTTGTGGGCTATTTTTTACCCCAAAAATCGGCTATAATAAAACCGGTTTTTGAGATTATTTGTGCACAGAAAAGGGAGTCACTGATGGACTTCACTGCCGATTACGATATGTTCCTCAATGAGGAACACGACATGCTTCGCCAGACCGTACGTGATTTTGCCACGCGCGAAGTTGCCCCCCACATCCGCGAATGGGACCGTAGTGGTGCGTTGCATGGCGAAGGCCCTGAAACCCGCACCCACATCCGTCCTCTTATAGAAAAAATGGGCAAATTGGGCTTCCTCGGGATTTGTTTGCCCGTGCGCTACGGCGGTGCCGGCATGGATTATCTATCACTCGCCGTGTTGTGCGAAGAACTCGAACGCATCGACAGCTTTTTGCGGGTTATTGCGAGCGTCCATATCGGCCTCAACTCCATGACTATCTTTCAATGGGGTAACGAAGCCCAAAAGCAAAAATACCTCAAGCCCCAGGCCGAAGGCAAACTTATCGGCGCCTATGGCTTGACCGAGCCCAATAGCGGTACCGACGCCGGCGCCATGACCTCCACCGCTCGTCGCGATGGTGACCATTACATCCTCAATGGCGAAAAAATCTGGATTAGCTTGTCCGACGTCGCCGATACCTTTGTAGTATTCGCCAAAACCGATCCTTCCAAAGGCAACCGCGGTATTTCGTGCTTTATCGTCGAACGCAACATGCCCGGCTTTTCGTCCTACCCACTCCACGGCAAATTGGGCGTACGTGCCGGTAACACCGGCGGCATCGTGATGCAAGATGTGCGCGTCCCCGTCGAAAACCGTATCGGCGAAGAGGGCGAAGGCTTCAAAATCGCCATGGGAGCCCTCGACAACGGTCGCTACACCGTCGCTGCTGGTGCAGTTGGCTTGATCCAAGCTGCCCTCGAGGCCTCCGTGAAGTACGCCAAAGAGCGCCACACCTTTGGGGTGCCGATTGGCGATCACCAATTGGTCAAGCGTATGATGAGCCACATGGTGCGCAAAATGGATACCGGCCGCTTGTTGGTGTACCGCGCCGGCTGGATGAAAAACGCCGGTCGCCGCAATAGCCGCGAAACGACGCTCGCCAAATGGCATGCTACCGTCAGTAGCTGGGAGTCTGCTGACGATGCAGTCCAAATCCACGGCGCCTATGGTTTCTCGGACGAATATCCCGTCGAGCGCTTCTTGCGCAATTCACGTGGTGGCGTAATCTACGAAGGTACCCGCGAACTCCAAGAATTGCTCCAAGCCGACTTTGCCATGGACATCCGTGGTAATCCCCCCATCCGCTGTGAACTCCCCGCCTACAACCGCGCCGAATGGGAAGCCGAATAATTTATTGGTGCTGGGGAGATGAACTTTTGTTCGTCTCCCCAGTGCGTTTTTTTCATAATGGGTGAAAGAGCACAAAATGAACATTGTTGTCTGTCTCAAGCAAGTGCCACGTGACAATACCGTGGCGATTACCGCCAATCATGCCATTGATGCCAGCGGGATTGAACCCATCATCAATCTATTTGACGAATACGCCCTCGAGGCCGCCTTGCAACTCAACGACACCCATGGTGGTAGCGTGACGGTGTTGTCGCTCGGTGATGACGAGTGGCAAGACCAGATGCGCCGGGCCATGGCGATGGGTGCCACTGACGCCTTGTTGGTGCAAGCCGATGCCCAATACGACGTCTATGCTGCCGCCCAAATAATCGCCAATGCCATTCGCCACCTCGGTCTGCCCGATGTAGTGCTGTGTGGCCGCAATGCCACCGACGACGAAAGTGCTGCCTTGGCCCCCATGCTAGCCCGTTTGCTCGGCTGGCCCCAAGTCACCTATGTGACGGCGATTACGGCCAGCGATGCGACGTCGCTGACGGCGGTGCGCCAACTTGAAGACGAACGTGAGACGGTCCAAGTAACATTGCCCGCAGTGCTGAGTGTCGCCAAAGGTGACCAAGAGCCCCGCTTCCCGTCGTTGTTGCGGGTGCGCAAATTTGCCAAACAGGTGATTCCGACGGTGACCATTGCCGACATCGGTGCGCCCATCGCCACTGCCGTGCAAATCATTGATCGCGTCCCTCCGCCGGCCCGCAAAGGTGGCGAGATTATCGCCGGCGCCGATGTGGCGGCCAAAGTAGCCGCATTGGTTGACCGTTTAATTGCCGATCAAGCATTGTAAGAGGTCACCATGTCACAACATATTTGGGTCCTTATCGACCAAATCAATACCCAATCAACCCCTAGCGCCGCCCAACGCGAGCTCCTCGCGCGCGCCACGGCGCTCTCTTCACACGTCACCGCCCTCGTGGTTGGTGCCAACGTGGGCGCACTCGCCCAAGCCACTGCCAGCTATGGCGTGCAACAAGTGGCCGTGATTGACGATGCCAATCTGGCAGATGGTGCCGCCGATGCCATGACGAGTGCCATCGTCGCTGCCATCAAATCAGCCGATGTGCAATTGCTGTTGACCACGAGTACTTTGCGTATGCGCGACGTGAGCGCCGCCGTGGCTGCCGAGTGTGGTGGGGCCTTGGCCGTCGATGCCAGCGACGTGCGTATCGAATCTGCAGGGGTCCAAGCGGTGCGTAGCTCGCACGGCGGCAACGTGATTACCACGTTGCAATTTGGTGCGACAGTGGCGGTGGTGTCGGTGCGCAAGCAAACCCACGCTGAAGCCATCGCCAGTGCCGCTGCTGCACCAATTACAGCGTTGACCGTCGCGGTGCCGGCCAGTGCCATCCGGGTGCTCAGTCACGATCGCAAACAAGCGGGGGTCAATTTGGTTGACGCCAGTGTGATTGTGTCGGGTGGGCGTGGGCTTGGTAGTGCCGAAAACTACCATCGCTTGATTCCCGCCTTGGCCGACGCCTTTGGCGGCGCCTATGGCGCATCCCGTGCTATCGTCGATGCTGGCTGGGTACCATATGACCACCAAGTGGGCCAGACTGGTAAAACCGTCAGCCCCAAATTGTACGTAGCAGTAGGGATTTCAGGCGCCATTCAGCATTTGGCGGGGATGCGCTCGGCCCGTACGATTGTGGCCATCAACAAAGACGCCGATGCGCCAATCTTCCGCATCGCGAGCTACGGCATCGTGGGCGATGCCCTCGAAGTGGTACCGGCGTTGATTGCCGAAGTCACTCGTCGTCGCGGCTAAATTGCGATTGTGTAAACCGGCGTCCCACATGGTGTGGGACGCCGGTTTTGTGTGTCGTCATCAGCTGTCTGCGCCAACTAGGCCGGCAATATATAGCCAGTTGCCAGAGTGGTGTATTCGGCGATTTGGCTGGCTACCCAATCATCACCACGGTCGAGTTCGTCGGCCATGAAGCGCGCCACGGCGGGCGCCATGGCGATGCTGGCTTTGGCGTTGAGGAGCAACGCTCGCGTGCGACGAGCCAACACGTCTTCGACGGTGCGGGCTTGTTCCATCCGCACTGCCCAGATTACTTCGGCGCCGGTATACGGCAAATCGGGGTGGATGGGGGTGGCCCACGCCGGGTTTTCGTGCATGAGCGCGCGAATTGCGGCGGCATCACTGCCGTAAACCTGCATGTCGTCGCTGTCTGGGGTAGTGCTATAGCCATGCAGGTGCAAGGTTTTGGTGACCGATGGGCGCACGGCGAGGTTGGCCGATTGTTCGATTTTGTTGACGGCGTCTTCGCCCATATGGCGGTAGGTGGTCCATTTGCCACCAGTGATGGTCATCATGCCACTATCTGCAAAGACGATGGTATGGTCGCGTGACAGTGATTTGGTATTGCCGTCGCTACTACTTGCCTTGACCAAGGGGCGTTGGCCAGCAAAGACGCTCAAGACATCGGCAGCTGTTGGGCGCCGGCTAAGGTATTTGGCGGTATGACTAAGCACAAACTCGATTTCGGCGGCCAGTGGGCGGGGCTCGATTTGGGATTCGGGCATGGGGGTGTCAGTGGTGCCAATCACTACACAATCATGCCACGGCAAGGCAAACAACACCCGCCCATCGGCGGTTTTGGGGATCATGACGGCATGATCGCCAGGCAAAAACGACCGATCGACTACGATATGGATGCCTTGGCTTTGGGCGAGTAACGGCTTGGCAGCGGCATTGTCGAGCCGGCGAATCTGATCCACAAAAATCCCGGTGGCGTTGATGACCGCTTTGGCGTTGATCGTGACAGGGGTGCCACTTTCGCTGTCATGAGCCGTGACACCACAAATTTTGCCGTTGCTGTCGTGGAGTAAACCGTCAACCGGCATATGGTTGATGAGGGTAGCGCCATGGTTGGTGGCGGTACGCATCAAGGTGATGGCCAAGCGTGAATCGTCGAATTGACCATCGTAATAGACGATGCCACCCTTGAGTCCACTGGGGGTCAACGTCGGTGCGAGCTTGAGGGCTTCGGTGCGACTAATCAACCGTGAGAACCCGAACCCCAAGCGCCCAGCCATGACGCTATACAGCAATAACCCAGCCCCATAAAAGGGCATGTCGATGAAATTGTAGGCGGGGACGACGTGGGGCATGACCCGTACAAGGTGAGGGGCATTGTTGCGCAGGCGCCCTCGTTCGTGCAAGGCCTCATACACCAATGACAAATTGCCTTGGGCCAAATAGCGAACGCCCCCATGCACCAACTTAGTGGCCCGGCTCGAGGTGCCTTTGGCAAAGTCGTAGGCTTCAAGGAGCAAGGTTTTGTGGCCACGACTTGCGGCATCCACGGCAATCCCGAGTCCAGTAGCACCACCGCCAATAATGACAATATCCCAGAGTTCGGTGCTTGTTATGCGAGCGAGGAGGGTTTCACGTTGCATGAGTGTGCTCATTCCTTATTTTGTTACTAAGGGTATTCTACCAAATTTCACTATGGAGTAGGTATCTGTTGCATCGTTATGCGGGTATGGACAAGTACGTTGTGACGTCATGTTGCGGACACGCTGATTTTTTTGTGATAGGGTTACGAAATCAAAACTTTGGCTGATATGCAGTAGTCACGAAATAGCGTATGATGGAAGCACATATGCACCAATAAAATCATTGCAAATAATGTAATGATGTCAGGGAGTTATTTTATGAAGACAAAAACCGCCACTGTTGCGAATACACCGTTGATTAAACCCCACATGGAGAGTCACAAACTGCATTTGCTTGAATCGATTCAGCAACGCATTTTGTGGTTGGCGACGATGATGATTCACCATGCCAATAATGTGCGACCCAATACAGATGGGACGAAAGTAGGTGGTCACCAAGCGTCATCGGCCTCGACAGTGACCTTAATGACGGCTTTGTATTTTCACTTCCTCAAAAAAGGTGACCGCGTCGCCGTGAAACCCCATTCTTCACCGATTTTCCACTCAATTCAATATTTGTTGGGCAATTTACCCAAACGCTATATGACTACGTTGCGTGAATTTGGTGGCTTGCAATCATATCCGAGTCGCACTAAAGACCCCGAACAAGTTGATTTTTCGACCGGGTCAGTGGGATTAGGCGTCGTTGCACCCTTATTCACCTCGCTGACGCAACGTTTTTTACGTGATCATGGTGCGGCCATCCCCGAACGGCGTTTTGTGGCGGTGGTTGGTGATGCCGAACTCGACGAAGGCAATGTCTGGGAAGCATTGCTTGACGAAGCGCTTGACGGTATCGGCCAAGTGGTGTGGGTCGTTGACCTCAATCGCCAAAGTCTCGACCGTGTGGTGCCAGGGATTCGCGCTGCCCGCCTCAAGAAACTGTTTGCCCAAAACGGTTGGCGTGTGCTCGAAGCTAAGTATGGCCACAAATTACAAGCCTTGTATGCCTTGCCTGGTGGTGAAACATTGCGCCGGCGTATTGATGACATGAGCAACGAAGAATACCAATCGTGTATCCGTTTACACGGTGCTGAATTACGCGAACGTTTGTTGAACAGTAACGATGCCGACCGCAGCACCTTGGCTGTCGTATTGGCTAAAGTACCGGATGACGAATTGCAGAGCGTGATTTCGAATTTGGGTGGACACGACCTCGACACTATGTGTGAGATTTTCGACGAAGTCGACCGTGATATGACTCGGCCGACGGTGGTGTTTGCGTATACGGTCAAGGGTTGGGGCTTACCGATTGCGGGTCACCCGTTGAATCACTCGATGTTGTTGAATTCTGAACAAATCGAAACCTTGCGAGCCTCGATGGGGATTGCGAGTGATGATTTGTGGCCAGATTTTGACGTTGACAGCCCCGAAGGGCAAATCTGTCACGAGGTGAGTCAACGCTTGGCCGAACCCGAGCCGCCCATATTGCCGATGGTGGCAGTGCCGAAGCGTGTGGATTTGAGCATGCCCGATACGGTGAGCACCCAGGACGCATTTGGACGTTTGTTGGTGCGCTTTGCGGATATTCCTGAAGTTGCGCCACACATGGTAACCACATCCCCCGACGTGTCAGTATCGACCAACTTGGGCGCCTGGATTAATCGCAATGGTGTCTACACCCCACACCCTGAAGTCACTGATTATGAAAGCGAAGCGCAACGCTTGTTACGTTGGCAACGTTCGACCAATGGGCGGCACATCGAGCTGGGTATCTCCGAAATGAATTTGTTCATGATGTTGGGGATGGCTGGATTGTCGTATGAGTTACTGGGTGCGCCATTGGTGCCGATTGGCACCGTGTATGATCCGTTCGTGTTGCGCGGGCTTGATTCGTTCATCTATGCCGTCTATTCGGGAGCCAAATTCATCGTGGCCGGCACGCCGTCGGGGGTGACACTCGCACCGGAAGGTGGCGCTCACCAATCGACGATTACGGCATCGGTGGGGATTGAATTGCCCAAATTAATGATGGCAGAGCCTTGTTATGCAGGTGAGCTGGAGTGGTATTTGCTGGAAGGTGTGCGTAATTGTTTCGACCGTGAGCATGGCCGTCCGTTGTATCTGCGTTTGAGTACCCGTACCATCGACCAAGCGCCGTTTTTTGCAGCGCGGGAACGTTTGGGCGTCGACACCTTGCAACAACAAGCCTTAGCC
>CALFIC010000007.1 GCA_937876225.1 uncultured Chloroflexota bacterium | reverse complement strand
TCTTACCATGGTCGACGTGACCGATGGTGCCGACGTTGATGTGTGGCTTGTTACGTTCAAACTTCTGCTTACCCATGATGTGTGTTATTCTCCATGAACACGAATGCAGCGTAAGGCGCTGTTGCCCCCGCCGCAAGATCCCATTAAGATGGTGGAGCCCAAGATGGGGATTGAACCCATGACCTCGTCTTTACCAAAGACGTGCTCTACCACTGAGCCACTTGGGCACACCTGTTACCAACCATCACATACGTGGCCAGACGTATGTAACTAAATGGTGGTGGGCCGAGCTGGATTCGAACCAGCGAAGGCGTAAGCCAGCAGATTTACAGTCTGCCCCGGTTGGCCACTTCGGTACCGACCCACATGTGTCTTTTCAGACAACGAGGTGTATTATACGGGGCGCAAGGAGAGATGTCAAACGGAATTTGGGATTATTTTTGATTGTGCGCAAAAAAAAGAAGATGTAACAATGATATTATTGACAAATAACAGCAATTTTTTTGATTGTACTGCATTGAAATCTATTTTGAAATTGACAATACTTCGTTGACACCCCGTAAGTGCCAGATTGGATTGGGGTAGCTACTGCGCAAAATTAAGCGGGCTGGACGGATTAAATGTGAGTCGGCAATAATGCCTGATTTGAGACGGCTCAAATCGCCACCGCGGGCCTGTACGACGGCACACGCAAAGGCAAAGCGATTGATAGCAGTCGCTCCCACCAAATGGAGGGGACCACGATGGTTTTGGCCAATTAGTACGAGTAAGGCACGGGCTAATTCATCCACTAGTACAGGACAGCGCCATTCATCACGAAAGAACGTTGCTTCGCGTAGACCACTCGCGGCATCGAGGGCAAATTGTTCGTGGGTACTGGGTGCCTGTGTGGGGGCACTATAGAGTAATGATGTGCGTACAATGCTCGCTTCGGGGTGTGCCTGCGCCACACCGGCTTCTGCTACTGCTTTGGCGGCGCCATAGGCGGTGATAGGGTCGGGCATGTCGATTTCGTCGTATTCGCTGGCAGTACCCGCAAAAACCATATCGCTGGAAATATGGATATGGCGGGCATCGGCATTGGCAGCTGCCGCTGCGGCTTCGATGGCGCCGAGTACGGTGATGTTGTGCAGATCAGGACCCGATTGGACGTAAGCGGTATGAATCACCACATCAGGTCGATATGCGGCGATAGCTGCAGACAATTGTCCTCGTTGGCGCAGATCAATTACGTCGGCATCACGATACCCTCGTGCTTGGTGCACACATCCACGCACCTGCCAGCCATTGCTGACGGCGATGCGGGCGAGATAGCCCCCTAAATAGCCCGAAATACCGGTGATGTAGAGACGCATGACAGTCACTTTCTGATGGAATGGCGTGTGTGATTTTTGAAAAAACATCCCCGCCCATCATGTTTTCATACCAACGCGAGACCATTTATGGCTTGAAATGTGGGTTGGCCTGCAAAAACTCAACGGCGAGTTGAGCCGCTTGGATGCGGGCAACGGGCTGGCTATGTCCGCTACCACGTCCCAGTACATGCGTACCGACGACTATTTCAACCACAAACTCTCGTTGGTGTTCGGGCCCACTTACCGACACGGTACGATAGCTCGGGGTGATATTGTAGCGTTGTTGGCTCAGTTCTTGGATGTGACTCCGGACATCAGTGGGGGTGCCACTGGCGCGGAGCACTTCGAGGTGGGGTTGGAAGTGGCGCAATAGAAATTCGGTAATCACCGTTAACCCTTGGTCGAGGTAGATCACTGCCACAACCGATTCAAACAAATCGGCGAGGAAGGTGGTACGTTGGCGGGCGCCGGCGTGTTCTTCGCCTTTGCTGAGAATGGCGTAATCGCCGAGCTGGTAGTGACGCGCGATGGTGGCGAGGTTTTCGGTGCGAATCAGGGCACTACGCAAGCGGGTCATGGCACCTTCATCGGCGTTGGGGAATGCGTGGTAGACCAATTGGGTCGCCACCATCGCCACCACCGCGTCACCGAGGAATTCAAGGCGCTGGGTGTCGGCGTGGAGCAAGGCTTCTTCGCCATGCTCGTAGCGGTACGATTGATGCATCAGCGCACTGCGCAACAACGCCATGTCGGTGATGGTGACGCCGAGTTGTTGCGGCAGTGCACTGAGGGGACGTAGCATTATTTAGGCATCCCAACGGCGTAATGCCAACGACACATTGTGACCGCCAAAGCCAAACGAATTACTGATGGCGATGTCGATTTTGCCGGGGCGGGCCTGGTTAGGCACATAATCGAGGTCACATTCGGGGTCGGGGGTGTGTAAATTGATGGTCGGTGGCAAGATTTGGTTGTTGATGGCGAGCACACAAATCACCGCTTCGATGGCGCCAGCGGCACCGACGAGGTGCCCCATTTGTGATTTGGAAGAGCTGACGGCCAATTTGTAGGCATGATCGCCAAAAACACTTTTGATGGCTTGGGTTTCGGCGATGTCACCCGCATTGGTGCTCGTACCATGAGCGTTGACATAATTGACGTCGTTCGGGGTAATCCCAGCCGTTTTGAGGGCCATTTTGATGGCGCGGCCGGCACCTTCGCCGCCGGGGGCAGGTGAGGTGATATGGTAGGCGTCGGCTGACAAGCCATAGCCGATGAGCTCGGCATAGATGGTGGCGCCGCGGCTAATGGCCGACTCGAGTTCTTCGAGCACCATCACGGCGCCTCCTTCGGCCAGCACAAAGCCGTCACGGGTCACGTCGAAGGGGCGTGAGGCGGTTTCAGGGGATTCATTGCGGGTCGAGACTGCTTTGTTGGCGTTGAAGCCGGCGATGCCGATGGGGGTGATGACTGCTTCGCTGCCACCGGCAATCATAATGGTGGCGGCGCCGCGGCGGATGAGCTCGGCGGCTTCGCCGATAGCGTGGGCCGAAGTGGCACAGGCTGAGGTTGGACAAAAATTCGGGCCTTTGAAGCCATGCATCATCGATACTTGCCCCGAGGCCATATTGGTAATCATGGCGGGTACCATGAAGGGACTGACACGGTTGGGGCCTTTGTCACGCAGGATATAGAGGTTTTCGGCGAGGGTGGCGAGTCCACCCATACCACTACCAATCACGACGCCGATTTCTTCGGCGGTTTCGGGGGTCGCTACCACACCCGCCATACGGATGGCTTCGTTGGCGGCGGCGATGGCAAAATGAATGAACCGGTCATTGCGACGGACGTCTTTGCGATCCATGTAGTTGGCTGGATCGAAATTTTTGACTTCGCCCCCAAACCGGGTCTCGAGGTTGCTCACATCACATTGGGTGATTGGCCCGACACCGCTTTTGGCTGTGCGGATTCCTTCCCATAGGCTGGGGATATCCAAGCCTAATGGGCTGACCGCCCCCATGCCCGTGACAACAACGCGACGTTGCTTCATGATCGCAATTCTCCTCACATTAACCATTCCCCGAAAGGCATTCATGGCGTATGATACCATATGAGTACAACTTTTGTGCCTAACTCATGAAATTTATCTGCGCCATCGTGTGTTCCTGCCTGGTGGTGCGGTGCTGATACGGCGATATTGGCGTGGAGTAGGGATATCGTATTGGCGACGAGTGCGTACCCGATAATTGGATAGCCGCACTAGTTGTAGCGTTTTTATATAACGGAACATAACGGATATGTATGTAATTGGGACAGCAGGACATGTCGATCATGGCAAAACGACGCTCGTACAGGTGCTGACGGGTATCAACCCCGACCGCTTACAAGAAGAGCAACGGCGGGGCATGACCATCGAGCTGGGGTTTGCGTGGTTGACGTTGCCCTCAGGGCGCGAAGTGAGCTTGGTTGACGTGCCAGGCCATGAACGTTTTATCAAGCATATGTTGGCAGGGGTGGGGGGCTTTGATGGCGCCATGCTCGTGATTGCCGCCGACGAATCGGTGATGCCGCAAACCCGCGAACACCTTGCGATTATTGATTTGTTGGACATTCGTCATGGGCTGGTGGTGGTCACCAAAGCCGACATGGTCGATCCGGCCTGGTTGCCGTTGGTGCTCGATGACATCCGGACCCAGCTCAGTACGAGCGCCTTGGCGCAGGCACCCTTGATCGTGGTGTCTGCACGGCATGGGCAGGGTATCGACATGCTCCGGCAGGCGCTTGACCAGATGGTGCAACAGCTGGCGGTGCCGGTGCGGCGTGACGAGCCCGCCCGTTTGTGGGTGGACCGAGTATTTAGCGTGGATGGGTTTGGTGCCGTGGTCACCGGTACGCTGGTTGCGGACGCCCTCGCGGTCGGCATGGAGGTCGAAGTGGCACCGCGCGGTTTGCGGGCCCGGATTCGTGGCTTGCAGATGCACCGGAGCAAAATCGAGGTGGCCCAACCCGGCACGCGGGTGGCAATTAATCTAGCGGGGATTTCGCATCACGACATCCAACGGGGCGATTTGATTACGCTTCCTCACGCAATTGTGGCCACGCAACGCATTGATGTGCGCTTGCACGTGGCAGGAATTGCGCCCCGCGCAGTAACCCAAGGGATGCACCTTGATTTGTTTGTGGGGGCGGCCGAAACCCGTTGTCGGGTGACGACACTTGATGGTGACGCCATTGCGCCGAATGAAAGTGGCTTGGTGCAGCTCCACCTCGATACACCTTTGCCGTTGTGGCGGGGCGATCGCTTGATTGTGCGTCAGGCCTCGCCGAGTATCACCATGGGAGGCGGCAAGGTGATTGACGCCCATCCGGCCCGTCATCGCCGCCTACGCCCCGAAGTGATTGCCAGCCTGACGGCACTAGAACGCGCCACCCCCGCCGATTTGTGTTGGGCGATGGTGCGTGGTCAGTTGTGTCGAGTGAGCGATGTCATCAGCCAAACCCACTTGAGTGCCGATGTGGTACATCAGACCCTGGCGACCATGGTGATGGTCGTCCGACTCGCTGATGATTGGGTGGCCGATGGGGCAATGCTCGATCAGTTACGCCAAAAAACCGATAAAACGCTCGCTAGTTATCTGACGCGGGCGCCGTTGCGCATCGGTATGCCTCGTGAAGAATTGCGCCGGCGCCTTGATTTGACCGCAACGGCGTTTGATGTGGTGTTGGCGCATTGGCACCCGGCGTACGACGCATGTGGTGATGGCTTGATTCGCCCATTCGGCTATGTGGTGCAATTGACGGCGGTGCAACAGCAGGTGGTGGTGCGGAGCTTGGCATTGCTGGTGGCTGCCCCCTACAATCCCCCCGAAGTGGTGGTGGAGCGCGAGTTGCTGGGGTATATGCAGGCGAGTGGTGCGGTGATGGAAGTCGCCGAGGGGATTGTGTTTCATGCGCAGGCCTGGCACGAAATTGTCACGTGGGTGTTGACGACGATTGATACGCAGGGCAGTGTGAGTGTGGCGCAGCTCCGAGATCGCTTTGATACGACGCGCAAATACGCCTTGGCGGTGATGGAATATTTGGATAGTAAGCGTATAACTCGGCGCCGCGACGATGTGCGGGTGCGTTTTTGAGTAAGAAAAAAGAGGAATTGCCATGCCAATGATACGAACGCCGCGGTCACGCTCTTGGAATATCGCGGTATGGCTGGGAGTAACCGCATTGCTGGCGCGAGTAGGGGCCAACATTATGGCGACGCAGGAACGGCAATCCCCCACGGCCATGGTTGATTGGCAGACGGCATTGCGCACCGCCCAACGACTATTGCCGGTGGCGTTCCAACCCGCAGAATATAATTACCAAGCGTTGGTGGATCAGGCGGCGCCACATGTGGCAGCGCTGACCGGATTACAGGTACCAGCAGGGGCGCTGGCGGTGCGAGTGGTCGACCAGCAGGCGTGGGTACGTGCCAATGTGCGGACCTTTGCACAACTGATGCAACCGCTCGAACCAGTTTATTTTGCCCAGCTCCATGACGACGACAGTGATTGGGGCTTGGCAGCCCGGCATCTCAATGGTCGCGTAGCGGGGGTGCAGAGTGGGGCGTTGTTGAGTTGGATGGCGACACGGGTACTCGGGCAGTATGATGTGACGTTTTTGCAAGATAATCAGACGCCGGGGGAATTGTTGTTGGTAGAGCCCAATATTGCCCGGATTGCCCGTGAACAACAGGTCGATGTGGCCGCATTGCGGCAATGGATTGTGATTCACGAAGTGTCGCATGTATTTCAATTTGAAGGAGTGGCGTGGTTACGCCCGTACATGCACGATTTAATGACGCGGTTTATCGCTACCATGGCAGACCAAATCCGTCAGCCAGCCAGTGGCGTTGCGGCAGTGATGCAACGGGCGGTGCAGCGGGGTGGCCAAGGGAATTGGATTGAATGGGTGCTGAGCCCGGCGCAACGGCAGATTTTCGATGAAATGCAAGCGGTAATGTCGCTGATCGAAGGGCATTCCAATTATGTGATGAATCGAATTGGTGCCCAACAAATTCCGCAATTTGCCCAATTGCAAGGCCGCATGGAAGCGCGCCAACAGCAACGCCCAACGCTCGACAACCTTATCATGCATGCCACGGGGATGCATGTCAAAATGGCCCAATACAGCACGGGGGAGGCGTTTGTCAATGCGATTGCGGCAGATGGTGGTGATGCGGCCGTGGCGCAATTATGGCAATCGGTTGACCATATTCCCACGGCGGATGAACTGGTGCATCCGGAACGGTGGCTGCGGCGGGTGTAGAGACGCAGCCGTAGTAGAGACGCAGCCTGCTGCGGCTCTACGGCGCGTCGGGGGGACCGTTTTCAAAGACGATACGGCGGATGCTATCGAGGATTTGGATGGCATTGAGGTTGCGCTGATTATAGCCGTAGCGTAATCCTTCACTACGAAAATCAGCACTTTGGTTTCCTCGGTAGATATTTGGGTGGATATTGTCGTTACTCAAGCCAAAATTAATCATACTCGGTGATTGTAACGCCAACCAGTAATTCCAGAGTGGGATATGATATTGTCTAGCAACGTTGATAATAACGGTATTGAACATTGGTACTCTGCTACTCGCAATACTATTGTCGTTACGGGGAGGAATCGTACTCAATACCGGAATAATGCCGTTGTCTATTGATATTTCGATTAATTCACTAAGACTGAGGTAGAAGTCGCTTGGATTATTGTAAAGATGATTGCTGTCGTTTGAGCCAAACATAATAAAGACAATACTCGGACGCGTGAGCTTGAATTCGCAGGCAATTGGTGTGTCATAGGGATATGGGCAGTTGTCGTGATATGGTGCATAGAGCCAATTCGTGTCGAGGGCATAATGGGCGCTCCACCCTGGTTGCGCACTCGGACTGTTTGCGGTAAATGAATTTGCTACATTACACCACCCCGTGCCGTATTTGGTGGAAAATTGATAGATACGAAAATAATTAATGGTCGTTTGTAGACTTTGATAATCTGCTAAGTTTTCGCCACTACACCCGATATCCATCAAAAATGATTCAGACGCAGTAATGCTATCGCCTACTTTGGCAAATGTGTTTTCGTGATTGCGTAATTCTAATCCTTTGCGATGGATTTTTTGGAGTATTGCTTTAGCCGTCGCATCAATCCGTGGGATGATTGGGACTGCTTCGATAGGGGTTGGTGTGATAGTTACTGTTGCCGTACGCGTGGTGCTCGCAGTACGCGTGGCGGTTGCGGTAGTGCGTGGCGTCTTGGTCGTGGTGGGGCTAGGGGTACTACTTGGTGTGTGAGTAATCGTAGGACTACGGGTGATGCTAGGGGTAAAGGTGTGAGTTGGACTACGGGTGATGCTAGGGGTAAAAGTGAGGGTCGGACTACGGGTGATGCTCGGAGTGCGGGTGAGGGTCGGACTACGGGTGATGCTGGGGGTAAACGTCAGCGTTGGGCTTCGGGTAAGACTCGCTGTTAACGATGGCTTTGGGGTACCACTCGCCGTGTAGGTGTTGCGTGCCGGTGTGGCTGTCGCGGTTGCACTCGCAACGGTATAAGGGGTGATGGTGGCCGCATCAATGGGGGCAGCATAGGCCCCAGGCGCGGCGTTTTGGCGTAGGGTATTGGCGATGTCACGGGTGATTCGGTTATGCAAATCGCCGAGGGGGGCTTGGGGTGGTGCCGGTCGATTATCGGGGAAGTCTGGGATGGCGCTACTGGTAATGCTCGTGAGATTCCCATGTAGTAATGGGTGAAAATCATTTGCTGCTCCGTCGGTGAATTGTGGTTGGAGCGTATTGATGCGATTGTTGGCCCGGATGAGGGCACTATTACAGGTTTGATTGCTATCACTACATCCTTGGCTCCCCCCCACCCCTAGTGGTAAATCGGTGGCTCCATTCCACCAAATATTGCCAGCGATCCGCAGATTATCATCGGCACGGCGCGGCTGTGGAATGCGGCTCGCGCTCAGCGCTGATGTAGGTGCATCGACCAACAGGTGCTGTGCGCTCGTGAAACTGGGTGTATTGAGTATGATGTTGTTGTAAATAGATATATTGCGGTTGGGGATTGTTTCACCGGTTCCGGTTTGTTGTGTCGTCCCCCAACCTCGTTGGGCTAGATTCGCGCCACAAGTAAGGATGTCACGCACACACAAACGCATTCCTAGTTGGACGGCAATCGGCGCAGTGGTTACGCCGACATTGTAAAGGGTATTGTTGGCGAACAAGACATTGTAACCGGCGCTGACGGCCATGCCAGCCGCTTGGGTGGTAGTGATGATATTGTTGGAAAACTTGATGTCGTAGGCGTCGTAGTGGATCCACGGTGCCTGCATGTCTTCAAAGCCACTGTTTTGGCCGGCGATATAGCCGCCCCCGCCACACCGATCAATCCGGTTGGCTTCGATGGTGAGCAACGCCGAGCCAGTGCCGGTGCTGAGGCACGTGCCACTCGTGTCGTGAATCTGATTGCCATAGAGGTGCCCATAATGCACGGCGTTGTAGCTTACACTCCCGCGAACATCGCTTTCTTCGAGGTAGACATGGTGCGATTGATTGACACTGAGGCTGGGGGTGTCAACGCTGTCTGGAGCCGCCACGATGGTCATGTTTTTTAATAAAAAATAATTACAGCGACTGCAGTGAATCGCCGGGCCACCACTACTTGGCGTCACGGTCAGATCCGTGAAGTAGAGGTAATCGACATCACTGAGGGTGAGCGTGCTCCTGATGGTGGCAGTATTGGTGCCGTCGCTGGCCGTCACGACAATCGGGAATTGGGCGTTGCCGTGACGATTGCTCCATGACGCAGGAATGTCTGCCGTTGCATAGATCCCAGGCGTCAACAGGATTTGGTAGCCGGTGGTGAAGTCGGCGTCGGCGGGGACAAGTTCCCAGGCCGCAGCGAGGGTGCGTTTGGCTGTTGCGCGGCTCCCGCCCGTGTTTTGGTCATCACCGGCCACTGGATCAACCCAAATGGATTGCAGGGTGGGGGTGCCTATTGGATAATAACGGTCGTCACTGGCGGCGTGCGTTAGTAATGTGAAATAGGGAATCACGCCGAGTGTCATAGCGAGGATCAATGTGCGTAAAAACCGTAACATGGAGAATTTATGTCCTTGTGTGGGGTGTACAATAACGAATATTTTTGGTGAATGCAAACTGCGTAATCGAAAGGATCACCAATGGTATTATCGCACGTACCAGTGCCAGTACACGCACAAATTGACCGCTGTGTGGCTGAGATTTGCCTGATACTTGGCACATCATGTGCTTTGGTGGTGCATGGATCAATCGCACTTGATGATTTCCATTTGGGGCAAAGTGATATCGACATCTTGGGATTTGTCGATACGCCAGTGACGTCGACGCAGTTGCGGGCCGTGATGGAGGTGCTGGTGCGTCATTCCCTGCAACCCGCCCCGATTGAGTTTTCGTTACTTGATCGCCAATTGTTGACGGCTTGGGTGCATCCAGCGCCGTTTTTGGTGCATTACAGCGAATCGTGGCGAGCGGCGATGACTGCAGCTCTCGCCGACCCCCAGCACGAATGGCTCAGCGTGCGCCACGACCCTGACTTGAGTGCTCATTTGGCGGTGGCGCACGCCCGTGGGATTGTGGTGGCGGGCGCCGTGACCATCCCGGCGCCGACGGTGGCTGATGCTTGGGCGGCGGTGTGGTACGACATCAAAGATGCCGCAAGCCAGGTGGATGACCAACCCATCTCGGTAATTTTGAATTTGTGTCGCACCTTGTGGTGGCGCCAAACCGGCCACGTGGTCTCGAAAAGTGCTGGTGGCGTGCTGGTGTTGCCTCAGCTCAGCGGTGATGCCGCATTGGTGGTGACGCAGGTGCTAGCGGTGCGGCGTGGCGACACGACCCAACTGCCGGCATCTGCGGTATTGCACCGCGTGGTAGGAGAGTTGTTGGGGCGGGTTGCGGGCAGCTGAGCGCCGCAGCAGGCAGCTGAGCGCCGCAGCAGGCAGCGGCTGTACGTGCGATAAGGGCGAATAGCGGCGAATGAATTCGCCGGCATGATTCGCCCTTACGTTGTCGCGCAGGGCACGCAGAGGGCGTAGAGCAGTGTTATGGAGGAGTGATTGTGGGTATTGCAGTACCGGTACGAGTGGCAGTACGGGTACGAGTGGCCGTACGGGTATCAGTGGCCGTACGGGTATCAGTGGCCGTACGGCTATTGGATGGGGTAGATGTGACTGTGGGGGTACGGGAGTTCGTTGCGGTAGTGGTGCGGGTAAGCGTGCTTGTCGCCGTCACGGTAGGGGTACACTGCGTTGAGAGAGTAAAACACGCAGGGATACCTATTTGTCTGTACGTGTTATCGCCCCACGCCGCGATACTGCCATCCGATTTGAGTGCCAGCGAATGCATGCCGCCGGCAGCAATTGCCGTGACATTGGTGAGTCCCGCAGGAACATTGATTTGTTTCTCCCAATTTTTGCCCCAGGCCACCACCGTCCCATCTGATTTGAGGGCGAGTGAGTGCCAGGTTCCTGCAGCAATGGCCACTACATTGGTCAACCCAGCAGGGACATCGGATTGCCCATATGAATTGTCACCAAAAGCCACGACGGTACCACCAGTCCGGAGTGCCAGTGAGTGCCAGCCTCCGGCGGCGATGGCGATGACGTTGTCGAGGTTGGCGACATTCCCTTGACCGTAGGCATTCGACCCCCATGCTTCGATTCTACCGTTGGATTTGAGGGCGAGCGAATGCCAGCTTCCGGCGGCAATGGCGACCACATTGGTGAGCCCGGTGGGGACGCTACATTGCCCTTCCATGTTGCGTCCCCAGGCAGCGACGGTGCCATCGGTGCGCAATGCTAGACTATGATAACGCCCGGCTGCAACTGCCAACACGTTCCTGACGTTACTTGGAATGACGATTAAATTATCTTTGTATTGTCCCCATGCCGTAACCGAGTTATCGGTGCGCCGTACCAGCGTATGCCACCCTCCAGTAGCGATGGCGGCGACATTGGAGAGCCCTGCGCTTGCGGTGGCCGAATTATTGTCGCTACCCCAATTAATGACTGCACCAGCAAAATTGAGTACCTGCGAATTCGCATACCCCGCCCCGAGGCGGTTGGTCTGTGCAACTAATGCCAAGGGCGAGGGTGTTAACGAGGGGGTAAGGGTTAATGAGGGGGTGAGGGTGATCGAGGGGGTGAGGGTAATCGAGGGGGTGAGGGTTAACGAGGGTGTGGGGGTACTTTGGGAGACATACTGGTTAATGAATGAAGTGAATGCAGACACATTGGTGTAGACACTGGGATAATTTTTATTCCCACAATCTAGGGACCCTACACTGACAATTCCTAGCAGGACAGGATTTAAGTTGCTATCGAGCTTGATGGCTGGACCGCCACTATCTCCGCTGCATGCACTAATTCCACCGTTTGTGGTATCACCAGCACAAAACATATTACTGGTAATTTTCCCGGCTCCCCATAAGCTATTACATGTGGTGTTTGCGACGATGGGAATAGTGACTTTTTTCAAGATATTTGAAACACTCCCGCCGGCAGATGTGAGTCCCCATCCACTGACGGTGATTGATCCTGAGGTGTAAAGGGTATTGTCCGTGCTACTAGTAGCAGGGCGAATGATGTTGACATAGGTATTAAGTGTTACAGGTGTGGCTAAACGAATTAAACCGATATCGAAATCCTTGGTTGTTGTGTTATAACTTGGATGGGGAATAATTTGTGATGCGTAACGGAGTTGGACATTAGCCCCGGGAGTATCTAAATAATATTGGCCCATTACGACGGTAATATTGCTTGCTGATAGGCCAGTTAAACAATGGGCTGCAGTCACCACCCATTCAGACGAGAGTAACGATCCACCACAATAAAGTCCATAGCCATGGCCAACTCCTATCATTACTTGCCACGGGAATTCGCCAATTGCTGCAGCCCCACCACCGACAATCTGCGGTTGACTTACTTGAGGCGTTGCGGTACTTGTTGGCTCTTGTGCAAACAGATATGGGTGCGCATACAGGGACATTGCCAGCACACAGACCATTATTAAAATAGGATGTATCGTTCGGCGCATGTCCCATGTTCCTATTTCTAATGTTAACGTATTACATTAAAATACTGCATCTATCATAACAGAAGCCGCAGTCTGCTGCGGCTGTGCGTACGCTATCTTTCCGATGGCACGTCACGGAGATTCCACGCTACGGGTGCCGTGGCACCCGGCATGGAATGACGGGAGGATATGGGATGATTAGCGTTGTTCGAGGAACATACGTCGTGGCGTCCGTAAGGGCGAATAGCGGCGAATGAATTCGCCGGCATGATTCGTCCTTACGTTGTGTTGTGCCGGAGCACATACGTCGTGGCGTCCGTAAGGGCGAATAGCGGCGAATGAATTCGCCGGCATG
>CALFIC010000006.1 GCA_937876225.1 uncultured Chloroflexota bacterium | reverse complement strand
AAACAATGTCCGTAACCAACACCCGTACGTCTACCAAAACAATGTCCGTAACCAACACCCGTACGTCTACCAAAACAATGTCCGTAACCAACACCCGTACGTCTACCAAAACAATGTCCGTAACCAATACTCGGACATTGACACGTACAGAAACAATCACCCTAACACCTACCACGACCAATACGCCCATGGTCACACAGACGTCTTCGCCGACGGCGACACATACCGCCACGCCGACGGCGACGTATACTGCCACGCCGACGGCGACGGATACTGCCACGCCGACGGCGACGATCCGGGCGGTCGTGTTGGCGGCCGGAGCATTTCATTCGCTAGCCATTCGTAATGGGGTGTTGCAAGGCTGGGGACGTAATAATTATCAGCAAGTGTCATTGCCACTAACTGTAGCACCAATTATATCTATTGCTGCTGCAAATACACACTCATTGGCCTTATTGTCTAATGGAACTGTGATTGGTTGGGGTAGGAATAATAATGGACAATTAACAATACCAACTAGTGTAGTTGACGTAATAGAAATTGAAACAGGAGATGACCACACCCTTGCCGTCACTCGCGGCGGCCAAGTGTTGGCATGGGGCTTCAATGGCTACGACCAAATCACCATTCCCAGCGATTTAGGGCTGGTACAGGCGGTGGCCGCCGGCTTCAATCATTCGTTGGCGTTGCAACGAGACGGCACGGTCGTCGCATGGGGAGATGATGGCGCTGGGCAGAGTAGTGTGCCGTCCGGATTGAGTGATGTGGTGGCGATTGCGGCCGGCGGGAATCTGTCGCTGGCACTCAAACGCAACGGCACCGTGGTGGCGTGGGGTGCCAATAGTGCTGGGATTGCCGCAGTGCCGAATGGGCTGAGTGGCGTACAAGCCATCGCTGTGGGTGATAGCCACGTACTGGCGCTCAAGAACGATGGCAGTGTGGTGGCCTGGGGTAGCAATACGTCTGGCCAATGTAATGTACCGGCGACGGCTGTGAATGTGGTCGCGATTGCCGCTGGTGGGCGGCATTCGCTGGCACTGAAAAACGACGGCACGGTGGTGGCCTGGGGCCGTTTTCAAGAAGGCCAGATTGCCGTGCCGTAGAGACGCAGCAGGCTGCGTCTCATCAAAGACGCAGCAGGCTGCGTCTCTACTACACTTTTTCTTTGCGGATGAGGCGGATGTCGCTGATTTGCATGGTGCGTTCGACGGCTTTGCACATGTCATAGATGGTCAACGCCGCCACGCTGACGGCGGTGAGCGCTTCCATTTCGACACCAGTGCGGCCAGTAATCGAGGCACTCGCCACGATGGCGATGCCGGTGTCTTCGGCGTCGAGCTGGACATCGACGGCGGTCAAGGCGAGGGGGTGGCAGAGCGGGATGAGATCGGCGGTTTTTTTGGCGGCCATAATCCCGGCAATCCGGGCCACGGCGAGGACGTCCCCTTTGGGCAGACCACCGGCAATAATCAAATCGCGGGTAGCAGTGGTCATGATGACACGACCAGCTGCCACTGCGGTACGCTTTTGTTCGGGCTTACCGCCCACATCGACCATATGGGCGTGACCGGCACTATCGAGGTGGGTTAATTGGCTCATGGGGGGCTCCTTTTTTTGTAAAACGCGATTGGTGCGTGTTGGTTCATTTATAACACGAAACAAGATGTGGGCACTATGCTTCGTGCTGGTGGGGCTGGGTGGGGTGTGGCGTGGCTTATTCACGTCTGCCCCGCTTCGTTTTTTTCAAAATGAAGAAAAAATATAACACATACGCATGACAATTGGGGATTGGTATACATATTATTGTCATTTGGAGATGAATTGACGTGATTTGGTTGCAATCAATCTGTAATTGATGCTTGCATAGTTCGTATTCTGCGTTTATAATTGGTTCATAAGTGGGGATAAGTGGGGGAAAGTGGGGATAACTCATCGATTTCGGTGAATTTCGCCACAGTGGAGTTGCAATGTTTCTCGGTGAATACGAGCACACAATTGATACCAAGAGTCGTCTGGCGATACCTGCCCGTTTTCGCACGTTGTTGAGCGAAGGGGTAGTGATTACGCGTGGCTACGATCACTGTGTCATGGGCTTGGCGATGCCGATGTGGCAAAAGCTGGCTGATCAGGTGAGTGATTTGGCACCTGGTGAGATTCACACCCGCAATTTACAACGGTTGCTTTTTTCGGCGGCGTCTGAATCAACGCTAGACAAACAGGGACGGATTTTGTTGCCACAGACGTTGCGCGATTACGCCAGCATCGAGGGTGACGAAGTGGTCGTCGTGGGGGTCAATAAGTATTTTGAAATCTGGTCACCGGCCCGCTGGCGCGAGACGGTGGCGGCTATGGACAATGAAACCGACCAATTGGTTGCCCAACTTACCACATTAAAGTTCTAAACATATGACCACTTCATTCCGGCATATTTCGGTGTTGCCGACCGAGGTTTTGGCGTTGCTGACGACCCCCGCTGGTCATCGTTTTATCGATGGCACGTTGGGTGGGGCGGGGCATGCGCAGGCGGTATTGGCAGCCAGCCCCGCAGATGCCCAATTGCTGGGTATCGACCTCGACCCGGCGGCGTTAGCGACGGCGCAACAGCGCTTGAGTGAATTTGGTGATCGCGCCCATCTGGTGCGGGGCAATTACGCCGATATGGCGCAATTTGCGCAGCGTTTGGGTTGGGACACGGTCGATGGGATTTTGTTGGATTTGGGGGTGTCATCGTACCAGCTCGACACGCCCGAGCGCGGGTTTTCGTTCCAGCATGATGCCCCACTCGACATGCGACTCGACCCTGACGGGCCGACGACGGCGGCAGATTTGGTCAATACGCTCGATGAGCGCAAATTGGCCGATGTGATTTTTTTGTATGGCGAAGACCGGGCGTCACGCCGGATTGCGCGTTTTATTGTCGACGCGCGGCGGGTGCAACCGATTCGTACCACTTTGGCGCTCGCCGACATAGTGACGCGGGCGATGGGGGGACGGCATGGGCGCATCCACCCGGCCACGCGGACATTCCAGGCGTTGCGGAT
Source organism: uncultured Chloroflexota bacterium (assembly GCA_937876225.1). Taxonomy (GTDB): domain Bacteria; phylum Chloroflexota; class Chloroflexia; order Chloroflexales; family Roseiflexaceae; genus UBA965. The sequence goes on along the minus strand of CALFIC010000006.1, from coordinate 9,745 downwards.
TGCGGTCAACCAAGAATTGAACGTGCTGGAAACGGTGATTCCCCAAGCACTCGAATTGTTGGCGCCGGGGGGGCGGCTGGTGATTATGAGCTTTCACTCCCTCGAAGATCGCATCGTCAAATTGGCGTTTCGGGCGGCGACGCTGAGTGGTGACCGGCAGTTGTTTCAGACCCTCACCCCCAAGCCGGTCGAGGCCAGTGATAGCGAACAACGCCAAAACCCGCGCAGTCGCAGTGTGCGTTTGCGGGCAATTGCGCGTTTGTGATTTTGCTAAGTTTGTGTATACTACATAGTATCGTACTACTAAACCAATAAAGAGGCAGCGTATGGCGATTCCCCTAAAACAATTGTTTCCATTACAACAGGCGCGTTTGCGGCGGTTGGAATTGGGGCGCTATATTCAGCTTGATGGCGGCCGTAGCTATGTCGCGGTAGCTTTGTTGTTGGCGTTGATGGGAGTGGCACTGGTGGCGCAGACGGTGCGGGTGGCACAGACGGGGCACGAAATCGATGTGTTGCAAGCAGAGCAGACGCGGTTGATTCGTGAACACAAAGCCTTGTTGCTCCGTAAAGCCGATGCGCAATCGATGCAACGAATCGAGAAATATGCGATTGACACGGGGATGATTCCGGTGCAATCGGTAGATATGCAATATCTCGTGCTCAAAAACGATCATGGGCAATTAGTGGTAAACGATACGGTGAATCCATGAGTATCCCGAGTGCTGACAATTCACCGCGTTCAATTGTGCTGCATCCATGGCGATTGGGTGCGGCGTTGTTGATTGTGCTGGTGGCATTGGGGCGGATTGCCTTGCAGTTAGCTGATGTGCAGTTGTTAGACCGTAAAGGGTATGCCTCGAGAGCGAGTGCAGAGATAAATCAAGTAATTCCGTTGACGGCGAGTCGTGGGGAAATCCACGATCGCAACGGGAATATTCTGGCGCTCGATGTCGAGCGCCAGAGTCTATATGTGGCGCCGGCGCAGGTCGCACCGGCGGATTCAGCGCGCTTAGCAGTGACGCTAGGGGCGATTTTGGACATGCCCACTGAAAAAATCCTGGCCAAATTGCTCGACACCAGTCGGGCGTGGGTACCGATTAAACGCTGGTTGGCTCCCGAAGTTGCCGACAAGATTACGATTTTGGATGAACCGAGTTTGCATTTGGTCTATGAACCACATCGGTTTTATCCTCAAGGGAAGTTTGCGCCACACCTGATTGGCGCAACTAATCTCAACGGCTTGGGGATTGCAGGTGTCGAGGCGAGTTTTGATTCGTTTTTGCGGGGTACTGATGGGGTGATTACGGCGGAAGTCGATATCAACCGCAATCCTATTTGGTCACGTCCTTATGATCAAAAATTGCCGGTGAATGGCAATGAATTAACCTTGACGATTGATTCGTATATTCAACATGTCACCGAAGCCGAACTTGGCCACGCAATTGATCAGCATGGGGCTTCGGGTGGGACGGCGATTGTGCTGGATGTCAAAACAGGTGCCGTGATGGCCATGGCGAGTTACCCGGCGTTTGATCCCAATGATTATGCCGATGTTGATCCCAGCATCTACAACATTAATCCAGCGGTAGGCGAAGTCTACGAGCCTGGCTCTACATTCAAAATGGTCACGATTGCTGCAGGACTCCAAGCCAACGCCTTTGATGAAAATACCCAAGTCGAAGATAATGGGACGATTCGACGCTATGACTACAACCTAGCGAATTTTGACTATAACGGTCATGGCATCATGACGCCTGCAGGCGTGCTGTATTATTCCAGCAATATTGGGGCGCTATTGTTTGCAGAGCTCACCGGTGAATCGGTGTTTTATCATACCGTTGATGCTTTTGGTTTTGGAAAGTTAACCGGGATTGAATTGCCGGGTGAAACTGCCGGGATTTATTGGAAGCCGGGTACTGCGGGTTACACCCCGATTAATCTCGATACCAACGCCTTTGGTCAGGGTATTGCGGTGACACCGTTGCAAGTGGCGCGGATGGCGGCTACGATTGCCAACAACGGGGTCATGATGCGCCCCTATATCATTAAATCGCGTTGTACCAAAGGGGTATGTGTCGAAACAGAGCCGCGTGAACAGGGGCGTCCGATAGATGCCGATGTGGCCTATCGGGTGCGCAAAATGGTCATGAAGTCAGCTAACCACTATGTGAATGCCACTCAACCTGACGCAAATTGGTTGGTGCCAGGATTTAAGGTGGGTGCCAAAACCGGTACCTCGTCGATTCCTGACGGCCATGGTGGCTATACGAATCAAACCATTGGTTCGGTGGTAGGAATGGCACCGCTTGATGTGCCACGGTATGCGGTGTTTGTCAAAATCGATCAACCCCAAGACGATATCTGGGGTGTGCGGACGGCCTTGCCGGTCTATCGCCGGATAGTGGCTGAATTAATGCGCTATGATCGGATTGCTCCCGATAATTCATTGGTCGGCGAAAATCAACACCCTGGAGTCATCAATGGAGGCTAAGTGCTACAATTAATTGACATTTTGCACGGCCTTGCACCTGATCATCATTATGATGCAACAGTAGTGCCGCACCTCGACATCAGTGATGTAGCGATTGATTCGCGCTTGGTGGTGCCGGGAGCGCTGTTTGTTGCCCTTGTGGGCGAAACAGTCGATGGACATGACTATGTAGCTGCTGCCGCCACGGCCGGTGCAGTGGTCGCGTTCGTTGCTTCAGCCAAAGGGGCCGCATTAGCGAGCCAGCACGGCTGGACACTCGTGGTGATTGGGCAGGCTATTCCCGCAGAATGGCAGGGTCTATTGTTGATTGGGGTACCTGATCCGCTGATGGCGTTGCAACAGCTTGCAGCCTGGCATCGCCGGCGGTTTGACCCCGCTTGGGTGGTGGGGATTACGGGTAGTGTGGGCAAAACATCGACCAAAGAAGTGGTGGCGGCGTTGGTAAGTGCGCATCTGCCTACGCTCAAATCTCCTCGTAGCTATAACAGTGAATTGACGTTGCCATTGGTGGCGTTGCAAATGGACGATACGCATCAGGCAGCGGTTTTTGAGATGGGAATGTATACTGCTGGTGAAATTGCTTTGCTTGCGCATATTGCCCAACCCAATATTGGGGTTGTGACGGCGGTTGGCCCATCGCACCTCGAACGAATGGGCAGTATCGAACGGATTGCCGCGGCCAAAGCCGAATTGATTCAGGCATTGCCTAGTAGCGGTGTGGCGATTTTGAATGCCGATGACGAACGAGTTGTGGCAATGGCAGCGCTCACTACCGCACGAGTAGTACGGTATGGACTACATGCTGATGCAGATGTGCGGGCAGTTGATATTGTGCCGCAGGGATTGTCTGGGACGCAGTTTCGGGTATTGGCGCCTGGTATCGACGACGTCGTGCACCTGCATGCCCCCGGCTTGCATCAAGTCCGCAATTTGTTGGCCGGGATTGCGGTGGGTATAACGATCGGGATTCCGTGGGCGACGATGCGTACGGCAATCAACAATATTACTCAACTACGGTTTGTGCTTTATGATGGAGTCAATGATACGCAAATCATTGATGATACCTATAACGCTGCTCCGACATCAATGCGGGCAGCAATCGAATTGTTGGGGACGGTACAATCACGGCGGATGGCAGTGCTCGGTGATATGCGCGAATTAGGGCACATCGAAGAAGCCGCCCACACTGAGGTTGGTCAATGGGTGGCAGGAGTCGCTGATGTGCTGATTGCTGTCGGTTCCCGTGGGTGTTGGATTGCCGAGGGGGCTCGCCAATCTGGCATGATGGCGGTTTATACCGCGCCTGATGCGCAATCTGCGATTGCGGTCGTACGGGCGCAAATTCACCCCGGTGATTGTGTGCTGATTAAAGGGTCACGTGCCATGGCGATGGAACAGATAGTGGCAGATTTGCGTGCCGATGGCGCGTCAGCATCAAAGGGATCGTGATCATGGAAGAAACACTACGCGCCCTGTTAATCCGAAATATTGACCGCGGACTGTTGCTTGCAACAGCTGCAGCGGTATTGGTGTTGCTGAGTGGGCGCTGGTGGATTGGGTTTTTGCGTACGCACAACATCCGCAAGCGAGCGCGCAACGAAGGTAGTGACACCATGGTGGCCTATGGCCAAATTACCATGGGTGGGGTGATGATGGTGGTGCCAGTGATTTTGCTGACCATCATGTTTAATCTGATTGATCGTTGGTCAATGTTGCTGCCACTCGGGGTAATGCTGAGTTATGCAATTTTGGGTGGTATTGACGATTATTATTCACTCGATACCGTGCATTCGGCATCATATGGTTTGGGTGAGCGGGTCAAAGGGATCGCCCAATGGGTAATTGCCTTGGTGGCTAGTTTGATTTTGTATTTACCGGCGCCGTATGGACTACAGCATTCAGGGTTGACCTGGATTCCGTTCATTGGGCGGATTGATTTTGGGTTGTGGTTTATTCCGGTGGCCGCTGCGATTATTTGGACTACGGTCAACGCTGTCAACATTACCGATGGCGTCGATGGCTTGTCCGGTTGGACATTGTTAGTGACGTTTTTTGCGTATGGGGTGATTGCCTTTATGAGTGGGCAATTCACCAATCTGATGGCATTGTGTCTGACATTGGTGGGTGCATGTGCGGGGTATCTCTGGTACAACGCCCATCCTGCCACCGTCATCATGGGGGATCTCGGGTCGATGGCGCTGGGCGGGGTACTCGCAATTATTGCATTGCAATCGCAACAATGGTTGTTGCTCCCCGTGGTCGGGATCGTGTTTGTGGCTGAGGGTTTATCGTCGCTGCTACAAATCGGTTACTATAAATATACGCGTTGGCGAACCGGGACGGGGGTGCGCTTATTCAAAATGGCGCCGCTCCATCATCATTTGCGCATCAACGGGTGGAGTAATCCGCAGATTACGCAGCGCTTTGTGGTCATTAATATGGCTAGTGCGTTGTTGGCGATTTCATTGTCTTTGTGGAATTAACTGTGCTGGACAATGTTCACAGGGGACAGCGATGGAATCCATCGTTGGTGGTCATTGATTCAGATATACACCATCGAAAAGGGGACGACGGTGCAAGACGCATTACGATCATTATTAGTGCTTGACATGTCACGCGCCTTGTTGTTGGCTGCGGGCGCCTTTGTGGTGACATTAATTTTCGGGCGCTATTGGCTCAAAGTGCTCCGGCGCTATCGGATTGGCAAGCGCGTGCGTGTCGACGGACCGCAAAGTCATTTGGTCAAAACTGGTACGTTGACGATGGGCGGTTTGATGATTATTGCGCCGGTGATTGTGCTGACGATGGCCTTTAATTTGGTCGATCGCTGGTCAATGGTGGTGCCGTTAGTTACCTTGATTTTGTTTGGCTTACTCGGTGCCGTAGATGATTATCTGTCGCTTGAGCGCTCGGCCAAAGAACAATATGGCTTTAGCGAGCGTGTGAAATTGATTTTCCAGATTGTGTTGGCGTTGGGGATTAGCCTTGCACTCTATCTGCCACAGCCGTTTGGGTTGGCCAATTCTGGGTTAGTTCGTATCCCATTTGTAGGCAGCTACGACATCGGCTTTTGGTTCTTTCCGGTGGCCGCATTTATCATTGTGGCGACCAGCAATGCCGTCAACTTGACCGATGGTCTCGATGGCTTGGCTGGCTGGAATCTGGCGGTGGCCTTTAGTGCTTACGGCGTGATTACCTTCCTCAGTGGTGAATTCACTAACCTGATGACCCTGAGCTTTACCTTGGTCGGTGCGTGTGTCGCATTTCTTTGGTACAACGCCCATCCTGCCCAAGTATTTATGGGTGATTTGGGGTCGATGGCCCTCGGTGCCGTCCTGGCGGTGATTGCCTTGCAATCACAACAATGGCTGCTTTTGCCGTTAATCGGGGTGGTATTTGTGGGCGAGGCGTTATCCTCGGCCATCCAAAAAGGCTACTACAAATTTAGTCGCTGGCGCACGGGGACGCCAGTGCGCGTCTTTCGGATGGCGCCACTCCATCACCATTTTGAATTAGGTGGTTGGAGCGAAACCCAAATTACCCAGCGATTTGTGTTGATTACCATGGTGGCGACGTTGATTGGGGTTTCGTTAGCGTTGTCATTCCAGCAACCACATACCGCGCAGATCCCCGCATCCAAGCCGAGTATTACTGAGCCAGAGCACTAAATGAAGAGGTAGGCGATGGAATTACGCGGCAAAAAAATCGTGGTAATGGGGTTAGGTGTGCATGGTGGTGGACTCGGTGTGGCCCGTTTTTGTGCTGAAGCTGGGGCTGATGTGGTGGTCACCGACTTGCGCAATCCAGAACTACTCGCTGATTCACTCACTGCCCTGGCCGATTTGCCGATTACCTTTGTGTTGGGCGAACATCGCCCCGCAGACTTCCAAAACTGCGATATTGTGGTGCAAAATCCTGCGGTACCGGCTACGTCGCCCTTTTTGGCGCTGGCACGGGCGGCGGGTGCCCATATCGAAATGGAAATGACGCTCTTTTTTCGCTTGTGTCCTGCCCCTATCATTGGGATTACTGGTACCAAAGGCAAAACAACCACCGCCACCCTCACTGCTTTTTTGCTTACTGCATGGCGCCCAGACACGGTGCTCGCCGGCAATATGCGCATTTCGGCATTAGCACAACTAGCGCATATCACGCCGACGACGCCAGTGGTACTCGAGTTGTCGTCGTTTGTGCTCGAAGGGCTTGATGCCGCCGGCCTTAGCCCAGCGTATGCGGCGATTACCAACATCCATCCCGATCACCTCGATCGCTATGGTGACATGGCGAGTTATATCGCCGCCAAAGCCGCTATTGGCCGCCATCAACAGCCTGATGGTACGTTGGTGTTGCATGCCACAGACCCGGTATTGCAGGAAATGGCGCTGACTATGCCGGCACACATCTACTGGAGTGGTATCAGCCAACCAGCACATCCTCACCATGGTGATACGTGGTGGCAAGATGATACGCTGTATGTAGAAACTGCCACGGGCGCACAGATAGTCGCACAGGCCAGCGATGTGCAGTTGGCGGGGCTACATAGCCGCGCTAATGTGGCCATGGCAGTGGCGCTCGTGCTCCAAGTGGGCATGCCAGTCGATTTGATTGCTCCCGCACTACGGCGATTTGAAGGGGTCGAACATCGCCAAGAGCGCGTCGCCACCATCAACGGCCATACATTTGTGAATGACACAGCTGCTACCATGCCCGATGCGGCGATGGTCGCCCTCGAATGTATGCCCAAGCCAATTATCTGGATTGCCGGTGGGGCCGACAAAAAGCTCGCTTTTACTGAGTTGGCACAAGTCGCCGCCCGGCATGCGCAGAAAATTGTGTTGCTCGACGGTACGGCTACCCCTGCCTTGCAGCGTGCGTTGGAAGATGCCGACGTGGCAGACAAAATTGTAGGGAGCTTTGATTCGTTGGCCGGTGCGGTAGCGGCGGCACAGCGGGTAGCACCGCAGCCGGCAACGATTTTGTTGTCACCGGGGTGTGCGAGTTTTGGTATGTTTCGCAACGAATTTCATCGTGGCGAAGAATTCCGGGCCGTGGTGGCACGCCTCGGTACGGAGGAGTCGATATGAGTCAATCACCAATCATGAGTGGGATGCAACGGTTGTGGGGCAATAGTACGCCGGCAGTGCGAGTGATTGCCCTTGCCAATATTGTGATATTTGCGATTCCGGCCTTGGCTGATTTGGTGGGATTCCGATTGTTTGGGATTTCGCTGAGTAATTTATTGCTGATGTGGGGTGCCAAAGACAACATCGCTATTGCCGCCGGTGATCAATATTATCGTTTTTTTACCATGATGTTTTTGCATGGAGGCTTATTGCATTTGTTGTTCAATACGATAGCCTTGACCTCATTTGGAAGCGAAATTGAACGAATTGCTGGTTCACAACGCTTCCTCGGGATTTATTTTGTCGGTGGCTTGCTCGGCGGTGTGGCCTCGTATGTCTTTTCACCGCACCCTGCGGTAGGGGCCTCAGGAGCGATTTTTGCGCTGATTGGTGCCGAAATCGTGTTTATTTGGCAAAATCGGGCGGTCTTTGGTGAGCGTGCCACACAAATGCTGGGAAGTGTGGGGTTTACGGCGATTGCCAACATCGGCATCGGCTTCTCGGTGCCCAATATCGACAACATGGCGCATATTGGTGGGCTGATTGGCGGGCTGTTGTGTGGGTTTTGTTTGATGCCGTTGTTAGTAACGATTGAACACGACACCGGCCCAATTCGGATTCGCCAAGGCCGCACCTGGGGCTGGTACGGTGTGCTCGCTGTAGCCATCGTGACAATTGTGGTAGTGATGGTGGCTATGCCTGCAGTCGATTTGGGTTAGGGGATAAACGGCGATGAGCGACACCACTGGTAGTATTAGCCTAAGCGATCGTACCAAACACAAACCAGACTATCAGTTGCTGGTATGTATTGGCATCATGGTGCCGTTTGGCTTGGTGATGGTCTATAGTGCGTCGTTTGTCGAAGGCTTTGTCTATTACAATGATGGCCTACACTATTTATTACGCCAATTGTTTGCGGCAGTGGTGGGGACGCTTGGATTGCTGGTAGCACAGCGTACCAATTACCGTTGGTGGCGCAATAATGCGTTACGCTTGTTTGTCGTATCACTGATTTTGTTGTTTGTGACGGGGTTCATATTGCCACGCTCAATCACCGAAGTCAATGGCTCGCGAAGCTGGATTCGGCTTGGTTTTTTTAGTGTGCAACCCTCGGAATTCGTCAAATTAACCTTGATTATTTATTTGGCGAGTTGGTTGTCACGGCGTGGCACGCGCTTGACGAATCTACTCTACGGTACCATTCCATTTGGGGTAATTGTAGGGCTCGTCACAGCGTTGGTGATGGTCGGTAAAGACCTCGGTTCGGCCACGATTATTGTCGCCGTATCAGCGTTGATTTACTTTGTGGCCGGGGCGAGTTTATTCCATTTGTTTTGTGCAGGATTGTTGGGACTGGTATCGTTTCTGATTGGTATCAATGTCGCGGCCTACCGCTTGGATCGTATCAATGCCTGGCTCGATCCCTTTGCCTACTATAGTGGTGCCGGATTCCAGCCCTTGCATGCCTTGTATGCCTTGGCGTCAGGGGGGATTTTTGGGGTGGGTTTGGGACAATCACGCCAAAAGTATCTGTGGTTGCCCCAATCCTATACTGATACGATTTTGGCGATTATCGGTGAAGAAATGGGCCTGATTGGGACATTGTTCGTGGTCGGCTGTTTTGTTTTTGTGGCGTATCGGGGCTTCAAAATCGCAAGTAGTGCCCCCAATACCTTTGGGGCATTGTTGGCGACGGGGATTACGTTGTGGTTGGTCGTGCAAGCTATCATTAATTTGGCGGTGGTTACGTCGTTGGCACCATTTACGGGGATTACCTTGCCGTTTTTGAGCTACGGCGGTACCTCGCTGATGATTAGTATGGTTTCGGCTGGGATTTTGTTGAATATTTCGAAATATACCCTTGCGGACGACGCGCGTCCGGGGGTTTTGAGGTTAGCATATGAAAAATTCCGCACACTCATCGCCGCTCTTGCTCCTTTCTGGCGGCGGGACGGGGGGCCACGTTTATCCCTCTTTGGCAGTCGCCGCAGCCCTCGCAAGCCACCCAAATAAGCCACGATTGGCCTATGTGGGCAGTCCCGACGGCATGGAAGGTGATCTGGTGCGGCGCGAGAGTAATCTCCCGTTTTGGCCCATCGAGGCCGCTGCGGTACGTGGTCGTGGGGTG
>CALFIC010000005.1 GCA_937876225.1 uncultured Chloroflexota bacterium | reverse complement strand
ACCCACAAACAACGCCTCGAGCGATGGCATGCTATCCAATCACACCACGTCGATATTGTTATCGGCCCACGGTCAGCATTATTTGCGCCCGTCGCAGCACTTGGTCTAATTATTGTTGATGAAGAACACGATGGATCATACAAAAACGAATTTTCACCCTATTATCATGCCCGTGATTGTGCCATTATGTACGCCAAGCTCAATAACATCCCAATCGTCGTTGGGAGTGCGACGCCATCGATAGAGCTGCTGTATGCCGCAAACCAACAACGCATCACCAAACTTGTCCTCCCCGAACGCGTCGACACCAGCCGCGATGTAATCGCGATGCCACCGATTCGCATCGTCGATATGCGCATCGAAAAAAGTGTTGATCGCTATGGGCTCATCGGTACTACCCTCGCCCAACAAATCACCGCATATACGCAACAACAGCATCAAGTGCTGTTGTTGCTCAATCGTCGGGGCACCAGCGGATCACGGCTCTGTCGCAACTGTGGGCAAATCGCTCAATGTGAACGCTGTAGTGCACCGCTCGTTGTCCATATGCGTGCCGGACAAACCATTGGGGTCTGCCATACCTGTGGATTGCAACGCTATTTAGACGCTAATTGCCATCATTGCTTCCATCATGATTTTTTGGACATTGGCAGTGGCACCCAGCGGGTCTGCGAGGTGATTGCGACGCACTGGCCAACAATCCCGATTATCCAATGGGACCGTGATACCGCCGATAGTGCCAATGACCATGCCCAGTTACTCAGTCAAGCCAACAACCTCGGGGCAGCTATCATTGTCGGCACCCAAATGATTGCCAAAGGACTTGACCTGGCCAAAGTGCGGCTTGTGGGTGTAGTCAATACCGATACGGCGCTCCAATTACCCGATATGCGCGCCGCCGAACGCACCTACCAGCTCTTGACCCAAGTCGCAGGGCGCGCTGGGCGCCGCAGTGGCAGCGCCGAAGTGATTTTTCAAAGTTATCAACCCGAACATTATGCCATCCAAGCAGCAGCCAGATATGACCGCTCATTGTTTTATGAAAACGAAATTGCCTACCGACAACGTCTCGGGTACCCACCATTTGCGCGCATGATCAAACTGGTCTGGCAACATCAAAACAGTACTATCTGCCAACGCAATGCCCAACAAGATGCAAGCCAAATCACCACCGCCCTCGCAACCCTTGCACCAGACACTCGGATTATTGGGCCAGCACCTTGTTTTTTTGCACGGGTCCGTGACCGCTATCGTTGGCAATTGTTTATTGTGACCAACCAGCCCCGTGACGTCATGCAACGCATCCGTACCAGCCACCATGCTATGATAGATGTAGACCCAATATCAATGTTGTAGGGATGTGTCATGGGATTACGCAAATACGCATGGATTTCACTCGCCGTCGCATTTCTGATGATTGCCGCCAAAACCGCTGCCTATCGTTTGACCGGTTCGGTCAGCTTACTTTCTGATGCCATCGAATCCATCGTCAATGCCCTCGGTGCGAGTGCCGCAATCTGGGCATTGTCGCTATCGGCCCGCCCACCCGACGACGAGCACGCTTATGGCCACGACAAAGCCGAATATTTCAGTAGCGGCTTCGAAGGCGCCTTAATCGTAATGGCAGCTGTCGGTATTATTTACACATCGGTAATTCGCTTACTCAACCCCGAACCGGTGACGGCGTCAGTAGTGGGCATTGGACTCGCTTTAGGCACCTCCGCAGTCAATTACATCTTAGCCCAATGGATTAAAAAAGCCGCCATTGAAAACAATTCGATTGCACTCGAAGCAGATTCACATCACTTGATGAGTGACGTGATTTCTTCGTTTGTCGTTTGTATCGGCGTAATTGTGGCCACGAACACTCCATGGTGGTGGATAGACCCTGTCATGGCGATGCTCGTGGGGCTCAATATCATCCGCATGGGCTGGGATCTCGTACGCCGTTCAATGAATGGGTTACTCGATGCCAGTTTTGCGGATGCAGAATTACAAGCCTTGCACAACGTCCTCAAACAATTCGAAAGCGATGAAGTCATGTTCCATGCCATCCGCACGCGCATCTCGGGGGCACGCAAATTTGTCTCGATGCATGTGCTTGTTCCAGGCAACTGGAGTGTCGCACATGGTCATGAACTGCTCGAAAAAATCGAAATTGCCGTGCACGTGGCATTTCACAATACAAATGTCATTACGCATATTGAACCAAACGACGACCCGCTGTCGTTCGAAGACATTCAACTACACCGTAGCACACCGCAATAACCCCCCACCACATTCATTCCGCCACACCAGCGAGTGCCGTGGTAATACTCTGTAACAACACTTGCTCGTCGACATTATTGTCGATGAGCAAGTCGTGGATGCGCCATATGATAGACAACCGTTTAATCCGGATTACCTCATCGGGGCGCAATGGCACCGTAGCGGTATACCCTTCGATAATCCCTTGGCGAAACGCCAATGACGTCGCAGTACGCATCGACGCAGCCAAATCAAACATCGGATCTCCTGCTACGATAAACCCCGGTCGCACCACACCTTCGAGTTGAACATGGCTATGGACAGTGACATACACATGTGCCATTTGTAAATCACCGTGGATACATACGGGTTCAATGTTTTTCATTATGTCATCTTGGATGATTTTTTGCCAAAAATCAGTCAACACCGATGCCGCAGTTGCGGTGTGTAATTGATCAATCATTGTCGTTTCACGGAACCAGTGTTGCAACACACTACGCCAATCGTGCATTGGCCATTTTTGTAGCGGAGTCGGCCAGCCCCAACCGTTCATCGGCAAGGTATGCATGACACGCAACGTGCGCCCTACTTGACGGGCAGCCATTCGTTGCAACGTCGCGTCTGCCACATCACTGACAGCCATCCCCGTAATATGGTTGTACAAAACAAAACCTACCGGCAAAAAGTTGTACGAAATGTCGGCGTGAATAATCCGTGGCACCGGCAATTGTTTGAGCGCACAGGTGCGCAAAAACGCAATTTCACCAGCGAGTTGCTCACTCGGCGCAAAGACAATCGTCACTACTGATGTCCCAGACACACGGATTTCGATGCGTTGCGACAATACTTGTTGGATGACAATAGTGCGGACGCGTAGTTTTAATGGCTGCACAACCAATGCCACATAATCGCGCAAACGGTTCAAGATTGCTAATTGCCAAGAAGTAACTGTTGGTTCTTCGAGACAATAAGTATCCGCATCGGCTTGAAGTCCGGCCAAAATTTCGTCCATAGTAAATTACATGCCTTCATTCCAGGTGGCGTTCATCATTGCATTGTAACAAACAAAGCCCCTCACATCGAGTGATGTGAGGGGAATTATCCGCTGAGTCAATAATTAGGCTTCGTCTGGGAAAAGGGCGGTGCTCAAGTAGCGTTCGCCATTACTCGCCGAAATAAAGACGATGGTCTTGCCGGCGTTTTCGGGTCGAGCAGCCAATTGGATGGCAGCAAAGGCCGCAGCCCCTGAACTAATCCCGACCATTAGGCCTTCTTGTTGCGCCAACCGGCGCGCCGTCGCAAACGCATCATCATTGCTGACTTTGATGACTTCGTCATACACTGCAGTATTGAGCACTTGTGGGACAAACCCGGCACCAATACCTTGGATTTTGTGCGGGCCAGGTTGACCACCCGACAACACCGGTGATGCTTCGGGTTCAACAGCGACGATTTTGATATCTGGTTTGTGTTGGCGCAACACTTCACCCACACCGGTCACGGTACCACCGGTACCCACACCGGACACAAAAATATCGATGTTGTTATCGGTGTCATTCAAAATTTCAAGCGCAGTGGTACGGCGATGAACGTCAGGGTTGGCAATATTGTTGAATTGCTGTGGAATCCAGGCATTGGGCGTTTCGGCAGCTAAGGCCTCCGCACGCGCGATAGCGCCACGCATCCCCTCAGCCGCTGGTGTCAATACCACTTGGGCGCCAAAACCTTTGAGCAATTTACGACGCTCGATACTCATCGAATCAGGCATGGTCAAAATCATGCGGTAGCCCTTGGCAGCGGCAACCATCGCCAAACCAATCCCCGTGTTGCCACTGGTTGGCTCGATAATCACCGTTTTGCCTGGCGTAATCAACCCAGCTTTTTCGGCGGCATCAATCATCGCAAAGCCAATGCGATCCTTGACACTCCCGCCCGGATTAAACCACTCAAGCTTCGCAAGTACCGTCGCCCCTGGAGCTTTGATTTGCACCAATGGGGTATTGCCAATTAATTCAACAACACTACGATAAATCCGTGCCATTGCATACCTCTTTTTATATTGAGTAAATCACTCAAATTAGTCAATTATAATTATACTAAAAAAAACAGAATGCGCAAGTGGTAGAAGCATGGCGTAAATGACTTTAGACGCGCAACTTAGCAAATTTTAATTTTGCACAGAAATACAGAGATATTCACGCAACAAATGATATACGGCTACCGTCAGAACTGCGGTTACAAAAAATGAAAGGAATCTGATCATGTCAGACAACACCCAAATCCCACCAGAATCAACTCCCAACCCAGCCGAAGCAGCCACCCCCAACCCTACCCACAATGAATCACTCTTAGATGAATTACGGGCATTAGGCACCCAACTCGAAGCCGTTGCACGAGCGTTTTTGAATAGCAATCAGGCCCACCAAATCCAACAAGACCTGCAAAAAGGTGTTGGCGAAGTGGTCGATCGGTTGCAAGCCCTGCGTAGCAACGAAAAAGTTGCCGAAGTCAGCGAAAAAGGCAAACAATTCGTTGAGAAAGCCATGGAAAATCCATCAGTTACCGAGGCGCACACCAAAGTAGTGAGTGGTTTAGCCGGTATTAACGAAGAACTCCGCAAATTAGCTGCCAGCCTCAGCGAAAATCGCCACCAAGGCGAATAGCCACCACAAAACCCCCCGAGGAGCATATGCTCCTCGGGGGGTTTTGATTGATAGATATAGCTTATTTCACCATATCTTGACTAAGTTGCCACAAACGGCGTTGAGTCGTCACATCGTAGGACAATTTAGAAGAAGCTACTGGCTTGCATTTATCAAAATACTTTGCGGTAGTTGTGGCGACACTATCATTGCGGGCGAGAAAAACCGTTGTTTCTGCGCCTTGTTCTGGAGTAATCGCAATGTAGCGTTGCATCACCGCAAATACTTTGGCGAACCAACCGCCGTTGTTTTGGGCAAAGCCCGTGGCCACAAACCCAGGATGCAGACAATTAGCGGTTACGTCCGAATCCAGTAATCGGTTGGCTAATTCATATGTGAACATGATATTGGCAAGTTTGGATTGGCCGTAAGCCTTCCAGCCATTAAAGCGTTTTTTGCCTTCGAGATCATCAAAGTCGATGGTTGCACCTTGGTGCGCCGCTGATGCCACGGTGATAATCCGGGCTGGCGCACTAGCGCGCAATACATCAAGCAGGCTCGTTGTCAACAAAAATGGAGCCATATGATTGAGTGCCCATGTCATTTCGATACCATCAACACTCAATTGGTGCGTGGTATAGTAGGCGCCAGCATTGTTGATGAGCACGTCGATATGGTCGTAGCGTTGCTTGATTGTATTCGCCACGGTTAATACTTCTGCTTGTGATGACAAATCAGCCTGGATAGTATCGAGCTGGGCGTCGGGAGTCTGTTGCGTAATCAATGCTACTGCATCATTCAAACGCGCTTCAGAGCGACCCACCAACACAACTTTGGCGCCAGTCGCAGCTAATTCGCGGGCAGTAATGAGACCAATGCCGCCCGTGGCACCAGTAACAATCATTATTTTTTCTTGAGCCGCCATCTAATCACCTACTCTTTCGCGCATAATACGCATGCAATTACTTAGTGATTATAACGAATCTGTGGCAGTATGACCAATCAAACGATGAAGTTTGATTGCGAGCCACAACGACAACCGGGTCTCGGTATTATCGAGATCAACCTGACAAATCTGCGAAATACGTGACAATCGGTAGAGTAGCGTATTGCGGTGCACGTGGATTGCTTCAGACGTACGGGCAAGATTACCATTACAGTCAAAAAAAGCTTCCAGCGTTTGGAGTAATTCGCCATGTTGCTCACGTTCGTAGTCGAGCAATGCACCTAAATGTTGGTGATAAAAGAGCATGGCGTCGGCATTATTCACTAGTAGCAATAACAATTGGTACACGCCGATTTCGGCATAGCCAAGTACGGTATTGGAATTAGACCGTAATAGTTTTTGAGTTAATTCGGCTTCGGTTTGTGAGCGAACCCATTCGGTAGGCGTCAACGCAACCCGACCATACGTCGCACGCACGGTGGGGAAGTAGGCAACTACATCGCGCAAAACTAATTGAATGATTTGTTTTTCGGTGCCATTTACCGTATCTGCAGGCACAAAACAAAGCACCCCTAACGCATGCACCAACCATGGAATCGTTGATCCCAATTGGGGCAAGGCATTGGCGAATTGCGATTGGAGTTGATTTTGTTGAGCGAGCGGCAGACTAAAGAGCATGGCGACATGCGGTTTCCGCAAATCAACACCCATCTCACGCGCTCGTTGTTGCAACACGAGTGGATCAGACAGATTCCCTGCCAATAATTGCTCAAGGAAGTTGCCGCGGTAGCGTTCTTCGACGGCCGAGAGCGCTTGGGTTTTGGTTAATTCCATAGCTAACGCCATAGCCGCACGTTTGACCGTCGCTTTGTCGGCATCAGTCAACGATAGCCCTGCCAACACAATAAAGCCAATCCCTTGGCCTGCAGCAGCAAGTGGCAGGCACCACGTATCGATGCCGCCCACCCGTTGATTCCCAGGGGTAAGTGCAATATGAAGCAACGTCGATTTAATTTCTGATGCACCATGGAACGCCAGCATGTCACCTTTAACAGAATAAATAGCAACCGACCGCCCAGTACGATTTGCCAGCAACGCCAACATGGCAGGGAAGCCACCGCCAGCCAACGATTGCTCGCCTAATTCAAGCGCAATTTGGGCTGCACGACGATCGACTTGCGCATCATAATCACCAATTAATCGTTGTAATTCACGATCAACTACATGTATATCGACATCGCTCGCCAAATGAAGCAAAGGCAGATTTGCTTGTTCGGCCACGGCAATCGATTGTGCATCAATATGGCCGACAATTGCCAATGCGCTAATCGGCACACTAATAAGCCGCTCGATAAGTGTTGGCAAAGAAATCGGCGGGTCGATGTCTTTGAGGGCTACGACAGATACCAAGGCAAATTCATTACCATGGAGCTCAGTAAACAACGGTGCTAACCCACGTGCCACCACTGGCCATGATACTGAACGGTGCAACCCTGCATGTCCAGCGACAATTTGGGTCGACACCGGTAACGCTAATCGAATTGCATCGTGTACAGTCACACTCGCCATGCTGCGCTCAGTTCATTAATCGAGGGAAAGATGTGGGTACAGCGCCGGAAACAAAATCTCACACAATGGTAATTCGGTATCATCACAGAGTAACAACCCTGCCCGACGTAGCGCACCAATTGAACGGTACCCGCAGGCCATCTGTGCCAAGGCACTTAATTCGACTTGCTTCATACGCACATCAGCCTCACGCGTACCATCAATCACCGTCACCTTGCCATTGACCACCATAATCATGGCTCGTTCATCACTGATTTCGACGCGCACACCACCATTCCAATTGGCATATGCAGAGGCTCGCAAGCGTTCTTCAAATGCCGGGATCAACGCCGTCAGCATCATCGGCAAATCCAATACACCCAACAACACCGCTTGTACGCCAGCAGTCGCTACTTGTGCCACGCCATGGTGATGCAAAGCCATTTGGGTGACTGCATGGGTATATGGTAACTGAATAACGATTGGCGCTGCCACGAGCCCACTATGGAGCAATTGGCCAACCAAATCACTAGCGGCGCCATCGTCACTTGCCACGGCCTGCACGACGATTGTTTCGTCACCTTTCGTCACAATATCTGCAGCCGCACACAATTGGCCATCGTTGCCATACAACAGAAGCCACGGTCGTTGCGGCCACGCAGCCCAATCAACAATCCGGACAGCCACATGCGTGTCGGTTAACGCCATACTTTGAATTAATTGACGCTCTGCGATGGTAGGGATGGCAAGTTGCGCTCGATTTGGGGCGGCTGCCAATGCAGGTATTTCGCCGCGCCACGCTACCCGGACCCGGTGCGAGACCGGTGCAAAACCATGGTGCGACCACGCAGATACATCGCCATGTACGAGTACCAAACCGAGTCCTTCTTCGATAAACATCATCGCTTGATGCATCAACATCTGTACGATAACTTCATGTGCGAGATCAGTCGTATGTATTATCTGTCGAACCACTGCCACATCGATTACCGCCGATCCAACCGCAATACGGTCATGGTATGTCACGAGGGCTGCTACCGGCAACTGGTGTTGAAATGCGACCACCAGCGTACTTGGTCGTGTGCGCTCCGCCTGCATCCAGCTGGTCATATCACCCAGTGCAGCAACCACGTCTCGTTGTGCAAATATTGACAAATCACTCCAAAACCGCATCGTTATATCATTCATTCAACATTCCAATCACAAAGTGCATTAATATAGGCTGCACTGCCGTCACGAAGCCAGCCATCGAGTTGGGCTTGATCTTTGAGTTGCTGGCCACGCAGGCGTGTCACTTGCAAAAAATTTACCGTGGCATCTGGTAATGCCGTCATATCACCCCACAGTTTTTCGAATTGGGCGACTGGATAGATGTCTTCTTGGCCATTACCCCAGCGTTTTTTGACATCTTTAATTGTGACGTAGGTAGGCATACGGGTCGCCATGGCGCGCACCGCCTGATTCACCCGCTCGGGGTTTTGCATGATGTCATCACGAGTCAAACCAAACAGCGTCAACATTCCATCGATGTCAATCCAATTGGTGAGCGTATTGTAAAAACGCAAGCCGAATTCATCGGTAATGCGCGGCATCGCCAATCCCTCAACCAAGCGCACTTGATCATCGACCCGGGCGAGGCCACCGCCGCGATCATCGATGCGGCGGGCAGTGACTTCGAACGAAAACATTTTTTGCGTAGCGATATGGTGCCCAAGTAGCGCCGGGTCAAGCGTCGCACCCAAGGTGTCGATATTGTGCACCATTAGATAGCGCAGGTTGGGATTTTTTGTGAGTAATTGCGCGAGTGTGCCATTGCGCAACATATTGGGGACCTCAAACCAATGCCCGACGGGGTGCATGCATTGGTTAGGCAGATTATCCGTATAGTCCGCACCTTCGCCTTGTGACCGAGCCCAGCCAATCAGGGCGGCATGCACACTTTGACGCATTTTTTGAGCCTGCTCGTCGAGGAGCTGGTGGGGAGTTTCTTCCCAGGCAAAACGCAAATCGCGGGTCATTGGCACAAACCGCAAGCCAACGGCTTTACCTTGTGACAACAACACATCACCAGCATAACCCCATGGTCGCCCCTGTGACTGTGCAGTCATTTGGGCGTGGCGAAGTGGCGCATCGGTCATATAACTGGTGGTAAAGACATGCGCCGGAGCGGCGCCATAGCGTCGTGCAACTTGTTGGCTTTTGGCGATATGGAGCTCAATAAAGGTGCGATGGCGGCCAGCAAATTTGGCAAAAGGATGGAGCGCTTTGACAACGCCTGCCCCCTGAGTCCAACGACTCCCAGCCCCACCAGCCAGCGACACCACCGCTACTTCGCCACGCGCCAACGCCGCTTCACCTAATCGAATAATTTCGGCATTAGGACGACCCGTGGCATCATTTACATCACTCGGGTCAACGTCACGGATGGTACTACTGGCGGGCAAGCGGTTTTGCATCAAGCCAATCCGCCCCGCCCGCATATCAGCACGGATTTGTTCGTGGAAGTCACGATCAAAGCCGTTTTGGATTAATGAGTCATGCACACGGGGTGTTTGATTGGCAGGGCTACTGACATGGGGCAACATTTGGTTAAACAGCATCGGCACGACCCGGGCCAATTCGGGGCGGGTCAAGCAAGCAGCCCCAAAGTAGTCGAGTTCGCGCCGCCGCGTCAGATTGAGGTCACGCGCTTCAGCACGGAGCAGGCGTGGCATATGCAAGGCATAATAGCCCACCGGCATCAAACGATTAGTAGCAGGAAGTAATTCCGCCCATGTACCTCGTTCGTTAATAGCAAAATCATAGACCACGGGGGTCATCGCAAATGGTAAGGCATCTTGGAGCGCCAAACGCTCGGCGTCCATGATTTCTTGCAAGGCAGCTTGGGCTTCGACCTTGATAGCAGGATCGACGATAAAACCCATGCCTCCTCCCGACATGCCACCCAGCATCCAAAATCCCCAAAACTGGTCACCAAAACGTTGTTGGGCAGCGCGAATCAATCCTTCGGTATAGCGATTGGTGGCCCATGGAATGATGGTTTGCAAGGGGCCCATGAAATTACGGGTGGTAATTTGCCCCAATGTCCGGATATCGCCCGCTTTGAGGGCGGCAATCATTTCGGTCATCAAGGCGATGGCATCTTGACGGGCCTGCCATTCGGCGTCAGCACGAAGGAGGTATTTTTCGGTGACCATTTCCAATATCGGACCGACATTCTGGGCCATGCCCCCATGCACCAACACCAGACTGTCTTGCAGGCGTTGCCGGGCCTCGGGGGAGATTTCGTCGTTGCCCAGCACACGATGTTGTGGCAGCAACCGTCCACGACTGACGCCGTATTCGGGATCGGTTGGTTGTGCGTCGACGCCGGTAATCAGTTTAATCCCTGGCCACACGCCGCCCGAATCTTGCCAGCCACCACCAGAGCCGGCCAACCATTCGCCCAAAATCGCCCGTGCCGCCACCAAGCGCCGTTCGGATTCTTGTAAGGCACCTGTGAGGTTGACGGTCTGACCGGTGGCGCGCATACAGACACAAATCAAGGCGGCTAGCAGATTGGTCGATACCGCCAAACGCGAACCTTTGGGGATGTCGTTCACCGAGGACACAAGCTCGAGGCCGTGACCAGGACCAACGAGGCGCGCCAACACGTCGGCAAGCGAGCGCTGTGAGCTTTCGAGGCCAGGAGGGATAATCCCTGCCGCAATCACTGCCCCTTTGAGCAAGCCCATATAATCGCGACCAAAGTCAAACACTTCACCTAATTCGGTAATATCGGAAGTCACGCCCAAGTCGACACTTGTCAAGCGTAACAACGGTTCATCAATTACCCGCAAATAGGCTTCGACGGGGGGACGAGTAGTGGTATCACGACCACGCACACACAAATCGACCGAGATATTGAGGACTTGGGCACCGGCGGGGAAGTCCATCCCCAAGAAAAAAATATCACTCCAGCCGCTATGCGACAAATCCATGCGCACAGGGGTGGCTTCTTGCAAAATCGGAAAGGCCTGATCCGCATCGCGGGTCAGTAAGCGGGGATGAATACGCAACGGATAATCGGCCGGATGCCCCATGCGGAACATCCATTGGTTGCCCCGCACGGCCCGCACACTTTGGCGCACTTGGTCGGCCAAGGTCTGGAAGGCGAGTTGGTGATAAGCCGTCGCCAAGGCACTCGACAATGCATCTGATGGTGCGAACACGAACGCCGCCACAAACAGTGTTACTGCTTCTTCGAAGCGCCGATTGAGCAAATGCACGTAGCCGTCGTAGGGGACGTGCGTGGCTTGGGCGGCGGGATAATGTGCAGGCAAATAAAAGCGATGAATGGCATATAAAAAAAAGAGTGCACGCACCCGTTCGTACAAATTGGTGCGTTGTTGGCGAAATTCTTCGAGTGCGTTGATTTCATTCAACAACGTCTGATACGACGCATTGCCACACACCGATTCGAGCGCGGTATCACGCAACAGTGCGTCGTCAGCGATAATAATGGCGCATAATTGCGACATAAATGCTCCTATTCGCTGCGGCGATGTAGTAATAATTCAACCAATGTTGCCATCACATCCTCACGATCGACGCCATTCAAACCGAGGGCCAGTTGTGCAGTCAATAAGCCGTATTTGGCACCCGTATCATAGCGACGCCCAATGTGAGCCAAGGCGAGGTAGCGCTCTTGGCGGGCGAGTTGGTGAAGCGCCGGCGAGAGTTGCAACACATCGTCAGGAGCAGCGGTGAGATTTGCCGTCAAAATATCAAAAATCCCAGGGGTCAAGACATGCATCCCAAACAAACACAAATAGTGACCGACGCGTAATCCAGGGGTAAGCAGTTGTTGTTCTGCCGCAGTAGGAGTCGGTTTTTCGACTACTTGTTCAATGGTATAGACATTGGCATTACCAGACAAGGGACGCCCACCAACCACGCCGTAGTACGGCAACAAATGCTCCCGCGAGGATTGCACTGCCGACACCGCACAATTTTCGGTCATGGCCAAATCAACGATTTGGCGGGCACAGCCCCGTGATTCGTTGCTGAGGTAGATATGATCACCGACAAGATGCAAAAAAGGATCGGTGCCAATCACATCACGCGCCATCAAAATCGCATGCCCATATCCTTGCGGGTATGGTTGTTCGACAAAACGCAAATGTTTGGCAACATCATTTACTGCATCGAGATAGGCTGCTGCCGTCCCTGGCGCTACCACCACTACGATTTCTTCGATACCGGCTTGTAGAGCTTCTTCGGCAATGATTCGTAAGAGTGATTTGGTGACTCCGTCGCGGTCGACGAGGCGTTGCAAGGGCAAGGCATGTTGTGCCGGTGAGGCAGCGGTGATTAAAGCGCGAGAAATACGCACGACACCCTCCTTTTTCCATATGCACGTATTATACCAAAGTAACGTTATTGTATGTGAGAAAAAACATCACTGCCAACTAATATTTTTTTAGGAATAAGCAGTTTTTTTGTCCAAAAAACATATCAAAACACCAGAAAAACGTGTTTTTTACCGATTGCGAATCACAATCGGCATCACACCGCCCACAAAATAGTAATACCACGCTTGACGAAGGCGACGTCCACCTCTATACTGTATCCGCTTGACTATGGCGCCATTTCCGTGTGTAATTGTGACGCATACGGCTATGAGGAGTATGATGTGATGCGATCTTTCGCACAATTTTTTGGTCCAAATGCAGGCTATGTACTCGAGTTGTATGAACAGTACAAAAAAGATCCGGCATCAGTCGATGCGGAATTTCGGCAATTGTTTCTCGAAAACGCCCACCTTTTCACTGATACTACGGTAACGACAACTACTACTGCACCAAGTGATACGGTCGACAATGTACATGCAATCGCCGCAGCGCGGCTGATTCGTTTTATCCGTGAGATGGGGCATTTAGCTGCACATATTGATCCCTTGGGCAAACAGCCCGTGGGTGATCCCAGCCTCGAATTGGCCTATCATGACCTGAGTGAAGCAGATTTGCGTGGGTTGCCTGCATCGATTTTGCGTAGTCCACTCGAAGCAGAATGCAATGACGCACTAACCGGCGTACAAGCGTTACGTGCCCTTTATTCGGGGAGTCTTGGTTACGAAGCAGATCACATCCAAGTCTACAACGAACGCAAATGGATTCACGACGCTATCGAAACCCGCAAATTCTTCTATGGATTTTCGGACCGGCGCAAACGAGAGATTCTCGCACGCCTCAGCGAAGTCGAAACCTTCGAGCGTTTTTTACATACCACCTTTGTCGGACAAAAACGCTTCTCCCTCGAAGGCTGCGATATTTTGATGCCCATGCTTGACTCGATTATCCGCAATGCGGCTGTCGCTGGCACCAAAGAAATCGTCATCGGCATGGCGCACCGCGGTCGCCTCAATGTACTCGCCCATGCGCTTGGTAAGCCCTATAATCATATTTTGAGTGAATTCATCCTCGCCCATCGTGACGCCCACCACCCCGTGGTGCGGGAAGCACACGGCTGGACAGGTGACGTCAAATATCACCTCGGCGCCCAACGCACCTTCCGCGAGAGTGGCGTCGAGCAGATGCCGATTACGCTCGCCCCCAATCCGAGCCACCTTGAATTTGTCAATCCAGTGGTGGCAGGGCGGGCCCGTGCCGTACAAGACAATCGCTTTGCCCATGGCGCTCCAGTGCGAGACCGCTCGGCATCGCTGGCGATCATCATCCATGGCGATGCTGCCTTCCCTGGCCAAGGTGTGGTTGCCGAAACGCTCAACATGTCAGATCTCGAGGGCTACAGCATCGGTGGGACGATTCACATCATCCTCAACAACCAGATTGGCTTTTCGACTGATCCCCACGATAGCCGTACCACACTCTATTCGAGTGACCTCGCCAAAGGCTTCGAAATACCCATCGTGCATGTCAGTGCCGATGATGTCGAAGCAAGCGTGGCCGCCGCCCGGATGGCACTGGCCTACCGCAACGAGTTCCACAAAGACTTTTTGGTTGACCTGGTCGGCTATCGCCGCTGGGGCCACAACGAAGGCGACGAGCCTTCATTTACGCAACCATTGATGTATGCCCAAATCGGCCAACACAAAACCGTCCGCGAACTTTGGGCAAATCGGTTGGTGGCAGATGGGATTGTCACCCAAGCCGAAGCCGATGGCATGGTGGCCGATCTTATCGCCAAGCTCCAAGAAGCCAAACAGCAAGCTGAAACTGCCCCAATCATGCCCACCAGCCTGACCCCGCCGCCGGCAGGGTTGGCGCGCCGCACCCAAACCGCCGTCAGTGCCGAAAAACTGTACGAGTACAACACACAACTGCTACGTGCCCCCGATAATTTCAGCATCAATCCCAAACTGGTGCGCATGTTTGAAAAACGGCGCACAGCCTTCGAGCAAATCGGTGCCATCGATTGGGCCCACGCCGAAGCGCTGGCGTTTGCCTCGCTGATTGCCGAAGGGGTGCCCATCCGCATGTCGGGCCAAGACAGTCAGCGTGGCACGTTTAGTAATCGTCATCTCGTGTTGCACGATGTCGAAAACGGCCAAGTCTATGCGCCCATCCAACATTTGCCCCAAGCCCAAGCCGCTTTTGCGGTGTACAACAGTTCGTTATCCGAAAACGCCGTGCTGGGCTTTGAATACGGTTACAGCTCACACGCCCCTGACAGCTTAGTGCTTTGGGAAGCGCAATTTGGTGATTTCGCCAACGGCGCCCAAGTCATCATCGACCAATTCATCGTGTCTGGCCGCAAAAAATGGGGCTTACAGCCATCGATGATCTTGTTGTTACCACACGGCTACGAAGGCCAAGGTCCTGAGCATTCGAGTGCCCGATTGGAACGCTTTTTGCAACTCGCTGCCGACGACAATATCCGCGTGGCCAACTGCACGACTGCAGCCCAATATTTTCATCTATTGCGCCGCCAAGCGATGCTCCGTACCGAAGACCCGCGGCCGTTGATTTTGATGACACCCAAAAGCCTCTTGCGCCACCCCAAAGCTGGTTCTTCGTTGAGCGATCTGACTGATGGACGGTTTTATCGGGTGCTCGACGATGCCAGCGCCAACGACCGCCGCAATCAGGTCGAGCGCATCATCCTCTGTTCAGGCAAAGTCTATGTCGACCTCGTGAGTAGTGTAACCCCAGAGCAAGCTCCTCACGTGGCGGTGATTCGCATCGAAGAACTCTACAGTTTCCCGGCAGATGAATTAGTGGCGATTTTGGCAGGCTATCCCAATGCCCGCGAAGTGGTGTGGATGCAAGAAGAGCCACAAAACATGGGCGCCTGGACGTACGTTGCCCCGCGCATCAAGACCCTGCTTGCACCCGATACACAATTTAGTTATGTGGGTCGGGCGCCATCGGCGAGCCCAGCCGAAGGCTCACAATCAGACCATGCCGAAGAACAAGAACGCATCATCAATAACGCGGTGTATAGCCCAATTCAATCGCAACCAATCATTGTGGCGTAACCGTACGCTATGGAGAATGCATCATGAACGTCGATATCAAAGTCCCGATTCTCGGTGAATCAATCGTCGAAGGTACCCTAGCCCGCTGGCACAAAAAAGTAGGCGACGCCATCAATGCTGGCGAAATCATTGCCGACTTGGAAACTGATAAAGTCAACATTGAAGTCAGTGCCAGTGCAGCCGGCGTCATCACCGCCTTGCACAAACACGAAGGCGACAATGTGGCGGTGGGTGAACTGATTGCCAGCATTGATACTGCAGCAACTGTAGCCAGCCCCGCACCCGTCGCAGCACCCGTCGCCACGACGCCTGCGCCAGTTGCGGCCCCTGTCGCGAGCGACGCCCCCGCCACCCCCGTGGCGCGCAATGTCGCCGCCGATACCGGCGTCGATTTGCGCACCGTGAGTGGTAGTGGACCCGATGGCCGTATCACCAAAAACGACGTCATCAAGGCCAGCACGCCGGCACCAGCCGCCCCTGCACCAACAGTGACTCCTGCCGCCCCTGCCCCAACAGCCGCCAGTGGTAGCCGCCGCGAAGAGCGGGTCAAAATGTCACGCCGGCGCCAAACGATTGCCACGCGCCTCGTGCAAGCCCAACAAACGGCCGCCATGTTGACCACCTTCAATGAAGTCGATTTGACGCGCGTGATGGACATCCGCAAACGCAAAAAAGATAGCTTCAAAGAGCACAATGGCGTGGGCTTGGGTTTCATGTCGTTCTTTACCAAAGCAACGGTCAGTGCCCTCAAAGCCTTCCCGGCCGTCAATGCCGAAATCCAAGGCGACGAGATTCTCTACAAGTATTACTACGATATCGGCATCGCCGTATCGACGCCCGATGGATTGGTCGTCCCTGTTCTCCGCGATGCCGACAATTTGAGCTTCGCCGGTATCGAAAAGGGCATCGAATCCCTCGCCAAACGGGCTCGTGACAACAAGCTAGGCCTGGCTGATTTGACGGGTGGCACCTTTACCATCACCAACGGGGGCGTGTTTGGCTCGATGATGTCGACCCCCATCCTCAATATGCCTCAAGTCGGCATTTTGGGGATGCACAAGATTCAAGAGCGCGCCATGGTCATGAATGGCCAAATCGTCATCCGCCCGATGATGTATATCGCCTTGTCGTACGATCATCGCATCATCGACGGCGCCACGGCCGTACGCTTCCTGGTGCATATCAAAGACCTGCTCGAAGACCCTGATAGCTTGTTGCTCGAATTCTAAATAGTATCAGCAACGTCAAAAAATCCCCCTCGACATCGCCGTGATGTCGAGGGGGATTTATATGACCAAATTAGGCGCGGTCGTTGAGGGCAGCCACACCGGGCAATACCCGGCCTTCGAGGAGCTCGAGTGAGGCGCCACCACCGGTGGAAATATGGCTGACTTTGTCAGCCAGGCCCATTTGTTCGATAGCGGCCACTGAATCACCACCACCAATCACCGTTTTGGCGCTACTGTCGGCCAAAGCTTGGGCTACCGCCCGGGTACCACCGGCAAAGGCGGGCATTTCAAACACGCCCATCGGTCCATTCCAGATAATGGTCTTGGCTTGGGCGATTTCGGCGGCATAACGGGCTTGAGTGTCGGGGCCAATGTCGAGGATACGCCAGCCGGGGGTAACGGCATCGATACCCACCACCTTGGTGGCGGCATCGGGGGCGAATTTGTCGGCGACAATGGCATCGGTCGGCAACAACAGCTTGGTGCCGCGAGCAGCAGCCAAATCGATCATGCGCTTGGCCAAATCAAGACTAGAGGCTTCGACCAACGAGTCACCCATGGCGTAGCCTTGGGACAACAAAAAGGTATTGGCCATACCGCCACCAATCAACAAGGCATCGACTTTGCTGAGCAGGTTTTCGATAACGCCGATTTTGTCGCTGATTTTGGCACCACCAATGATGGTGATAAAGGGGCGTTGGGGTGCTTCGAGTGTACCGGCCAAGGCATCGAGCTCACGCTCCATCAACAGGCCTGCCACTGCCGGCAACAAATGTGCGACGCCTTCAGTGGAAGCGTGGGCACGGTGGGCGGCTCCAAAGGCGTCATTGACATAGACGTCGCCGAGTTGGGCGTATTCTTGGGCCAGTGATACGTCATTGGCTTCTTCACGGGCGTCGAAGCGGGTGTTTTCGAGCATCAAAATCTGGCCGGGTTGCAAAGCCTTAGCGGCAGCCAAGGCGTCAGCACCAGCCACGGCATCAGTGGTGATTACAGTGACACCCATCAATGTGGCCAAATGCGCAGCCACAGGACGCATGCGCAAATCTTCGACTACTTTGTTTTTGGGGCGTCCCAAATGGGACATCAATACTACTGAAGCACCATGATCAACCAAATAGCGAATGGTAGGAATGGCCGAACGGACGCGAGTATCGTCGCCCACCACGCCGTTTTCAATGGGCACATTAAAGTCTACCCGCACCAATGCCCGTTTGCCTTGCCATGACACATCACGAATCGTTTGTTTATTCATCGTCCCTATATCCTTAATTTCACAACCTGACTTAAGTATACGCCAACCTCACGTGGTATGATAACAGAAAGCGGAAAGGAGCTGTCGTGTCACATCAATTTGTTTTGACGCATCTCGAAGAAATCAGCGATATCCACGCCACGGTGCGCATTTATAGCCATCCAAGTGGGGCGCAACTCGTATCAATTCACAACGACGACGAAAACAAATGCTTCGGCGTATCGTTTCGCACGTTACCAGCCAATTCCAACGGTGTGGCCCACATCCTCGAACATTCGGTGTTGTGTGGATCGAAACATTTTCCCGTCAAAAGTCCTTTTAATGAATTGCTCAAAGGATCGCTCAATACCTTTTTGAATGCGATGACCTACCCTGATAAAACCATCTACCCGGTGGCCAGCACCAACCTCAAAGATTTGTACAACCTCGTCGACGTCTATATGGACGCCGTATTTCACCCCCTCATCAGCGAAGACACGTTACGTCAAGAAGGTTGGCGCTACGAATTCGATGAAGCGGGCAAACTGACCTACAAAGGCATCGTCTACAACGAAATGAAGGGCGCATCGGCGACCGCCGAACGGGTGCTGGGTAAAGCCTTGAGCCGCGAACTCTTCCCCGACACGATTTATGCCAATGATTCGGGTGGTGACCCACGGGTCATCCCCACGCTGAGTTATGCCGAGTTCACCGATTTCCATGCCACCTACTACCATCCCAGCAATGCCTTGTTGTATTGGTATGGTGATGACGAAATCGAAACGCGGCTAGAGCGACTCGAACCCTACTTGGCCAATTTCAGCGCCCAGACACCACCGCCTTCCATCGCCAAACAATCCCAATGGAGTGCATCTCGCACCGCCACATATGCCTACCCTGCTACCGCCGACGAGCAACGCCACCACGTGTTACTGGCTTGGATGATTGACAAGCACTTTGATGATGTCGACGAAATGGAAATCATGATTGTCGACCACGTGTTGCTCAATGATGCTGTCGCTCCATTGCGTAAATTGTTACTCGACAGTGATCTCGGCGAAGATCTCAGTGGCGGTGGCTTTGGCAATAATTTGCAAACGTATTTTGCGCTTGGACTCAAGGGTGTTGCCCCTGAAAACGTCGCGCAAATCGCCCCACTCGTGCGTGATTCAATCACCAAAATTATCGCGGAAGGGGTCGATCCCGCCCAAATTCAGGCATCGATTAACACCATTGAATTCGATTTACGCGAACGCAACACCGGCGGATTCCCGCGCGGATTAGCCTTGATGATTGGCTTGACCAATCCATGGCTATATGGACAAGACATCATCAAAACCTTGCGCTACGAGGACGCCTTAGCCACTGCCAAACAGCGTCTACAAGACCCCCAACGCATCGGACAGTTGCTCCAGACATTGTTGCTCGACAATCCGCACATGCTCGAACTCGTTGTGGCACCCGATGCCACCCTCAATGAGCGCCTCGATGCCCAAGAAGTAGCTGAACTCGTGGCTGCCGAAGCCACCTTGACCAGTGCCCAACGCGACGAAATCAACGCGGCCGCCCAACGTCTAACCCACTGGCAAGAGACCCCCGATAGCCCCGAAGCGTTGGCAACCATCCCACGCTTGACCCGTGACGACCTCGAGCCGCATGTCAAAGTAACACCACTTGTGCACGAGCGTATCGGCACTATTCCGGTGACGATTGCGCCACTCTTTACCAGCGGGATTATGTATGTCGATATCGGATTCGATTTACGCAATTTACCGGCAGATCTCATCCCCTATTTACCGTTGTTTGTTGATGCATTGACCGAAACCGGAGCAGGCAAATACGACGCCGTGCGCTTGTCACAACGCATTGGCACCTACACTGGTGGGGTTTCGGCGACATCGATGGCGGGCACCAATCGACTCAGCAAAGACTATTACGCCTTGTTGTTGATTCGCGGTAAAGCGACCAGCGAGAACATCGGCACACTCCTCGACATCATGTGTGATGTCAGTGTGGCGGCCCACCTCGACAACCGCGAGCGGATTTTGCAACTCATCAAAGAAGATAAAGCCAGTCGCGAAGCGCGGGTACTTCCGTCGGGACACGCATTGATTAATTCACGTTTACGGGCCCGCTTTGGCAACATCCAAAGCTTCAATGAATTGCTCGGGGGCGTCAGTTATCTCAAATTCATCCGTGAATTAGCGACCAATGCCGATAGCCAATGGGAAGATATCCATGCCAAGTTGGTAGCCATTCGCACGGCATTAATCAATCAAGCGAGCATGCGGTTCCATGTAACGTGTAACCAAGAGCTCGTGCCGAGTGCCTTACGCGAATTCAGCCGTATTCGCGAACAAATTCCCAGTCACACAGCGAGTCCACAACACTGGGCAACACTCACATTCCCCAGCAACGAAGCATTGCTTGTTCCTGCCCAAGTCAATTATGTAGGTGTGGCGGCGCAACTAAGCCAAGTAGGGTATACCTGTAGCGGCACCGATATTGTCGTCAATCGCCACCTCAGCCGGACCTTTTTGCATGAACAAATCCGTGAAAAAGGAGGCGCTTACGGCGCATTTAGCGTACTCGACATCCGTAGCGGGATTTTGTCGATGCTCTCGTATCGCGACCCTAATATCAGCAAAACGCTCGACGTCTATGCCCAAGCCGGCCAATGGTTGACCCAAGTTCAGCTCGACGACGATGCCTTGCTCCAAGCAATCATCGGCGCTGCGGGTGATTTGGATGGCTATCAATTACCCGATGCGCGCGGATTTACCGCGTTCATACGCCATTTGTCCGGCGATGATGATGCGTACCGCCAACAGACCCGTGAGCAAGCACTCGCCGTGACTATCCCTGACTTTGTGCGCTATGGCGAAGCCTTGATGGCACTCAATCAGCATTGGCAACGGGTAGTCCTTGGTGGCGATGCATCCATCCAACAAGCCGTGGCTGGCGATGCAGGATTATTCACTACTTTGACCAACGTGTTGTAAAAGGAGCTTGCATGGAACGCTTTGTGATTGAGGGTGGGCATCGGCTGAGTGGCACGATCCGCCCAGCCGGCAACAAAAACGCCGCCCTGCCGCTCTTGGCTGCCACCTTGCTCACGAGTGAGCCGGTTATTTTGCGCAACATGCCCGAAATCGGCGATGTGGTCACCAAACGCGCCCTCCTCGGCGGTTTGGGAGTCCACATTTCGCCGGCTGGAGATCATAGTTGGCGCTTCCATACCCCCGAAGTGCGTAACGAAGACCCTGATCCCGCCTTGGCGCGGCGCATTCGCACGTCAATCCTATTGGCCGGACCACTCTTAGCCCGCCGCGGGCATGTGCGCTTGCCCCGCCCCGGTGGCGATGCCATCGGGCGCCGGCGCCTCGACACCCACTTCCAAGCCCTCAAAGCCCTCGGCGCCATGATCGAAATTACGCCCAGCGAATATGTACTGACCTGCCACAAACTGCACGGCGCCGATATTTTTCTCGACGAAATGAGTGTCACCGGCACCGAACAAGCGATTTTGGCGGCAGTACTGGCCGAAGGGGACACTACCATCGCCAATGCGGCGTCGGAACCCCACATCCAAGATTTATGCCACTGCCTCAACGCCATGGGCGCCAAAATCAGCGGCATTGGCACCAATTTGCTCATGATTGAGGGCGTCAGTTCGCTTCATGGTGCCGAATACGAAATCGGCCCCGATTACATGGAAGTGGGCTCGTTTATCGGGTTGGCTGCCGTCACTGGTAGCGAAATCCGCATCGCCGGCGCCCGCCCGCGTGAACACCGCATGACCAAATTGACGTTGGGGCGCTTGGGCGTGCATTGGCGCGAAGAAGGCGACGACATCATCGTGCCGGGCAACCAAGAATTGCGTGTCCAAGAAGATGCCCACAACGCCATCCCCAAAATCGAATCGATGCCGTGGCCCGGCTTCCCCGCCGACCTCATCAGTATCGCCGTGGTCGTTGCCACCCAAGCCAGCGGCACGGTGCTCATTCACGAAAAACTCTTCGAAAGCAGGTTGTTTTTCGTGGATCGTTTGATCGGTATGGGCGCCAAAATCGTCTTGTGTGATCCCCACCGCGTGGTGGTGGTGGGCGCAGCCAAATTATTTGGTGAGCCTGAAGGCTTACCGAGCCCCGACATCCGGGCCGGCATGGCACTGCTCATCGCCTCGCTGTGTGCCCGCGGCAAAAGCGTCATCCACAACATTGCCCAAATTGACCGTGGCTACGAATCAATCGAACAGCGTTTACAAGCATTGGGGGCCAAGATTGAACGCGCGCGGGGCTAACACCATCACCGCCATTTGCATCACAATAGCAACACTCATGCTCAGCCGCATGACGTTGCTGTTGTTTGCGGCCCGCCCCGACAACGTCGGCGTGCAGATCGTGTTGTGGCTATCACAATGGCCCTATCTGCCGCTTGGCTGGCTCGATGCCGGTCAACCGGTATACGGTGCACGCTTCGAGCGGGGGGCGCTCCTCGGTGCGCTCATCTGCCTCATCATCACTTGGCGCATCAACCGCGAACCGACATCCCCGGCATAGCCTGCCTATTCACCTTCCATGCGGTTCTATTTTTTATGGAAAAAAATAAAGCGGGTGAGCGGTGAATAGACAAAAACGCCTCACGCAAATTGCGTGAGGCGTCGATTGGTCTGCACCGGAATCATTCGGTGGTATGACGGCGGGCTAATTCGGCCATAATCATGTCCAGCGACACACCTTGATTGGTAAGCAACACGAGGGCATGATACAAAAAGTCGGCGGTTTCCCAAGTCAATTCGGCATCGGAGTTGTTTTTGGCAGCGATAATCATTTCGGCCGCTTCTTCACCGATTTTTTTGCCGATGCGGTCAACACCGCCCGTAAAAAGCTTAGTGGTATACGAGCCCTCGGGCATTTGTTGCTTGCGTGCGACCACCAGATCAGACAAGCGCCCCAGCATACTGAGGGGTGGCACGCGTTGGTCGGTGGCTTGGCCGTCGATTTGCCAGGCAAAGCAGGACGGCGTACCGGTATGGCAGGTAGGACCGATTGGTAACGCCAAAATCAACAGCGCATCGCTATCACAATCGCGGCGGGCTTCGACAAAGCGCAAGAAATGACCCGAAGTTTCACCTTTGACCCACAGTTGTTGGCGACTGCGACTAAAAAACGTCACATTGCCACTGGCTTGGGTCTGGGCCAGCGCATCGGCATTCATGTAGCCGAGCATCAAGACTTCGCCGCTATGGGCGTGTTGCACAACGGCCGGAATCAACCCATTGGCGTCGTAGAGTAGTGTCATAGATTAATGCCTAAAATGACGGCGGCCAGTACAAATCATGGCCACTCCAAGGCGATTGGCTGCGGCAATGACATCGTCGTCACGCATTGAGCCACCTGGTTGCACGATGGCGGTGACACCGGCGGCTGCGGCCGTCTCGATGCCATCGGGGAATGGGAAGAAGGCATCGCTGGCCATCACACAGCCTTGCAACGAAATACCAGCCCGGCCGGCTTTTTCGACGGCAACGCGGGCGCTATCGACCCGACTCATCTGCCCCGCCCCAACTCCCAACGTGCGATTAGGAGCAGTATACACAATTGCGTTGGACTTGACATGCTTAACCACTCGCCACGCAAAGTGCAAGGCGGTTAATTCGTCGGCACTAGGCTGACGTTGGGTCACACAATTCCAGACTTCGCCACGAGGCAGCTCGCGGTCGGGCTGTTGCACGAGGAAGCCACCCGGCACCGAATGCACCAGTGCCTGCTGGTCGGCGGCAATGGGACGTTTGGCAATCACCAAGCGGCGGTTCTTTTTTTGTTGGAGCAAGGCCAAGGCATCAGGATCAAAGGCCGGCGCGATGATGATTTCGGAGAAAATCTCGTCAATCGCCTGTGCCAACGGCAAATCCAACGGGGCATTCAAGGCAATCACGCCACCAAAGGGCGCTTCGCGATCGGTAGCAAACGCATGTTGCCATGCTTCTAGAGGGGTCGCGCCGAGGGCCACCCCACACGGATTGGTGTGCTTGACGATGGCAAGTGCCACCCCTTCGCTGGGGTCGAATTCTTCGATGAGCTCTTGGATGGCGGCGATATCGAGGATGTTGATATACGACAATTCTTTGCCGTGTAAGACCTGAAAAATATCATCGAATGCGCCGTACAAGGCACCTGCTTGGTGGGGATTTTCGCCATAGCGCAACACGCGCGCCTGTGGCACATGAATTGTAAGCGCATCGGGCAAACTTTTGGCAGGGGCAAGATAATTGGCGATGGTGGCATCATAGGCGGCAGTATGGGCGTAGGCTTTGGCAGCCAGGGCCCGCCGGAATTCGAGCGGTACTGCACCCTGTTGCAACGCTGCAATAATCGCCGCATAATCATCAGGGGAGACGACCGGCAACACCGACGCATGATTTTTGGCACTAGCACGGATCATCGCAGGGCCACCGATATCGATTTGTTCGATGGCTTCGGCTTCACTCACCCCTGGCTTGGCAATGGTTGCCGCAAAGGGGTAGAGATTGACGGCCACGATATCAATTGGCGTAATTTGGTATTCTTGCAACGTCTGCATATGGCTGGCCAAATCACGCCGTGCCAAAATGGCACCGTGAATGGCCGGATGCAGGGTTTTGACTCGACCATCGAGGATTTCGGGGAAACCAGTCAACTCGCTGACCCCATGCACGGCAATTCCAGCGGCTGCAATAGCGATTTTGGTATTGCCGGTGGAATAAATGTCGACACCGAGTGCGACTAATTCCCGCGCAAAATCGACAATTCCCCGTTTATCAGATACGCTAAGCAATGCACGCATGGACTATTGGTCCTTTATGCGGCGCTTACGCGTCACAGGGACAATTTTGTTTGACTTGGGGGGACGACCAGTGCGAATCATCCGCAAGGCCTGCACCAAGGCTTCGAGTGACTTATCGGCCCAGCCATAAATCGTCGGTCGGCTTTTGTCCAACGCAATCGCAATTTGGGTGACATTTGTGCGATAATCAGGATCAAAGGTTGCGAGATGCACCCGCGCCGTGGCGATGATTTGTTGAATTTCATCTGGCGTCAGATCAAGGTCGGCAATCAGTTTTTTAGCGCGGCGATTCTGCTCAAGATTATCCATCTCCGGCTCCAATCATTTACAACGTACGGGTTTCTGGACTTCGTTCCATATTGTACAATATAATCGTTTGTATATGCAAATGATTTTGTAAATGATTAACCATCTCTTCATAATTCATATCATGTGCGAGTGAGGTCCTACGATGTCGAATAGTATTGCGGGAAAACTACGTCAACACGAGTTATTTTTGCACATCAGCAATGCCATGACTGCACAATTAGATATCACAGAATTGTTGTCTTTAGTCATCAACGCTGCAGTTGATTTGCTCGCCGGGAATGCAGGTTTAATCGCATTGCGCGATGAGTCTGGGCAGTTGCATATTAACGCGGCTGCACATATCCCCAGCGAACGGTGGTCGGCGTTTTCGTCATTGATCGAGCATTACAATAATCCCAAATACACCAGCGTCGAAAACGATTTACAAGAATTACGTTTACTTGTTAACATGCCACTCCGTCATGTCAACGCACTTGCAATGACTTATCATGGCACGCACATCGGTGTGATTCTGGTCTTTCGGGCAGCAGTCAATGTAGCATTTAGTGACGAAGAGCAACAATCACTGGCGGCATTTGCCAATCAAGCGGCGATCGCCGTGACCAACGCCCGTCTCTTCCAATCGCTAATCCGCGAAAAACAACACCTCGCCGCCATTGTTGAACAAAGTATGGACGGCGTGATGATTCTCGACGCCCGCTGGCGGATTGTGGCATTTAATCATGCCATGGAACAATTCACCGGCTGGCCGCGTGATGAAGCCAACGGCCGTCCCTGTGCCGAAGTAGTGGGTATCGAAACAAACAGTGGCGAAAACTTGTGCCGCGTCGACTGCCCCTTACAACGTCCGCACATCGGATCAATTGCCCAAGCCGAAGGTTGGATTACTGCCCGTGACAATCGCCGACGCTATATCCAAAGCACGTATACCATTCAACGTGACGCCCAGGACGTTTTTGTAGGCGCGATTGTCAATGTACGTGACATTAGCAAACAAAAAATCGAATCCGAAATGCAAAATACCTTCATTTCTGTCATATCGCATGAACTCAAAACGCCAGTCAGTATCATCCGTGGCTATGCCGAAATGTTAGCCCGCTCCGATGTCATTTGGCAACCTGCCCAAATCCACGATAGTCTGCAAATCATCATTGACGAAGCCGATCGACTCACCCGGGAAATCAATAGCCTCCTCGATGTGTCGCGCATGCAGCTCAATGCCATGCAAATCGAACCAAGCACATGGCCAATCCGTACCCTTTTTGAGCAAATATGTCAGCGTTTGGCAGCCCGGGCGCAACTCCAACAAATCCACTTCGAAATCCGTATCCCTGATGAAATGCCCGACGTGCATGCTGATCGTGAACGCATCCGGGTCGTCTGCGAAAATTTACTCACCAATGCTCTCAAATATAGTCCTAACGGGGGCATCATCCGGATTTCTGCGCGCAACGATAACGGCATGGCAATTGTGTCGGTCAGCGATCAAGGTATTGGCATCCCCATTGATGAACAATCCAAAATTTTCGAACGCTTTTATCGCATCGACAATCGGCTCCGGCGCGAAACCCAAGGCTTTGGACTCGGTTTGTTCCTCGCCAAAGCCATCATCGAAGCGCATCATGGCCAAATTTGGGTCGAAAGCCATGCCAACCACGGGTCGCGATTCTTCTTTTCGATTCCACTCGCAATCCCCCGCATCAATGGCCAAAGCACTCCTGAATATGACGAATTTATTGACCTCACAAAGGATAATCAAAATGACTGAGCTCCGTGACAAATTAGTCCTCGTGGTAGACGATGAAGTACGCATTACGAGCATGATGCGCATGAATCTCGAAGCCGAAGGGGTGCGCGTGATAGCCGCTAGCAATGGTCGTGAAGCACTCGATGCCATCCGCGAAGAAATCCCCGATATCGTCATCCTCGATGTGATGATGCCGGGCATGGATGGCTACGAAACCCTGCGCCGCATCCGCACGTCATCACAAGTCCCCGTCATCATGTTGACGGCCAAAGACGAAGAAAACGACCGCATCAAAGGCCTCGAGCTCGGAGCCGACGACTATATCGGCAAGCCATTTAGCTACCGTGAGCTCGTCAGCCGCATTAGGGCCGTATTGCGTCGCCATTACCAGCCAGCACCCTCGGCACCGGGACACGTCGATGTCGACGAGCGCCTGCATATCGACTTCAACAAACGCGAAGTGCTCATCAACGGCGAACGGGTCAATTTGCGCCCCACCGAATACCGCCTGCTCTATCACCTCGTGCAACGGGCCGGCTTTGTGATGACCCACAACGAGCTCCTCGCCAAGGTGTGGGGCCCCGAGTACCACGACGAAACGCACTACTTGCGCTTGTATGTCACCTATTTACGCCAAAAAATCGAAATCGACCCCGCCAACCCAGTCTACATTCTCACCGAACGGGGCGTGGGCTATCGCTTCAAAGATTTGGCACCCGACAGCATGAGCTAAGCCCAAAGGGAGCATCAATATGACTCAATCACATTTGCCGGCAATTATTGATGTCAATGAGGCTGATTTCGAAACCAGCGTAATTGCCCAATCGCACCACACCGTAGTCGTGGTCGATTTTTGGGCGCCGTGGTGCGGTCCTTGCCGCATGCTCGGGCCCATCCTCGAGCGGCTAGCCACTGCCGCCGATGGTAACTGGATCCTCGCCAAAGTCAATGTCGACCACAACCAAGGATTGTCGCAGCGCTTTAGCGTGCAAGGCATCCCCGCCGTCAAAGCCTTCAAAAACGGTGCAGTGGTAGAACAATTCGCCGGGGCACTGCCTGAATCACAAATCACCACGTGGCTGAGTCGCATCGTCCCCAGCCGCCAAACCCAACAACTTGCCGTACTGCGTGAAACCGCCCAACACAACCCCAAGGCTACGCGCCACGAGCTGGCCAGTCTGCTAGGAACCTACCCGTACGATGATAACATCAAGGTCACTTATGGTGGCGTACTTGTACGCCTCAATGATCCCTCGGCAAGTGACGTGTTGCGGAGCATCAGCCCGCAATCAACACAATATGCAGCAGCCCAAGCGTGGCTG
Source organism: uncultured Chloroflexota bacterium (assembly GCA_937876225.1). GTDB lineage: Bacteria > Chloroflexota > Chloroflexia > Chloroflexales > Roseiflexaceae > UBA965. Next base: position 6,498 of record CALFIC010000005.1, on the reverse strand, counting down.
GTATTGCTGAACGGCATACAATCGGCGGTGCTAGTGAGCACCGGTGTCGAAGAACAATTCGCCCACGCTCTGCGTACATTCGTACAGGGTGATACGAGTGCGACGATTGAGCAACTCCTCGTGCTGGTCAGCACGCACCGGCATTGGCAAGACGATGCCGCCCGCAAAACGTTGTTGGCGCTCTTTACGGCGCTCGGCGACGACCACCCGTTGGTGCCTCAGGCCCGGCGCGACCTGGCGATGGCGTTGTTTTAGAGGGCGAATAGCGGCGAATGAATTCGCCGGCATCTTTCGCCCCGCACCCCCTACACCCGGTGGGCGAATAGCGGCGAATGAATTCGCCGGTATGATTCGCCCCTACAACGCGCCGGCGTGATTCGCCCCTACATACACCGCCACACTCGCATCCACCATCTGTTGCGCCCCAAATTGGGTGTGGGTCCATTGCACCGCCGCCTGCGCCATGGCGGTGCGACGGACGTCATCGTGCCACAATGCATCGATGGCCGTTGCGAGTGCCGTAGGATCGGCAGGGGGCACGACTAATCCCGTTATGTCATGTTGATTGACAAAACTGGTCGCCGTACCCACCTCACACGAAATCGCTGGTAAGCCGGCCTGCAATGCCGCCAACAATGCCAACCCAAAGGCTTCGGAGCGCAAATGCGATGGAAAAACAAAGAGTTTGGCGATCGCCTGTAACGCTCGTACATCGTCATCGGGCAACGATCCCAACCAGCGCACCCGCGCGCTCACCCCGAGCGATGTAACGAGCGCATGCAGATTGGCAGATTCAGGACCATCACCGACTAACGCCAGCGTGATAGTAGGTGGCAATTGAGCTAACGCCGCAATCAACACATGCAAGCCTTTGTAGTAGCGCAAGCGCCCTACCCACAACAGGCACGATTGCGGGAATTCAGCCTGCCAATGTGCCACTCGGCCTGCATCAGGTGCGGGCGCAGGGGGCATCCCCAGCGGGATGACCTGACATTTGGCGATAAAAGGCTGCAACCACGGCGACGAATCACGGTATTGCGGGCTAGTCACGATAATCCGTTGCGCCCGTCGCAAGGTATGGCGTAACAACGGTGCATAGAGCTGCAACAAGCGCTGTTGGCGAATCACATCGCTCTGATAGGTCACCACCAACGGGATGTGGGGGAAACAGGCCGCCACCGCGTCACCCGTAGGCCATGGCATCTGTAGATGGATGATGTCGGGGCGAAGCTGGCGTACAATAGACCACAACCCCAGCGAAATCGGCGACGAGGCAATGTCGATTTGTCGCGCCACCCGATAAACCATTACGCCGTTGATTTGCGCTTGAGCAGGCAAACGTTGCCCAGCCGGCTGACACACCACCACAGACACCTGGATGCCATGGGCTGCCACCCCCTCGGCCAGAGTCTGCAAATGTGATTCAATGCCACCCATTACCGGCGCGTAGTCTTTGTAGAGATAAACAATATGCACAAGAAGCATCACAGTCATGACAAAAGATGATTTGGCTCCATTATACGACCCACGCAACAAACTCAATGACCTCAGTAGCAAAGAATGGACCTATGCGCTCGGATCAGTGCTGATGACACGCTACCCGGCCCGAGGTGCAGCCAGTATGGCACACCATTTGCGCAAAGCCCACCCCTCACCCAAGCCACCCCAATTGATGGTCGAATTATTACGCTTTTTCACCAAAAAAAATGGCCGCGTGCTCGATCCATTCTGTGGCGCCGGCAGTAGCCTCGTCGCCTGTGCCCTCGAGGGACGCCACGGCGAAGGGCTTGATTTGGCGCCGACCTATGCCCAGCTCTACCACGATGTAGCCAATTATTTGCATTTGCCAGCGCTGCCATACCATATCGCCGATGCCTGTGCTCCGCAAAGTTATGAACGATTTGGCGAACAAGCGTTTGATTTCGTGATTGCCGACCCACCCTATAGCTCAATGCTGGCGCGCCAACGGACTGGTCATCGCTATAAAAAAGGCAACGACGCGGCCACACCGTTTAGCGACGATGTGGCCGATTTGGGCAATATGCCGGTGGAACAGTTTTTTCCTGCCCTAATTACCGCCCTCACCAATTGCACCCATGTACTCCGGCACCACGGGCATATGGTGGTGTTTATCAAAGATTTACAGCCGACCGCCACCCACCACAACATGTTGCATGCCGATGTGGTCAATGCGATGGCGGCTATCCCCCAGTTGCGCTTCCGCGGCTATCGGATTTGGCATGATGCCAATATCAACCACTTCCCGTTTGGGTATCCACATACGTTTGTGGCCAATCAGACCCACCAGTTTATTTTGATTTTCCGTAAGGAATGACGTTCGAGGCATGCCTCGAACATCATTCGGGCGCTTGCCAGACGTCAAACCCTTGCTCGGCGCGGATTTTGCTGCCGACTGCGACGGCCGCACTAATCAACACCAGGTTTTTGACGATGTATTGCCCTTCGAGGGTCAATACCACGGGGAAATGTGACCAGACCAAATGCGGAGCCAAAAACAACGGCGACAACGTGCCGATCATCTGCAAAAACAACAACATCAAGGTGACACGCATGCCGTACCCGATAAGAAAACCCACACCAATCGCGATTTCCCACAACGCCAAAAAGGGAATGAAGTAGTCGAGTGGCAAAAAATTCATCGTTTCGCGGATCAGATTATCCGCTGGGCTCATACCAGGCACCAATTTGAGCGCCCCAAACCAAATAAAGACGATTCCCATCGACCAGCGCAAAAGCAGCGTTGCATTGCGTTGCATCCAGCACGTCACCGTGCGATCGATCCGATTCAAAATAGTGGTCATGTCGTGTCCTCCTTCGGATCGTTTGTACTTCCTGTCACAACTATAAATCATTGTAATATAATGCACAAATACCTGTTATAATTTTTATCATAACGAAATTGATATGAATTACCAGGAGTGGCACAAATGGAACTAGCCCAACTACGCGTGTTTATGCAGGTAGCTGCCCATTTGCATGTGAGCAAGGCGGCTCGTGAACTGCACATGGCGCAGCCGGCGGTGAGCCGCCAGATTCGCGAGCTCGAGCGGGACTGTGGCGGCATCGCATTGATCCAAAAGGTGGGGCGCAACGTGCAATTGACCGAGGCGGGCGAAGTACTGTTTGCCCACGCCCAGCGCATCATGGCCGAAGTGGCAGTGGCACAGAGCGCCATGCAGGCGCGGGTAGGGGCACACGCCGGACGGGTACGCATCGGCACGCCACCCACGATTGGGGTACGGCTGTTGCCGCGGGCACTCGCACAATTCCACCAGCACCACCCCGCCATCGAATTGCGCATCCATCAGGCCAGTACAGCACAACTAGTGCATCAACTCGATGGCGGCGAAATCGACTTGGCGGTGGTGACGTTGCCGATCCCACAGCGCGGGCACCGCATCGTGGCGCTGTTTGATGAGCCGCTGGTGCTGGTGATGCATCGTCAACATCCGTTATGTCAAAAAGAAAATTTAACGTTGGCTGATTTCGCCGAAGAGCCGTTTTTGTTGTATCCGGTGGGGTACGAAATGCACGATGTGATTATGGCGGCCTGCAAACAGGCGGGATTTGCACCCAAGGTGGCTATCGACGGGGGCGATGTAGCGATGTTGTTGCGGGTGGCCGAAGCGGGGCTGGGGGTGGCGATTGTGCCCCAGCTGGCCTTGCGGGGCGACGAGGCGTTGTTTGTCTGTCAGTTGCAACAACCGCGCTTGAGTCGCCAGATGGCCTTGATTTGTCGCAATGATCGTACACTGCCGCCACCGGTGCATACGCTCTTTCATGCCTTGCAACACGATTTGGTACGCCATGCCCGGGAATTGTTGGGGTAATTATTCACCACGGTGGCTGGAGTTTTTCACTCACAAAAAATGATGACGCCACGACGGGAATTGCTGGCTTGCATATTCACCGCTGTGGCAGGGAGTTTTTTTTACCAAAAAGAAAAATAATCAGGCCAATTGTAATTGCTGCTGCATGACGTGGGTGAGTTCGTGGATGGTCATGCGGGGGTGGAATATGCCCAAGGTCTGGGTGGCAATGGCCGGGTTGTTGCTGGCGTACGTCTTGAATTCCTGGAGCATGGCATCAAATACTTCGCCACGAAAGAGTTGGCGCTCGTGGCGCCATCGGTCATTGAGGGCGAGGACGATTTGGGCATCGGCAAAGGCCCCTTGGCCAAACAAAATCCCAACATAGATATCGATGCTATACATGATGTCGTTGAGACCACCGATACGCGCGAGGATTTCGACACTGACACACAGCTCACGGGCAGCCTCGCGAATCTGCATGGTCAAGACATTGAGGACTGCCAAGCGGATATGCGAATTGGCGATTTCAGATAATTGGGCGTTGGCGGTGTACTCGTGGAGCACATCGGTCAGCTGCAGACGAGCCAAGTCATAATCACCCACCGTAATCAAAATCAGCCCATACAAGCGCATCGATTCGGTCATCCAGTTGGTGCGCGGGAATTTGCGAAAGACTTCGAGTGCTTTGCTGATGTATTCGTGCGCCTCGCGTAGCTGCCCCACACAAAAATACAAGTAGGCAGTGTAATCGTAGGTATGCGCCAACCACGGCCATAGGTTGGTGCGCTCGAAATAACGAGCTGCTTGGAATAAATCGTCACGCAACAGCGCGAATTGGGCATCATCGGCGGTTTTGACGCTATGGAATATCACTAGACTTTGTGTCAATGCCATACGAGCTCGCAAATAGCCGTCGGTCTCGACACATTGTGTGCGCACATACGCTAAATGTTGGGTAGATAGATGTGCTAAACCACGCTCATGGTAAAGCATCGACATGGTTAAACGTAATTCGGTGTAAAGCGAATGTCCTTGTTGCACATTTGCCAACGCCTGCTCGCCGAGCATGATCGCCGGAACCACCAAACCATGGTGAATGAAATGCTCGTGCCACAGGCACAACAGCGTGATGGCCTGCATCGGCATGCCGGCTTGCAATAGCGCGCGCCCTAGATCAAGCACATGCCCCAAATCGAGGTGATAGGCTAAATGGCGGTGGACTGATGCTGGGTGCACTTCGTCGTAGTCATCACAGGTAAAGGCATGATAGAGGCACCACAACACGTCACGCATCAACGCCAGAGTGTGATTGACGGTGAGATAATCACGCACAAACTCGGGCACCATGTACGATTCATTGGCATTGTCGTCATTGATGACGGTGACCAGCCCACGCAAACGTAATTGGGCGAGGTATTCACCCAACGTCGCCTCGGGAATCGCAAACACGACCGGGTTTACGGCATACAAAAAGCGCGTCGAGACTTTGAATTTGAGCAACACCAGGGTCATCAACATACGCTGGGCGATGAGATCACTCTGCGCCAAGGTTTGGATGAGGACGTCTTCGTGCACCAATGCGGTATGGTCGCGGGCGATAATGTCGGTCATCAGTGTGAGTTGGCGGGGGTTACCTTGTGTCTGCTGACAGATTGCGTCTATCAACGAGGTATGCAACAGCGGGAGCCCGCTCGACTTCACATGGCGCCGGACGAGATAGGCCGCCGAAGAAAATTCGCCAGCATAATCGAGCGCTGGTACCGTCACTACCCGTGCGCCCACAATCGATTGCGGCGCTTGAATATGACTACAGGTGATGATGTAGGTCAGGTTGGGAAAGTGTGCCTGCAGATGCCCGACTAATTCGCCACACGAAAAATCAGCGTGCTCGCCAAAATCGTCGATGATTATCCGGGGGGCGGTGTCGGCCACAAATGATTGCACGCGAAAAATAATCGGCTCCATCCCCATTGGTTTCAGTCGAAAGGCCTCGGCCATGCCGTCGTGCAACTGCATCACCCCGTTAATGGCACGCCCATCAACAAAATAGGTTGGTTGCGCACTATCAATATGAAAGCGTTGCATCAGGTGTAGGGCAATGGCCGTTTTGCCGATGCCGGCGGGTCCGGTAAGGACAACGCTTTTGTGGTGCACAATCCCTTCATAGAGGGCATGCACCATGGCGTCACGCCCTACCAGATGCTCGGTCGCGGTACTGACGCTGACGCCATAGGCCTGCATGGCGCCGTGCCATTCATAGCGAGGGAAGAAGTGGCTAAACGACTGGATTACGTCGAGGGGCATGCGGGCTGCATTGAGGAGCTGCAATAATTCCGCCGCCGCCAAGATGCGCGTGTCATAGCGAAATGCCAGATTGATAACCGCCACAAAAACGGGGATGGGAGCGATACGGTCGACTTCGGGGCGGGTGGTAAACCAGGTCTCGAACTGCGAGCGGTCGATGTCGAAGCCCTCGTGATGCAACGCCAGCAAAATATCGGGGACGTTGATTTTGTGCCCACGCAAGCGTTTGAGCACCGTGCGCATGATTTCGTTGATTTTAGTTTTTTGGAAAATTTCTTGGGTTGGCATGATTAATTCCCATTAAAAGTAGGAAGTATGAAGCATGAAGTATGAAGTGAAAGTATGAAGTAGGAAGTGAAAG
>CALFIC010000004.1 GCA_937876225.1 uncultured Chloroflexota bacterium | reverse complement strand
AATGATTACAACCGTGCCTTTGAGCATCGCGTGATAAATCCCGAATAATGTTTCACTGTCAGCAAAAAAGTCGGCACAGCGCAATCTGTGCCGACTTTTTGATTTTAGGCAGTGCGGAGGCGCTCGTACCAGGCTTGGAGTGCCGTCATATCGAGGGCAAAGGGTGGGGCATCGGCAAACATCAAGGCATCGAGGGCTGCGATGATCAGTGGATCGGCATCAATGTCATCGTCTTCGGCATCATCGTCGTCGTCCTCGATATCGGTATCGATGCGTGCGGTATCGATAAGCGTGTCAACATCATCGGATTCATCGAGGTCAGCGGTATCGAGCGAATGATAGGCCTTGAGCGCCCATTGGGCGAGTTGCGTGATGGTGGCTGCACCATTCGTCGTCAATGCAATAGCGTGGGCCACTACGTTGCGGGCAGCTGCGGGCTCGAGTGATGCGAGATTACTGCTTGGGAGCATTAGTGTTCATCCTCTTCAGATTCGATAAATAATGATTGGTCACATTGTGTGGCAAACCCGCACCCGCGACAGCGGGAGCGGGTGTTGTGATTGCGGTCGCCAGTAGATTGTTGGCGCGCAGTATGCATCGAGGTAATCACGGCTAAAATATCGGTGCGTAATTCATCGTCATAATCAATCCGAAACGTCTGGTTGGCATAGCGCAACAGCCCGTAGGGTGGGCGCTCACCCAGACATGTTTCTACGAGTAGGCAATAAGCCGCTAGTTGCATCATATCTGATTCATAGGGTTGTTTGGCGCGGCGGGTTGGTTTCACTTCGACGGGGATAACCCCCTCACGTCGTTGTAATAAATAATCGGGCTTGCCCATCAAACCGTATTCATGCGCTATCAGCGTTTCTTGATTTGGGAAGGCATCACTCACATCACTCGCGAGTGTGGTTGCCCACGGCAACCCTGTCTGTTGGCGGGTGCGTTGGGCGATATACCACAGGCCAATTACGACGAGCGCTAGCATAAATAACAAGGTTGCCGACATTTACCACCACCCCAACCAGGCGCCAATTGCGACTACCATGAATCCAATCGTTGCAATAATAGCGATGGTACGCACCAGATTCGACACCCATACCCAGCAGCCATGCCGTTGATGCGCTACAATCCCGCGGCTACGCCGTACGTGGGCTTGGGGTATGCGGCCTTCGATGCGCTCGAGCCACCACGAGCGTTGACAATAGAGATAGGTGCCGACGTCGCTGGCACGCACGTACTCAGCGACGCGGATTTGGGATGTATCGATGGGGGCATTATTTGCCGAAAATCGATGTGCCATTCACCCAACCTTGAATGTCACTAATGGTGACAATGACCATTAATCCCATCAAGAGTGCAAAGCCAGCCATGTGGACCATTGCTTCGCGTTCGACAGGAATGCGGCGGCGCCGGATAAATTCGATGACAGCAAACAAAATATGACTGCCATCGAGGGCTGGGATTGGTAATAAATTAAAAATCCCGAGGTTGATGCTAATCAGGGCCATCCAATTGAGATACCCTTGCCAGCCATCACGATCGATGATTTCGCCAGTGCCACGGGCCATCCCTACGATGCCGGTCATGCCCGCATTGTCGACTTTGGGTGCGAGTCCGAGCAAGCCTTTGATCCATGATTGGAGAGATTCTAGCATCATGCCTGCAATGGTAAATGTATGCACCGTACCGTAGCTAATGGCTTGACCTAAATTCACCGGGGTGGTGTGAGAACGATGGGAATAGGAAAATCCGAAGCCAGCAGGGTTGGTTTGGCCATTAATCGTCCATGGCCCTGGAGTGATTTGCAGGGTGAGGGGCTGGCCGGCACGTAACACTTCAACGGGGATAGTTTTGCCTACATTTGCTTTGGCGATATCACCCATGTTGGTGTCAATGGTGATTTCGTTGCCACTCGCAATCCGCAACACGATGTCGTTGGCTTGAAGTCCTGCGCTGGCCGCGGGAGTATCAGCGTACACTTGGCTGACGACCAGGCCGGTATCGACCGTATCAATCCCATGTGCCATGGTCAATCCCGAAAAAATAGCAATTGCGACGATGATATTCATCAATGGGCCGGCAATCAACACGGCAATCCGTTGGTAGATGGGGGCTTCGCGTAGACTACCGATGCCGTAGCTCGAGTTATCACCTGTGCCACCAAAGCGCACAAAACCACCAAGTGGTAACCAGTTAATGGTATAACGTACGCCATTGCGTTCCGCAATGGTGAGCGCCCGGGGGGGGAATCCGATGCCGAATTCATCGACAGCTATCCCAAAGGCGCGGGCAGTGGTAAAATGCCCTAATTCATGGGCGAGGACAAGGATACCTAACAAAATTAGAAACGCAACAATTGCGATTATTCCACTCATCTATTCCTCTTTTCAAAACGTACTATTAACCCGATACCCAGTCAATTCTTTGCGGCAATGATGCATTGCGGCAATACAATGAATCACCTGTATTTATTGTAGCGAATATTGGCAAAATTTGACGTGAGGAATCGGTGAGTTTTTGCAATGACTTAGGTGAACCAAATGGCGAGATAATAGACGATGGGTAACATAAATAGGATGCTATCAATGCGGTCAAGCATACCACCATGGCCAGGCAAAATACTTCCGACGTCTTTGACTCCCAGTTGGCGTTTGATTTGTGATTCAGCCAAATCACCGAGTGGTCCAATAACTCCAGCGATAATACCAATCACGGCACCACCCCAGAGTGGGATTGGTAAGCCGAGTAACGGCACACAGCCGATGCCAGTGGCAACGGCACCAAGCAAGCCACCGACGCTCCCTTCCCAAGTTTTTTTGGGGCTGATATGGGGAGCAAGTAAATGTTTGCCAAAGCTCCGGCCGCCAAAGTAGGCGAAGGCATCACCGAGCCAGGTGGTGGCGAGGGTGAGGACAATCCATGCCACGCCGGGCGCAATCCAGGCAGACAAGAGACCAGGGTGGAGTGGGGTGGTGATGGCGCGCATGGGAATGATGTACGAAAGCAAATAGATAACGTAGAGTACACCACTCATGGTGAACGCCCACGACGTCAATACGTGTTCCTCATGAGCGCGTAACAGGGTTACGATGAGTGATGCAATCATGCCAAAGGCAATCACTGCTTCAACGAGCGGGTGCCCGCTACTAGTTTGATACCAAGTGGCGGCAATAATGCAGGCTGCAAAACCAAATCCAAAGCGTGTAAATGGGGCATAGCCGCGTTGGGTGAATGAATCGTATAGTTCATACAAACCAATCATGCCAGCAACAATCATGACCAATGTGGCTGACCACAAGTCCCACCAAATCGCTGCCACTAAAATTGGGAGTAATGGCAAGATGGTGAGCACCCGTTGCCGCAACGAATTATTAGGACTTTGCATTCAGTCCACCAAATCGTCTATCGCGATTGCCATAATCAGCGACGGCTTGCATGAGTAGTTGGGGGGTAAAGTCTGGCCAAAACACGGGGGTAGTCCAGTATTCGCTATAGGCCGCTTCCCAAATTAAAAAATTTGATAAGCGCCATTCGCCACTGGTACGAATGATGAAGTCGGGGTCAGGGATATTATTTGTTGAGAGGTGTGCTGAAATTAATTCTTCGGTGACGGCATCAGCACTTATGCCACTTGCAACGATTTGTTTGACTGCGGTGACGATGTCTTGGCGACCACCATAATTAAATGCCACAGACAAAGTAATGCGTTTGCAATCGCTGGTATGGGTTACAGCTTGGGTGATTTTGTCAGCCAAATGCGGGTTAATCCCATCAAAAGAGCCGAGGTGTTTGATACGTACATCTTCTTTTTTGAGGTTTTCGACTTCATGATCGAGAAACTCTGCTAAGAGTGACATTAACCCTTGGACTTCAAGCGATGGACGACGCCAATTTTCGGTAGAAAAGGCATATAACGTCAAGAACGGCACACCAAGGTCGGCGGTAGCGCGAATAATCGGGCGGAGGTTTTCGACACCGGCGCGATGCCCAGCATGGCGCATTTTGCCATGTTGCTTGGCCCAACGACCATTGCCATCCATGATAATGGCAATGTGTTTGGGCAAGTGTGTCGTGGATTGGTGTGCCGTGACGTCATTCATGTGATATTAGATCTCCAGCACTTCGGCCTCTTTGTTGGCCCCAATGTGCTCCAATTCACGAGTGGCTTTTTCCATATGTTCTTGGAGCTTTTCACCGCCACGTCGTTGATCATCTTCGGTGATCATTTTTTCGTTTTCGAGTTGCTTGAGGTCATCAAGCGCTTCGCGCCGGACGTTACGGAGCGCCACTTTGCTTTCTTCGACGCGCGAGCGGACTTGTTTGACCAATTCCTTGCGGCGTTCTTCGTTGAGTGGTGGCAAATTGAGGCGGATGAGGCGGCCGTCGTTATTGGGATTGAGTCCCAAGTCGGAGATTTTGATGGCTTTTTCGATGGCTTTAATCATACTCGTATCGAACGGCTGGATGGCGATGGTACGGGCATCCGGGGTTGATATGGTAGCGAGCTGATTGAGTGGGAGCATATCGTCGTATGCCTCTACAGGCAAGTTTTCGACGAGCGAAATAGAGGCACGCCCAGTGCGGATGCTAATCAGCGTATGGCGTAGCGCCTCGGCTGTTTTTTTCATGCGGCCTTCGGCTTCACGGAGTACGTCATTAACCATGGTGATTACTTCCCCTTACTAACCAGCGTACCAACATGCTCACCCAATACGATGCGGCGAATAGTCCCGGCTTCGCTCGGGTTAAAGACGATAATGGGGATATTGTTGTCCATACAAAACGTCAACGCCGTGCTGTCCATCACGGTCAGCCCTTGGCTGAGTGCGTCCATGTAGGTGAGATGTTCATAGCGAGTGGCGGTGGTATCACGGCGAGGGTCTGCAGAATAGACCCCATCGACGCCGTTTTTGGCCATCAAGATGACTTCAGCGCCCACTTCGGCAGCTCGGAGCGCCGAGGCAGAATCAGTACTAAAGTAGGGATTGCCGGTGCCGGCAGCGAGGATAATCGCGCGATGCTTCTCGAGGTGGCGGGTGGCACGGCGGCGCAAATAGGGCTCCGTGACTTCATCCATTTTGATGGCAGTCATGGCGCGGGTATGCACCCCTTGGCGTTCGAGGGCGTCTTGGAGGGCAAGGGCATTGATAATCGTCGCCAACATCCCCATGTAGTGCGATTGGGCGGGATCCATACCGAGCGAAATGGCTTTGGGACCACCGCGCCAGATATTCCCCCCACCCACGACGATTGCCACCTGCACACCTAATTCGTGAATCGAGTGGATTTCTTTGGCGAAGTACTCGAGTACGTTTTGATCGATAGTCTGCTCGTGGTCGCCGGCTAAGGCTTCGCCACTTAACTTGAGCAGAATGCGTTTGTACTTTGGTTTGGTCGTCATGGTGCATTACGCACAGCGTGGAGGTGAAACTCACCTCCACGCTGTGGGCGTTTAGCCTCCGATTTCGTAGCGGGTAAAGCGGCGGATGACGATGTTTTCGCGCAATTTGGCAACTGCTGCTTGAATCATGTCTTCGATTGTTTGTGAAGGGTTGCGGACATAGGCCTGCTTGAGCAATACCACTTCTTCGTAGTGCTTGGCGGCGGTCAAGCCGCTGGCTGCGACTTCTTCGTCCGAAACTTGCTCTGGGTTGATGTATTTGGGGTTGACGGCTGCCACATGCATGGCAATGTCTTTGGCGAGTTGGATGAATTCTGGGGTGCGGGCGACGAAGTCGGTTTCGCAGCTGAGCTCAATCATGGCTGCCATGCGAGCACCATTGTGGACATAAATCTCGATGCGCCCTTCTTTGGCGTCGCGATCTTTGACTTTGTCGCTGACCTTGAGGCCACGTTCGCGCAACAACTCGATGGCTTTGTTCATGTTGCCATCGGTCTGTGACAAAATGTCTTTGCACTCTTTGACGCCGGCACCGGTACGTTCACGTAATTCTTTGACCATCTGTGCGGAAATCTCTGTCACCGTAGTTCTCCTTATTTCTTGATAAAAACTATACCTATCGTGATAGTGCGGGAGTGTAGTGCTTGTCACCACGCTCCCGCACCTGTGAGGGTTATGGATTATTCTTTGTCGGCAACGACGTCTGCGCCAGCGGCATCCATCATGGCTGCTTGTGAGGTGCCATGGTCGCCACGCAATGATTCGCGGCGGTTTTGGCCTTCGATGGCGGCATCGGCGATGCGGCTGGTAATCAAGCGGATGCTCCGGATGGCGTCGTCGTTACAGGGCACGACATAATCGATGTTGTCGGGGTCACAATTAGTGTCGACCATGGCAACGATGGGGATACTGACCTTGAGGGCTTCGGCCAAGGCCAAGGTTTCTTTGTGGGGGTCTACAATGAAAATCGCACTGGGGACGCGATCCATGTTTTTGAGACCACTGAACACCTTGTTGAGCTTCTCGATTTCTTCGATGCGCTTCTGGGCTTCGGCTTTGGTCAAACGACTGAAGTCCCCACGGTCGCGCTGGGCTTCGAGGTCGGCCATGTAGCGCAAGCGGCGGCGAATGGTCGAGAAATTGGTCAAGGTACCACCCAACCAACGCTGAGTAATATAGAGCTGATTCGAGCGGGAGGCTTCTTGTTGGATGGTCTCTTGGGCTTGCTTCTTGGTGCCCACAAAGAGAATCTTGCCACCGGCGGCGACGGTTTCGACCACATAGTTGTAGGCATTGTTGAGGCCGTCAACCGTTTGTTGGAGGTCGAGGACGTGGATACCGTTGCGGGCCCCAAAGATATAAGGCTTCATTTTGGGGTTCCAACGGCGGGTTTGGTGACCGAAGTGGGCGCCGGCTTCGAGCAGGGCACGCAATGAGGCAATGCGACTTGAGTTGTCCGTCACGGGAGGCTCCTTTTTTGTTGATACGTTTGTCTACGTAAACCGCCACTTCTGTCACGCTGGGTGAGACGCCATTGGCGCAGGATTCACCACAATCGAGAAGTGTGTGTCGTTTGCATACCGCAATTAGTATAGCATATGCATGTGCTGAGGGGCAAACGCAGGTTATTCTTCGCTGGTGGCTGATTGTGGGCGCTGGCGATAGCGGAAGTCACAATGACTTGCCCCTTGCATGATTGTCTGGGTGCGGGTTAGTGCAATATCCGCATTGAAGCCTTCGATCAAGGCATAATCGCGATTACACGACAATACGGCGCCTAATTCGGGGATGCCGAGGCTCTGGTACAGCTCGGCGTAACGACATTTGGTCACATTAAACCCAAAGGCTTCGGGGGTGCGTTCGACCACCTCGATCCGCAAGGCATCGTCTTTGGTCCAATATTGCAGGGTAGACTCGAATTCAGCCAGGCCACAGCCGCCAAATTCGTTGGCCAAATTGCCCCCTTGTTGTTGGGCGATGGCGATGATGCTGTCGCGCACGGTGGCAATCACTTCGGCGCGGTCGAATTTTTCACACAAGGCAGTGATGATGGGGGCCAACATGCGGGCTTCGATTTCGCGGCGGGTGAGGATGCCAATCCGGTTGAGTGTATCGGGTGGGGTCATGGTGGTTACTCCTTGGTACGCACGATGCGACGAATTCACGGTATACTAACGCCAACAATAGACGAATGTGGAGGCGTGGTAATGCAAACAACCCCCGAACAACGTGTGAAGCGTGGCTGTAACTTTATTATACTCTTGACGGCGATTTTGGCGGCCATCAACGCCTCGGCCAATGGGATTCATAGTATTTACACCCAGATTTTTTTCGGCATATTTGTATTGGCCGTGATTGCATGGATTGGGATACGCCGCGCGTAACGTGTGTGGCGGTAGGTGGTAGTTTTTGATGATGAAAAAGGATAGCGCTATGACGAATCAACGTTTTTATCATATCGGTTTTGGGATTGATGATTTTGCGGGGCACCAGCCCAAAATGGCCTTGATTTCGGGTGATCCCGAGCGGGCAGCCATGATCGCCCAGACCTATCTGCACGGCGCTCAGACGCTGTCGGACCATCGCGGCTTGCATAGTTCGCTGGCGTTTTTGGGTAACGGCACGCCGGTGATTTCGGCTACCAGTGGCATGGGCGCGCCGTCGTTGAGCATTGTGGTCAATGAATTGGTGCAAGTGGGGATTACCACGATTATCCGAGTGGGCACGTGTGGCTCCATCCAACCCCATGTCATGCCGGGGCACGTGGTGGTGTCGCAGGCGGCCTTGTGCCGGCAGGGAGCGGCGGCCGACATTGCCCCGACCGAGTTCCCCGCCGCCGCCGACCCCTACGTCACGATTGCGTTGATGAATGCCGCCAAGGCGCACCAGATTCCGGCCCACATGGGGGTGACGGCGTCGGTCGATACGTTTTATGAAGGCCAAGAGCGCCATGCCTCGGCCAACCCGCATTTGTTGCGCAAACATCTTGGTGCGACGGCAGAGTACCAGCACCTGCGGATTGTGAATTACGAAATGGAAGCGGGCACGTTGTTCAAAATGGGCTTGGTATATGGCTTTGCGGCTGGCTGTGTCTGTGCAGCGGTGGCCCAGCGTACCAGTGCTGAGACGATTGTGCTCGACCAAAAAGCCGAAGGGGTCGATCGCGCCATCCGCACGGCCGTCGGTGCGTTGGAGCTATTGGCTGGCTAATTGAGCCAAGTAGGTGGCGATGCCTTCGATATCGATGGTTTCGTAGTTGCTCAAAATCACGACGGTAATGTCGTTATCGGTGAAATTGCCGAGGAAGGTGCGAATCCCACTGGCCATGCCATCGTGATGCACGACCGCCATGTTGCCGAGCGGATAGAGCATCACCCCTAACCCGTAGCGTTTGATTTGGGGGGTACGCATCATCGCCAAGGTATCGGCATGGAGCACCCGCCCTTCGGCCAGTGCCCGATCCCAGCGAAACAAATCGTCGACGGTTGAATAGAGCGCACCAGCAGCATCGAGCGTCGAGGCATCAATTGCGTCGGCAGCTACCCCCCGTCGCAACCAGCCTTGGGCGAGAGTGGGGTCGTTGCCGTTGCGACTGTGGTCGTAGCCGGTATCGTTGAGCCCCAACGGCGCGGTGATTTCGTTGCGCAATAAATCGGCATAAGGGGTGCCGGTGACGTATTCGAGAATGGCGCCAAGCAACACATACCCCGAATTGGAATAGCGAAAGGCACTGCCGGGTGTGAATTGGAGCGGATTGCCACGGAAGCGGGCAATCAGTTCTTCACGCGTAGTGGGGTTGGCTTGGGTGGCATCGAAGCTACGGAATTCGGTGTAGTCGGGGATGCCCGATGAATGCGACAGCAGGTGGCGAATGGTGACTTGTCCCCAGGCCGGGGGACAGGCTTCGATGTAATTGCAGATGCCATCGTCGATGTTGAGGCGCCCTTGCTCGTGTAAGCGGAGCACCAAGGTGGCGGTAAATTGTTTGGACAACGATGCCAGCCGGAATCGCGTGGTGGCCGTGATGCGGGTCGCGTTGTTGGCCATGCCATAGCCGTGACGGAGCAAAATCTGACCATGGCGTGCCACCAGCACACTGCCACTAAACAACCCCGCATCGACGAGGTTGTGCATGTGTTGGCCAAGCACGCTGTCGTCACCGATTGACCCGACCTCGATGGGGTCGAGGACGGGGGCTGGCGCGGCATCGGTGAGGGGTTGCAAGGCAATCGCCGTCGGCGTAATCACCGGCTGGAAAAAACCAGTAGTGCCATCGGGCGTGATGGTGGGCAACTGCGGGATACCATCATTGCTGTCATTCGTGCTGTTGGTGCCGGTATTGTTGCCGTTGTTGATGACCAGCGGTTGGGCACTACAACTGCTACAGACAACGGCCAGACTCACGATGATTAACAGGGAGCGCATGCGTGTGTGGTATCGCTATGAGTACGAATTTGGGCACGGTAGACTTCGAGCACATCACAGCCGATATTGCTCCAGCCAAAGCGCTGGGCGCGTTCACGGGCGGCCAGCCCCAAGGCATGGGCAAAGTGGGCATCACTAAGCACGCGCACTAAATTGGCAGCGAGGGCTGGAGCATCATCGGGCATGGTCAAAAGCCCATTGATACCGTCGTTGATGATGGTGGCAGGGCCGCCGGCACTAGTGGCAATCACCGGGCGCCCGCTCGCAAGCGCCTCGAGGGCGGCCATACCAAATGATTCGTAGTGTGAGGGCATGGTGACCACATCGGCGGCGGCATGATAGAGTGATAGTTGGCTCTGGGGCCGGGCGCCGATGAATTTGATGGCGTGGCGAATGCCTAATTCGGTGCGAATCTGGTCAAGGCGGCGTTGCTCGCTGTTCCACAATTCGGGTTGCTCATCGCTGGCGCCACCAATCACCACGGCGGTGGTATCGCTGAGGGTTGGGTGCTGTTGGCGCACGAGGGCGACGGCGCGAATCAGGGCATCGATGCCTTTGAGGGGCTCGATGCGGCCTACCAGCAACACCAGTGGCGTAGGTTGGGCGGGGAGCCCCAAGGCGGCCCGGGCTTCGGCCATGTCGTGGGGGGAGAACCGCTTGGTGTCGACTCCACAGGGGATGATTTTGATGTGGTCGGGGCTCGCTTCGTAATGCCAGACCATTTGTTGTAAATCGAGTGAAGTAGCCGCCACGATGACATCGGCTTCGCGCATCAGACGCCCTTCGAGGGCGATTCGTTGGCCCGTTTCACGTTCTTCATCACTGCGGGCTACATGATTTTTCATGGCACCAAGGGTGTGAAACATGTGCACGAGCGGGATGCCCCACAAATCGCGCAATGCCAACCCGATAATCCCCGACACAAAATAATGACTGTGGATGATATCGTAGTGGTAATGGTGTAATTGGGCATAATCCTGCATCCCCGCCATAAATTCGGCTTGGTGGTCAAGGATGAGGTTTTTGTCGTAGGGGGCTTCGGGGCCGGCAGGCAATGTAATCAAGGTCACGTTGCGGTCAACGGGGGTAATCCGTGGCGACTGTGGGTCTTGACTACGGGTAAAAATATCGACAATGATGCCACGACGACCGAGTTCGCGGCTTAATTCACGGACATAGACATTCATGCCACCGGCTTCTTTGCCACCGAGACCGGCTAATGGACTAGTGTGGACACTCAACATCGCAACGCGCATCTTTTTCTCCTGGGCATCGCTGGCACTTTATGTAGTATGTAGTACGCAGGCAAGCCCTAAACAGATGTAATTCGTATGCCCAATTATTTATGATTAGGGCACAGAATTGACGGTCGCCAAGACAACAATAACTATGAGTAGTATAAAACAGATTCCTGATAATCCTATGAGGATTATTCGTTGCCAATCAAGGAATTGACGATTGTGCGGGAGGATTCGTTCAAATCCAAACACGGCCCAGCGATATTGGGTTGGCTCTGTAGTCGCGGTGTGCGTGCGCCAATTGCCGGTTTCACCTAAATCAAAAACAAATTCACTCACTGGAATCACTGCAATCGTGAGCTCACTCAACACAACCCGGCTATCGCTGTTTTGGTAGGCGGTCATCTGTGCGATGAGGTGCTCGACTTTGGGCAGTAATTTCCATTCAGGGCGGATACCGTGGTGCTCTTGCATGCGGTAGACCGTACGTGGCGTGCAGTGCTGGCTAATCCAGGTTGCATCGGCAAAATTATTCTCGTCTTGGCTGGCAAATTGGGTGGGTTGACGGCGCCAATCGAGGCGTTGTTGTTGATAGAGTTGCCCGCTACCACGACATTCGGTGCAGGTGATGGTGGTTTTGCCGTGACAAGTGGCACAAATCAGCGCTGGTGCATCATCGTCATCACTCGTAGGTTGATGCGGCAACGGCTGACCATGACAAGTGGGGCAGATTTGTTGCCCTTGTTGACAATGCGGGCAATCGATTTGGCGCAGACTCCCGGGCACAATCAATTGGCCTGCGCTGGGTGTGGCATTGATTTGGGCGGTGGGTAAGGGGATTTGCCAGCGATCAGTGATGGTGATGGGTGTGGCCTCGGCGTGACTATCGTCGCTTTCGCTGGTAGTCACGAGGGTGGGGGGGAAGCGAGTTTCGATGATGACGTGGAGTGTATAGGTGTAGATGACGCGGTTTTGAATAGACTTGATGTGAGCGAGTCGCCCGAGCAGTTGGCGACGCCAATAGTCTTGTTGCCCCCAGGCCGTTAGGGTAGCGGCGATGATGTCTGGTGTGCCTGTTTGTTGCCCAAACGTGACGCTCTCGGTGAGCGTATCGTGGTCGATGTCAATCGCCAAGGCCGATTCGACGGGATGGAGCGGGGTGTTGGTTGGGTTATTGGGTGTATTGGATGCGGTAATGACCGTTTGGGCGGTATGTTTGGCGATAATTTTGTCGATATCAGTCATGGCCGTAGTGGCGGTTTGGTAGCGTTGGGTGGGGCTTTGGGCGAGTAATTTGGCAAAAACATCGTCCAGCTCGACGGGTAAGCCATCGCCGCTCCGTGATTTGAGGGTCGGGACTGGTTCACTGCTTTCGGCGTCCCAGGGCAGATTTCCGGTGAGCACTTCAAACAGCACGACGCCCATGCTGAATAGATCAGAATGATACGTGGCGTTGTGGGGTGCGGTGATTTGTTCGGGTGCCATATACCCGGGGGTGCCGATAGTGGTCGGGGTGATGGTACTACTACTGGTGCCTAATTCACGTGCCACCCCGAAATCGATGACGGCGGTGCGCCCCGTGTCACGGTCGATCAATATGTTGTTGGGCGTGATGTCGCGGTGGATGACTCCTTGGGTATGGATGTAATCAAGGGCGGTGGCGAGGGCAGTGGCAATCCGTAGGCTTTGCTCGATGCCGAGGCGGCGGTGGGCGGTGAGCAGCTGGCGCACCGATACTCCCGGTACATAATCCATGATGGTGTAATGGAACGGGTAGAGGTAGCCGTGGTCGTAGATGCGTGGAATCGCCACGTGGTCGAGGCGACTCATGAGCAATGCTTCGCGACTAAATAATTCGACTTCGTGTGGCACGCTGGTATTGGTTAATTTGACGGCAAATAAGCGGTGCGCAAAGGTGCGATGGCGCGCCAGCCAAATGCGCGCCGTCGCCCCGCGCCCGATTTGGCGTTCGAGTTGATAGTTGCCAATCCGTTGTGGCACAGGTGCTTGGGTCACCGCAATACTCCACCGACCGGCACGCCCGGCGTGGTCGTGCGGATGCGATAGACCGACGTACGGGCAGTGATGTAGAGGGTTTGCAAATCGGCATCGCCCCAGGCCAAGTTGGCGGGTAATTCGGGCATGGCAATGATGCCAATCAATTCGCCACTCGGCTCAAATACCCAGATGCCGGTAGCACCAGCCACGTACAACCGCCCGGCTTGGTCGACCTTCATGCCGTCGGGTGAGCCGGGTTGGGGATGATCCATGTCAAACGGCGTGCGGCTATTGCTGAGGGTGCCATCACTGGCTACGTCAAATGCCCGCACGTGGCGGCGGCGTGAATCGCCGATGTAGAGGGTTTTTTCATCGGGGGCAAACGCCAGCCCATTGGGACGGTCGAAATCAGTGCCTACGAGGAGCATCTGACCATCGGGATGCACGGCATACACACCGTTGAGGGGTTGTTCGCGTTGCGATTCGTCGATGCCGTAGGGTGGGTCGGTAAAAAATATCACGCCGTCGGAGCGCACCACCACATCGTTGGGACTATTGAGGCGCTTGCCGTTATAGCGATCGACGATGGTGTGTGGGTTGCCGTGGGCATCGCTCCGGCTGACGCGGCGATTGCCGTGCTCGCAGGCCACCACCATGCCGTTGCGGTCACGGGTGAGTCCATTGGAATTGCCACTGGGGTGGCGCCAGCGACTGACGTGGCCGTCGGGGTGCCATTGGTAAATGCAATCGCCGGGGATATCCGAAAAGCGCAACACGCCATCACACCACACCGGACCTTCGGTAAACAAAAATCCGGTTGCAATGCGTTCGGCATTCCCACCTGCAAAGAGCGATTTGAGTTTCATTGGGCATCCTCGATCCAATTTAAGGTACGGCTAACGGCTTTTTTCCAGAGGGCGTATTGGTGGTCGCGGGTGGCGGCGGGCATGTTGGGAGTCCAGCGTTGGTCTTCGCGCCAGTAGCGTTGCACATCGCCGAAGTCTTGCCAAAAACCGACGGCGATGCCGGCGGCGTAGGCGGCGCCGAGGGCGGTAGTTTCGGCAATCACGGGGCGAATCACCGGTACGCCCACCACGTCGCTTTGGAACTGCATCAGCAGATTGTTGGCGGTCATGCCACCATCCACTTTGAGTTGGGTGAGGGCCACTCCGCTGTCTTGCTCCATGGCGTCGAGCACTTCGCGGGTCTGCCAAGCGACTGCTTCGAGGGCGGCGCGGGCGATATGCGCTTTGGTGACATAACGTGTAAGTCCAACCATCACGCCGCGGGCATCGCTGCGCCAGTAGGGGGCAAATAATCCCGAAAAGGCCGGCACCACAAACATGCCACCGTTGTCGGGCACACTAGCGGCCAAAGCTTCGACATCACTACTTTTGGCGATGATGCCGAGGTTGTCACGGAGCCACTGCACCAAGGCGCCGGCAATAGCAATCGAGCCTTCGAGGGCGTAGACGGCCGGTTGATTGCCAAAGCGATAGGCCAGGGTGGTGAGCAAGCCGTGTTGCGAGGGGACAGCAGTCGTGCCGGTATTGAGCAACATAAAACATCCGGTGCCGTAAGTGTTTTTGACATCGCCGGGAGTGATACAGGCTTGGCCTACCATGGCAGCGTGTTGGTCGCCAAGGGCGCCGGCTACCGGCACACCGGCGAGGATGCCGGTAGCGTGGCCATAGACGTCGCTCGACGAACAGATGCGCGGGAGCATGGCGGCGGGGATTTGCATGGCGGCGAGGATGTCGGCGTCCCAATCGAGGGTATGCAGGTTCATGAGCAGGGTACGGCCGGCGTTGGTGACATCGGTGATATGGATGCCACCGCTGACGCCACCGGTGAGATGCCAAATCAAAAAGGTATCGACGGTGCCAAACAGAGCATCGCCACGTTCGGCATCGTCACGTAGGCCGCTGACATTGTCGAGCAGCCAACGGATTTTGGGGCCCGAAAAGTAGGTGGCGAGGGGGAGCCCGGTTTGGGCACGGAAGCGGTCGTTGCCGATTGTGCCGGCCAATTCGCGGCAGATGGCGTCGGTGCGCATATCTTGCCAGACGATGGCGTTGGCGTAGGGCGTGCCGGTATGGCGATTCCAGACGATGGTCGTTTCGCGTTGGTTGGTAATGCCGATGGCGGCGATATCGGTGCGGCTAAGGTTGGCGCTGGTGAAGGCTTCGCCGATGACTTGTTGGCTGCGTTGCCAGATTTCTTGGGGGTCATGCTCGACCCAGCCTGGCTGGGGGTAGATTTGGGTGTGCTCGTGTTGGGCTACGGCGATGACTTGGCTGGTCTGATCAAAAATCATACAGCGGGTGCTGGTCGTGCCTTGGTCTATGGCGAGGATATAGCGTGACATACGTCGACTCCACATACGATAGAACGCATCTTTGATATAGGCATTATATCGTACTGCGCCGGGCGTTGCGACGAGTTGCATCATGTGCTAATTTGACCCTTGACAAATTTTCCAAACCTGCGTATTATCTAGCTAGGATTCTTTTTGAAACAAAATGCCGTCTAGGCATAAAGGAGGTGGTGCTCATGGGTAGTAGTCACATGCGTATGGGTATCACCGTAAAGGTAGCCCGCTAACGAGTTGCCGTACGGAGATACCCTCCCTCCATCCCACCGTCGACGGGGTCGATGGTGGGATATTTTTATCTCTTTTGGGTAGGCTCTGCGCCAGCACATAAAAAATCCCCCCACCACGTAGCAACGCGGTGGGGGGATTGTAAGAATGATTTAGGCTTTGGCTTCGCGGGTGCGCACCAATTCGGGCTCAGCGGCATTGGCAACAGCCACGCCTTCACCGCGACCGGCGGTAGCCAAACCGACGACCAAATCACTGGCATGACCGAGGATGATGGCGCCACCGACGAGTTTGATGTCGCTGACGTGGATGGCTTTGTCGAACATGTCGAGGCCGCTCACATCAACCACAATTTCGGTGGGCAAATTGCCTGGCAAGGCGCGGACGCGCAAGGTGGTAACGTGGTTGAAAATTGCATCGCCACGCACAACCAACGGCGACACACCCTTCATGTGCACGGGCACATCGACTTCGACCGTCTCGCTCATGTCGACGGCGTGGAAGTCGACGTGAATGATGGCACGGCTGACGGGGTGGCGTTGGAAGCTGTGGATAAAGGCGGCAATGGGTTCTTCACCGGCGATGTTGAGGGTAACCAACGACGTTTTGCCGGCAGCCTTCATGACTGGGGCAAAGGCGCGGGCGTCGGTTTGTACGGTGATGGGGGCCAAGTGCTTGCCGTATACGGTAGCGGGCAATACACCGGTTTTGCGCAAATTGTTGACCTTTTTGCCGGTCACGGTGCGCTTCGTCAAATTGAGTTCGATAGCCATGTTGACAACTCCTCTTGTGTCAGTACCTTCGCATGTGCTGCTACGGGACAACCCCGGCACGAAGATTCATTCTACCACAAATTAGCGCCAATAGGAAATGCAGGATGACACCGTTCGTCAGTCTACCCGAATCCAGCGCCGACAGTAGTCGTAACGCCTGCTCATTCACCGCCATGCGCCCCACGCATTTTTTACCAAAAAGAAAAAATAACAAAGAAGTGACGTGGTTTAGTATTGATAGGGTTGAATCGCGAGGGTACCCAGCAATGGTTGCATATCTTTAAGGTTGTGGGTATAGAGTGGGATTTGCAAGCGGTACGCTACTGCGGCGATGAGACAATCGTTGTAGCCGATGTGATGGCTGAATTGAAAGCGCTGAAATTGGGTAATAGCCCAGTTTTGGTCTGCTTCGGTATGATGACAGAGCTGAAATTGATTGATCGAATAGATTAATTGCTCACGCTGTTGCTTATTGGCTGCACCAACGATTACTTCAAACCATGTAATTGGTGTGAATGCATAGTAATCCGCTACATTGATATATGCGAGTGCTGGCGGATACTTTCGAATGATGTGAATAATTACCGTTGTATCAAGGATTGCGTTTATCATAGGTCAACCCATGTTGTGCATCATATTCGGCTACCCGTGCCTCGACGAGGGCCTGGCGTTTGGCACGTTGTGCGTTGACCCACGCCACTGGATCATCGATATGATCATCGATCAACTGAATGGGTGGCATTGATTCGATGAGTGCGACAATTTCCGCTCCGGTTTTCCATTGGGGTTGGTCACCTGCATCATCTGGCGCGCTATCGTGCAACAGGCGCGCGATGAGCGTGGCGCGCTGATCTGATGGCAACGCATTTATTTGGGCATAGAGTTCATCAATAGTCGTCATCATTTGTTCCTCACCAACGCAACGATGGAAGTATGCCGAGTATAAATGAAAACACGAAAAATGTAAATAATTTCGTCGATGTCATCACGTCAAATCTGTTGCTTTATGGGGTGCCACGCGCAGGGTGCCATCGGCGGTGCAGGTCACCAGTCCAGGGGGACCACCTTTGACTTTGCGCACACTGCTGCGCCGGCAATAATCGATATCAACGGCCAATTCATTGCGTGATTTGCTGTGATAGGCGGCGAGGGCAGCGGCGTGGTGCATCACGTGGTCGGGCACTGGGCGTCCTTGGGTTTTGATGATGACGTGGCCGCCGGGCATACCGCGGGCATGCATCCAGATGTCTTGCGATTCACCGATGGTAAAGGTCACTAGCTGGTTTTGGTAGGCGTTGCGCCCACAATAGACGATAAAATTGTCGAAATTAAAGCGCAACGGCGGCAACGGTTTGACGCGGGCTTGGCGGGGCACATCGGCGGCGCGTACCCAGCCGGCATTGAGGGCGTCGCGGGCGACGGATTCGATGGCTTCGAAGCTTTCAGCCAAATCAAGGAAGGTCAACGTCTCGTCGATGCCGGCCAGTTCGTCAGTAGCTTTCTGGATGCGTTCGGGCAAGCCGGCTAAGGCTGATTTGGCCTTGTCGTACTGTTTGAAGCGCTCTTGGGCTTGGAGCGAGGGGGGCACGTGAGGCGTCAGGCTAATCGTCTGCCCATCGACGACGAGGCTACTCATGCTAGGGGTAATGTCGTGGATGTAAGCATAGATCATCTGGCCTTCCCAGCGTAATTGCTCGAGTGCTTCGGCCTTGGTCATTTCTTGGCTGAGGGCGTTGTATTGGCGCATCACGCGCTCGCGGTGGTCGTTGATGCGCTGGGCCAAGGCATCGCGGCGGCGGCGATAATCACCCAGCGCTTCGCGCGAGGCCGCATAGGCGATGATGGCGTCACTAACGCTGGCGATTTGTTTGAAGTGGCCTTTGTGGGTCAGTTGATAGGCGGCAAAAAACTGAGGCACGCCATATTCGTCATGAATAATCGACGGTTGTGCCGGGGCCGCAAACATGGCAGCGAGTTGGGCTACACTCTGGGTGGGGGCGTCGTCGCCCCGAAAGGTCGCTTCACGCGCCATTTGGGGCGATACGCCCCGGTAGGTGCTGACCAAGGCTTTGGCGATGTTGGGCTCGTGGACCAGGGTGGCCAGTAGGGGCGTGGCATCGCCGGTGCGCGGGTCGGCTTTGTCGGGGACAGGGGGGATGGTGTAGGGATGCTGGGGGAGTGCGACCCGCCGGCTCATCTGGGCCGTGACCCGTTTGACGCACTCGATGACGATGCCGTGTTCATCGACGAGGAATATATTACTGCGTTGATCCATGATTTCGATGATGAGTTTGACGGTGACGAGCTCGGTGACTGGTTCGTCGGGGTTGCGTGGTTCGGGTGGTTTGGCTATACTAAGCGATATGATGCGTTCTAAGTCGGGTTGGTCGACAGCGACCAATCGGCCGCCTTCGACATATTTGCGTAAAAGGAGCAACAACGGCGTGGCTTGATCAACCCCGCGGGGGATGCGTTGGCTGTGGAGGGCGATGCGAGCGAGTTTGGGGTGAGCAGACAGCAACAGCCAGCGGCGCTGGCGTTGGTGGTAGAGCTCCAGCGCAAGGCTCAAGGGTGAGGCGATTACGCTATCTTGAATTTTGGCGCCAACAAAAGCGTGGAGCTCGTGGCACAGAGCCGTTACGGCCAATGTATCGATTGTCATAGCTGTTAGTATACCAATATGATGACATACGACAACGAACTAAATCCACTCCTGCGTGGCGCACACCCGCAACCGCTGATGCTGGTCATCTCGGGGCCGTCAGGCGTCGGCAAAGATGCGTTGTTGGCGCGCTTGCGCGAATGCGACGAAGCGTTTCAATTTGTGGTGACGGCGACCAGCCGGCCGCCACGCCCTAGTGAAGTCGACGGTGTCGACTATTTTTTCTATGATACCGCAGGATTCGAGGCCTTGATTGCCCAAAACGAACTGGTGGAATGGGCCGAGGTCTATGGCCATTACAAAGGTATTCCCAAGCAGAGCATCCGCTCGGGGCTCGATTCGGGGCACAATGTGATTTTGCGCATCGACGTGCAAGGGGCGGCTACCCTCAAGCGCTTGGTCCCCGGTGCGATTCAGATCTTTTTGGCGCCAGGTAGTATGGATGAACTTAAACAGCGCTTGCTGGGGCGGGGCACCGAATCCCCCGAGCAATTTGCGCGCCGAATGACGCATGCCGAACGCGAAATGGCCCAAGTGGGGGCCTTTGATTATGTGGTGTTTAACCGCGCCGAACGCCTCGATGATGCGGTGGCGCAAATTCAGGCTATTATTAAAGCAGAACAACAACGCGTCCGCCCTCGGCGCATCGCGCTGTAAGTAACGAAAGTGAGTCCAGTGATGCTCAATATGCACCAACGCCTACAAAACGACATGAAAGACGCCATGCGCGCCCGTGACCAATTGCGGGTCGATACGTTGCGGATGGCGATGAATGCCATCAAAAGCAGTTTTGATAATCAAAAAAAACAAGCCTATGATGCCGCCGGTGGTGAATCGAATATGGCGGCGAGTCAGGCGGCGGTGGATGCGGTGTCGTTGAGCGAAGCCCAAATGATCGACATCATCATCAAAGAAGTCAAACGGCGCCGCGAATCGGTGGAGATGTATCGTAAAGGCAATCGCCCAGAGCTAGCCGAAAAAGAAGAAAAAGAAGTGGTAATCCTCGAAGCCTATTTGCCACGTATGCTGAGTGCTGACGAGCTGCGTCCCCAGATTGCCGCCATCATCGCGCAATCGGGTGCCAAAGGGGCGGCAGACATGAACAAAGTCATGCCAGTAGTGATGCAACAGTTCAAAGGTCGCGCTGATGGCCGCATCCTCAATCAAGTCGTGCGCGAGTTGTTGAGTTAAGCATGAAATTGCCCACACTGTCATCAATGACGCCGTTTATCGCCTCTACACAACGGTTGTTGTGGGGGGCGGCGGGTGTACTTGCGCTCTGTTTTTGGGCAGTGTTTACTATCCAACCGGCGTCAGTGCAGGGCATTGTGGTGGGTAGCCCTAGCCCGGTGAGTGTGCAAGCGCCGCGCCAAGTGACGTTTGTCAGTGATGTCTTGACTGCCCAAGCTCAAGCGACGGCAGCAGCCGACCCCAATCTCATCCAAGCTACGATTGACCCCTATTTGTTGCTCAATCAGCGGGTGCAGCTGGTGAATTTGCTCGATAACATCGAAAAGATTCGTGGCAATGGGGAACCCTGGAAAAATCGCATGCAGAAGCTTGATGACCTCGATACGACCCTCGATGTTGACCTGATTTCGCACGAAATCGCTCAACAGTTGACTGATTTAAGTGTGGCTGATTGGGAGAAACTACGTACCCAGATTTTGGTCATCTATGACCGTTCGCTCAATGATGTGGGCAACCGCATTGATGTGCGTACCATGCAGTTGCTGACAGCATCGATTATTCCTTCGTACATCAGTGCCAATACGCCGGCGGCTCGGGGTGCTTTGATTTTGCGCTTTATTACGCCGTTCATCCAAATCAATGTGGCGGTTGACAATACCCGTACTCAGCAAGCCCAAACTGCGGCCCGGGCCAAAGTTGCGCCCGTCACGGTGGCTATCCAGCAAGGCGAAAATATCGTACGGGCTGGTGACGTCGTCACGCCTGTCATTCTCGAAAAACTCACGGCTCTTGGAGTATTGACGATGCGTGTCACGTGGTATGAAGTGCTCGGCCAAATAGTGATGGCAGGGGTATTAGCGGCACTCTTTGCTGCCACCTTGTGGCATGTCGACCGCAACGCAGCCACCCGTGCGACAGAGTTATGGGCGTTGGTGATATTGATGGTGGTGGCGGTAATCTTGACCCGAATTGGCGCTGGCGTGGCTCCCATGTTAGTCGCCGCATCGCCCCTCGTGATGGCGGCACTGCTCGTGTCGACGTTTTATGGGTTGCGGAGCGCCATGCTTGTCACGATTACCGTCGGATTTGCGGTATTTTTGATTGGGCGGGGGTCATTGTCACTCGGATTACCACCCTTTATTGCTGCTATCGTCGGGAGTATTATGACCCGTCGGGTCGATCGCTCGTTGGCATTTGTGGTGGCGGGTGGGGTGGCCATGCTGATGAGCATGTTGACAGCCCTCGGGGTGCTGTTGATGGTTGAACATCAAACCGATTGGAATGCGATTTGGCCGTTGTTATCGATTAGTGGTGGTGGCGCCTTGTTGTCGGCGTTGTTGGCACTCAGTCTGTGTGGGATATTTGGTACACTCGCTGGCATGGTGTCGGGTTTGCAATTGCTCGAACTCGCTCATCCCTCCCAACCACTGTTGCAACGCCTCGTGCGAGAAGCCCCCGGTACCTATTATCACAGTGTTGCCGTGGGGAATTTGGCCGAAAGCGCCGCTGAAGCGATTAACGCCGATGGCTTGTTGCTCCGGGTGGCCTCGTATTATCACGATATCGGCAAAGTCGAGCATCCCTTTTATTTCACCGATAATCAAAGCGATGGGGTCAATCTGCACGATAGTTTGCCGCCCCACAAAAGCGCCCAGATTATCATTGATCATGTGCGCAATGGCATCGTGATGGCGCGGGCTGCCCACTTGCCGGTCAAACTAATTGATTTTATTGCGACCCATCATGGCACGTCGGTGGTGCGCTATTTTTACAACAAAGCACTTGAAGCGGATGCGACTGCTGACATCGCCGATTTCACCTATCCTGGCCCTATCCCCACATCGCGCGAGCAAGTGATTATGATGCTGGCAGATAGTGTCGAAGCGACGGTGCGCTCCAAGGTGCAGAGTGGTGCGGTGGCCGCCAAAATCGGCGAAGGCTTGACGATTGATGCCTTGGTGACATCTATCATCGAAGAGCGCATGCAAAATGGTCAACTCGCTGATGCCCTCGTGACATTAGATGACATAACGCGTATTCGTGAAGCCTTTATTACGACCCTCAAAGGGATTTATCACCCCCGCGTTGATTATTCGCCCGCCAAGAAACCAGCCGGTGAACCCGTTGTAGAACCACAAGGACATATATGAGCAATGCGATTGTTGATGTACAAACATCAGACGAATTAGTAGGTGTGGTGCTTGACGAAGCCTTGGTCGAGCGAGCTGTGCGCGCCACCTTGACGCACCAACAAACCAAGGGTGATATCGAAGTAACGGTGTATGTAACCACTGCCGAAGAAATCCACCAATACAACCGCGATTACCGTAAAATCGATAGCCAAACCGATGTCTTGTCGTTTGCAGACGATGACAGTGACCCCCGCTTTGTCTTGCCTCCCGGGATGCCTCGTTATTTGGGCGACATTGCGATTTCGT
>CALFIC010000003.1 GCA_937876225.1 uncultured Chloroflexota bacterium | reverse complement strand
GCCGGTGAAAGGGTGGCGTTTTCAATGCCGTGTGAATAGGTGTTGGTAAAAATTGCATCAGTAAAAACACATGCTGATGGGCAGATGAGGTGGTCGATTTGGGCATTGGTGAGGTTGGCTTTGCTCAAATCAGCGCGCGACAAAAAGGCATCGGTAATGATTGTATTGGTGAGATTGGCGCCGGTAAATTGCGTGAAATAGCCGTTGATACCGGTTAAATTGGCATTGGTTAAATTAGCGCCTTTGAGGTTTGCACTCACGAGGCTGATGCCGGTGAGGTTGGCACCACTCAGGTTGGCACCACTCAGATTGCGGTAGCTCAGGCTGGTATAGCCATATGCAATAAAGTCCATATTGCGGAAATCGCAACCGGACAGGCTTGCACCAGGGAATTTGAGCTTGTCGATACAGGCTTGATTGAGTGGTGTGATTGTTGGGGTTGCGGTATTGCTTGGCGTGACACTTATCGCCGGTGTTTCACTGGCGGTTGGGGTATCGGTCAGCGTCCCGTTCGGCGTACGGGTGGAATAAACAAACGGTGTGGCTGTTTTGGTAGCAGTGCGGGTTGGGGTTTGGGTTTGTGACGCGGTGAGGGTGAGCGATGGCATGACGGTGCGTGATGCCGTAACGGTGCGTGACGCAGTGCGTGTGGCGGTTTCTGGGTATGGGTAATCGGCCGGTTGTGTGAATTGGGCACTCTTGGTTATTTGTGGAGCCCCCAAAAACACGCCACTCAGGATTATAAGTGCGATAGTCGTACGGATGATAGTCATTTTGTTTGTCAATTCAATACTAAATATCAATGTGAATAAATAATAGCATAGAGCAACAAGTCCCTGAAACATATCTCTGCGTCTTCTGTGTGCCCTATGCGAGGCACTATAATATATACGACGGTGTACTCAATTCTATACAGCAATCGTGGTATCATATACGCAATATGTAGCATCAAGGAAACTCAGCTATGCAACCATGGGAACAGCGTGACGCCGATCGACAACTATTGGAATTAAGTATGACGCAAACGGCCAGTCTGCCGACTAAGCCGACGAGTGAGCTCCGCTATATTCGCGAATTGGCGGAAATGATTATATTTGTGGTGATTTTGTTTTTTTTGGTGCGGGGCGTGGTGCAAAACTTCCTCATCGAAGGCCAAAGCATGGAGCCCAATTTGCATTCGGGGCAGTTTATTTTGGTGAATAAATTAGCCAATCTACACTTTGATTTGAATGCACCACAACGGGTACTTGGTAAAGATTTACCACCAGAAATCGTCTATCCCATCGCGATGCCCACCTATGGTGAGGTCGTCGTGTTTGAATACCCCAATGATCCCAGCAAAGACTATATCAAACGGGTGATTGGTTTGCCTGGTGATATTATCGAATTCCGTGATGCCATGGTGTTTGTCAATGGGCAACAATTGGTAGAGCCTTATTTGCAAGGGGCGCCGACTTATTGTCACCAAGGTGATGAATGTGCCACGCGACCAATTACCGTGGCATCCAATAGCTTGTTTGTGTTGGGTGATAACCGTGAAAATAGTAGTGACTCGCGTGAATGGGGTGGTTTGCCGTTTGATCGCGTGATTGGTCAGGCCTGGGTGGTCTATTGGCCAAGCCAAACTATCGGTCCAATTGCGCAATTCCAACCGTTGCCAACCACGCTACCATAGGAGCGCAACCGATGCATGTGGCAATTAATGCGCATTTGTTGGCGCACACCGCGAATTTCCGGCGGGCAGGGGTATCACACTATGTCGAATCATTGCTCGAGCATCTCGGCAAGATAGATACTACCAACCGTTATACCGTCTATACCACGCATGGCGTTGATGCGGCGGCACTCGGGTTGCCTGCTAATTTCACGGTACGCCCGAGCCGATTCCCTACCATCAACCCGCGGGTGCGGATTCCATGGGAACAAGTGTTGGCGCCGCCGTTGTTGGCGGCGCATGGTGCCGATGTCTATCACGGGGTGCTCAATGTCATGCCGCTGCTCGCTGGTGTGCCATCGGTAGTGACGATTCACGATTTGAGCGCGATGTTGTTCCCGCAAACATTCCGGCGCATTAACCGGATGTATACCCGTTGGGCCATCGAGGTGTCGGCCAAACGGGCGGCGCATTTGTTTACGGTGTCGGAATACGCCAAACAAGAAATAGTGACGCACCTCAAGGTGCCAGCTGAGCGGATTACGGTGACATATGATGCCTGTGATGCCCGGTTTCGGCCATCAGCGCCGGCAGAATTAGCGGCCTTCCGCCAGCGCAATGGGTTACCTGAGCGCTATTTGTTTTATTTAGGTACACTTGAGCCCCGCAAAAACATCCCTCGTTTGCTCGATGCCTATGCCCAAATCGCGCATGAAGTCGACGCGCCGTTGCTGATTGGTGGCGGGCGTGGTTGGTTGTACGAGCCGATTTTGGCGCAAGCAGAGCGCTTGAATTTGGGCGACAAATTGCGGTTTGTCGGGTATATCCCCCAAGAAGAGCAGCATCTGTGGTACGGGGCTGCTACGGCGTTTGTATTCCCGTCGCTATACGAAGGCTTTGGGATGCCGCCGCTCGAGGCGATGGCCTGTGGCACGCCGGTGATTGTGAGTAATGCCAGTTGTTTGCCTGAAGTGACCGGGGACGCAGGGTACCAAGTAGACCCACATGATGTCGATGGCTGGGCGTTGGCGATGCGCCAGGTACTCAGTGATGCGACACTGCGGGAGGATTTGGCAGCGCGTGGTCCGGTGCAGGCGGCGCGTTTTTCGTGGGAAGAAACGGCACGACGCACCCTTGCGGTCTATCGTGCGGTTGCTCGGCGTTGACATGCACGCCTGGTAGGGTATAATAGCCGTGTGATTGTTGATTTCGTGGTCAACTGAGAAGGAGCTTCATCATGAACCTCGGCGTACCTGAGTTGTTGATAATTTTGGTAATTATCATTTTGTTGTTTGGTGCCAGTCGGATTACCGGGATTGCATCGGCGTTGGGTGGCAGCATTAAGTCATTCCGCACCGCCATCAAAGATGATGACAAACCGGCCGAAACCAAGGAAGAACCAAAGTCGTAAGCTGATTGGTATGGCGGCGGGGCCGTCTGTTCGGTGCCTTTTATGCCAGCGCCGTCTGCGCTGGCATTTTTATCGAAATATGTGGTGGGTATGTCGGGTGACTTTTACGATCAAGCAACCATCTTCCTGCAGGCCGGGACCGGTGGCGATGGAATGGCGACGATGCGTCGCGAGAAGTACGTGCCGCACGGTGGCCCTGATGGCGGCGATGGTGGCCGCGGTGGTCATATCTATTTGTTGGCGGATGCAAGTATCAACACCTTGTTGCAATTCCGTGAAAAAAACCGCTTCGAAGCGGTATCGGGCAGCAATGGTGGTACCGCCCGCCGGCATGGTGCCGATGGTCGCGATGTAACCATCAAAGTTCCGCCTGGGACGCAAGTACGTACCACCATCGATGGGGTGTCGTGTACCGTCGACTTGGTGGCGCATGGTCAACGCTTGTTGGCATCGCGCGGTGGCAAAGGGGGCTTAGGGAATTTGCACTTTACTACCTCGACCAATCAAGCGCCACGCATCGCCGAACTGGGTGAACCTGGCCAGAAGCTCGAAATTAATCTCGAGTTGAAGCTGCTTGCTGATGTGGGGTTAGTTGGTTTCCCCAATGCCGGTAAATCATCATTGATTGCCGCCATGAGTGCGGCCCGCCCCAAAATCGCCGCCTATCCCTTTACGACCCTGATGCCCAATTTGGGTGTGGTGTCGTATGGTGAAGAGACTTTCGTCGTGGCAGACATCCCTGGTCTCGTCGAAGGTGCCCATCGTGGTGTGGGCTT
Organism: uncultured Chloroflexota bacterium; assembly: GCA_937876225.1. Taxonomy (GTDB): domain Bacteria; phylum Chloroflexota; class Chloroflexia; order Chloroflexales; family Roseiflexaceae; genus UBA965. Next base: position 20,696 of record CALFIC010000003.1, on the reverse strand, counting down.
GGGGCATAGTTTTTTACGGCATGTCGAACGCACCCGCGTGCTCCTGCACGTCATCGACGTGGCTGCCGTTGACGGGCGTGACCCATGGCAAGATTACTGCAAAATTAACGAAGAATTGCGGCTGTATCGCCCCGAATTAGCCGAACGCCCGCAGTTGATTGTGCTCAATAAATGCGATCTTCCCGATGCGGCAATTTTCATCGAAGAATACAAAGCACGATTCGTGGCCGAAGGGCGCGAAGTCTTCGAGATTTCGGCGGCCACACGTGCCGGCGTCGAGCCCTTGATCCGCAAGGCTGCCTTGATCCTCGACGCCAATCCGCTTGATTTCGACCGCACACCGCGGGTTGAAACATTGGAGTGGCCGGTATCAACAGAGCTCGATTATCGCTTTACAGTAGAAGCGGTGACCCATGGTTGGCGGGTGCGTGGACGCCGGATTGAGCGCCTCGTGTCGATGACCAATTTTGCACAGTCTGAGTCATTGGGGCGCTTGCAACGCGTACTCGAAGCCACTGGGATTAGTACAGAGTTGATCAAACAAGGCATCGAGATTGGACAAACCGTCTATATCGAAAAAGCCTCGCTGGTGTGGACAGAGGATTATGTGCCATAGGCATGGCACATGATGGGCTAATATGAAGGAGCCCGGCGTGGTACAACCATCACCTGCAATCAAATCACCTCCGGTGGCGCGTGAAAATGCGTCGTGGATGTTGTTTTTTGCCCTTGATAGCATCGTCATTTTGGCGAGTATGGGCATGGCATATGCATTGCGTTATCTTGTGGTTTGGCCTGGGATGGTTGGTGCGCTAGTGCGCGAGGTGCCGAACGAGTTTTACGTCTCGTGGAGCGCCTTTGCGCCAATTGGCGTGCTGTTGTTGTTGCTTGTCCAAGTCCAATTTGCTATCCGTGGTATGTATCGCTTGCCGGCCAATGCTGGTTGGACCGCTAACCTGCGCATTATTTTCAATAGTACGACCACAGCGGCGGCCTTACTCGTCATCGTGGTCTTTTCGTATCGTCCGCTCTATTACTCCCGTTTGGTAATTGCCTTTGCCTTTGTGTTGGTGATGGTATCGCTGAGTATTGTGCGGTTGATCATCGTGTTGGTGCGCCGCTTGCGTTGGTCCCGTGGACTCGATCGCGAGCGCTATCTCGTCATCGGTGATAGTGACATTAGCCATTCGGTCATGGCGGGGGTCGTGGCGCGCCCACATCTGGGCTATACCTTGGTCGGTTATGTGGCTGACCGTGATGATAGTGGTCTCGAAAACACCGCCCAACCACTGCACTTCCATCATTTGGGTGGGATTGCTGCGTTGACCGATGTATTGCGTGAGCATGCAGTTGACCATGTGATTATTGCGTTGCCGTTTTTTGAACATCATCGCTTACCGCAAATCATCGATGCCTGCCGCCATGCTAACGTCGATTTTCGTATGGTGCCTGATTTGTTTGAACTCAGTTTTGATCGGGTCGATATCGGTGAATTTGATGGTCTGCCATTGATTGGGTTGCGAGACGTCTCGATTCAAGGCTTCAATATGATTATGAAGCGTGCCTTGGATTTGGTATTGACGATTGTGGTCAGTCCACTCGTATTGTTGTTGTCCGCTATCATTGCCATCGCCATCAAACTCGACTCACGGGGCTCGATTGTCTTTGCACAGACACGGGTTGGCGTCAATGGGCGCCACTTCAAAGTCTATAAATTCCGTACTATGGTCGAAGACGCCGAGGCCCGCAAAGCTGAACTGATTCCCCAAAACGAAGCCGATGGACCGATTTTCAAAATCCGCAACGACCCTCGCCGGACGCGAGTGGGGCAATTGTTGCGCCGCACCAGCCTCGATGAATTGCCCCAATTATGGAATATTGCCCGGGGCGAAATGAGCTGGGTGGGGCCGCGTCCTGCCACCCCCGACGAGGTCGCCCGCTATCAAGCCTGGCATTTGCGCCGCTTGGCCGCCAAACCAGGCTTGACTGGACTGTGGCAAGTGTCGGGGCGCAGTGATACCACATTCGAAGAAATGGTGCGCCTCGATATTTATTACGTCGAACATTGGTCGTTGCTGATGGATTTGCGCATTGTGGCGCAGACAATTCCCACGGTGTTGTCGGGACGAGGAGCCTACTAGCGGTAGACTCCTATAGCACATCCTGGCTGTGGAATATTTTAGTTGACATAAAGGTTGAGTGTAATGCGTGTATTAATTACCGGTGGGGCTGGCTTCCTCGGTTCACATTTGAGCGAACGTTTTTTGGCCGAGGGACATACCGTCATTGCCATGGACAACTTGATTACGGGCAGTGCCGACAACATTGGTCATTTGTTTGGGCACGAACGCTTCCGCTTTATGAAGCACGATGTGACCGACTATATCTACATTGATGGACCACTCGATGCCGTGTTGCATTTCGCCTCCCCGGCCTCTCCGGTAGATTACCTCGAATTACCCATCCAGACCCTCAAAGTAGGGGCACTAGGCACGCACAAAGTACTTGGGCTCGCCAAAGAAAAAAAGGCTCGCTTTTTGTTGGCGTCGACGTCTGAAGTGTACGGCGATCCTCAGATTCACCCCCAATCCGAGGGCTACTACGGTCATGTCAATCCTATCGGTCCTCGGGGTGTCTACGACGAAGCCAAGCGTTTCGCCGAGGCAATGGCGATGGCCTACCACCGTACTCATGGCGTTGAAACCCGCATCGTGCGGATTTTTAACACCTATGGACCACGGATGCGCCTGCGTGACGGTCGGGTGGTGCCGAACTTCATCCAACAAGCGTTGCGGGGTGAACCGTTGACCGTCTATGGTGACGGCAGTCAAACTCGTTCATTCCAGTATGTCGATGATTTGGTCGAAGGGGTTTATCGTTTGCTCCAGAGTGACTTTGTGGAGCCTATTAATATCGGCAACCCGCAAGAGCGCACCATTGAAGAATTTGCCCAAATCATCAATGAATTGACGGGGAATGCGGCAGGGATTATCCGCAAGGATTTGCGCACCAAAGATGACCCCCAGGTGCGCCAACCTGATATTACTCGGGCGCGGACGATCCTTGGCTGGGAGCCACAAGTGTCGGTGCACGAAGGATTGCAACGCACTATTCCGTGGTTCCGCAGTCAACTCCAACAATTGGGGGAATTGGCATGATCAAGGCGTCGGCGTGGCTCCGTGTGCTGTGGCAGACACCCATTATTATGTGGGGTGTCATCTATGCCATTATTGCTGTGCCGATGCAAGATTATCTGATGATGGCAGGATATAGTCATTCCCAGCTGGCGACGGTGGTGTTATTTGCGACTCTCGTGCTGACATGGCAGTTGCGTCGTTGGCAGGATTGGCCTGCCGACGAAACGACACCGGCACGGGTATTGGTACTGATCGCTCTTTGTCTGGCGAGTGGTTTTGCACCAGCAGGCTGGCGCAATGGGGTCGACGAAATCCGGCGCTGGGGACTCGCATTGCTGGTCGGGTATCTGGTCTATGTGGTGCCACGGCGCTGGCAGGATGTGGCGGTATTGGTGGTGGTATTAATCCTTGCGCCGCTGGGTGAATCCGTCTTTGCGTTGGTGCAAAGCACGCGTGGCATTGGCCCGGCGGCCTTTCATATCGCCAATTCACACTTTACTCGGGCCTTTGGCACCATTGGACAGCCCAATTCGTTTGCGGGCTATCTGAATGGCGCATGGCCGCTGGTATTGTGCTTTACGATTGTGGCGTGGCAACGCCAAAGCCGTTGGTTTTGGCTAATGCTGGGGATATTAGGGTTGATTGGGACTGCGTTGCTCTTGTCGTTTTCACGGGGAGCGTGGATTGGCGCTATCGCCGGAGTATTGGTGATTCTCTGGTTAGTTGGGGGCTGGTGGCGCCGGGGCGTCGCGGTGATTGTAGTGGTGGCGGCGTTCGTGTTGGCGGGGGGCTGGCAATATATCCCGGCACCGTTTGGACCTCGGCTGGGGAGTGCCACGCAGATTTTCAGTGCGCCAGACATTATGCGTGATGAAGCCCAACAGCGCCCCACCGTATATGCTGCGGTTGAACGCGCCGCCCAATTCAAGGCAGGGGTGGCCATGTGGCAGAGTGCGCCGGTGTTGGGGATTGGACCTGGTAGTTATACACGCGTCTACCCTGAATTTGCCCGTAAGGGTTGGCTGATTTCACGGGGGCATGCCCACAACGCCTATGTCCAAATTGCTGCCGAACAAGGAATTATCGGACTGTTGGCGTATCTTGGGTTGTGGGTGATGCAATGGCGACGGGCTTGGCGTACGACTCATCTGGGTGGTGTGGCACGTTGGGTCGCAATCGCCGCTTGTGGTACGATGGCAGCAGTTGCGGTACACGAATGTTTTGAGTATTTGCAGGTGAATTACTTGCCGTTACATACGGCGGCGGTGGTGGCGTTGGCAGGAGTGGCGATGCGTTTCGCTCCGACAATGCGGGAGGAACAAGTATGACCTATCTGGTCACTGGTGGGGCTGGATTTATTGGCAGCCATGTGGTTGATGCGTTACTCGCACGGGGCGAACAGGTAGTGGCGTTTGATAATTTCAATGACTACTATACTCCCGACCGCAAACGGCGGCATTTGATGACCGCTCATACCAATCCCAATTTCACATTGGTCACCGGTGATATCCGTGATGCCGATGCGTTAGCGCACGTGTTTGCCACACACAAACCCACTCATGTGGCGCATTTGGCCGCCATGGCTGGTCCGCGCTACTCGGTACAACACCCCCTGCTCTATGAAGAAGTCAATGTGCGTGGTACTATGCATATTCTTGATTTGGCACACCGCTATGCGGTCAAAGGCCTGATTATCGCCTCGACATCGTCGGTGTATGGTGCCTTGCCGACCCCGTGGGATGAATCACAGACGGCCGATCGTCCGTTGTCGCCCTATGCCGCCACCAAGCGAGCTGCGGAGATCCTGGCATATACCTACCACTATCAATACGGCGTACCGACGCGGGTATTGCGCTTTTTCACGGTGTATGGTCCCCGTGGTCGTCCCGATATGACCCCTAGCTTGTTTGTCGACAAAATGCGTCAAGGCGCGCCGATTACCTTGTTTAATGGTGGCGTAGGGGTATATCGCGACTGGACGTATGTCAGCGACATCGTGGCAGGAGTCCTGGCTGCACTTACCTGTGATTTGCCCTTTGAAGTCTTTAATTTGGGGAATTCTGACCCGGTTGAATTGATAGAATTTGTGCGGGTACTCGAGCAAATTACCGGCTTGAACGCCCACATTGAATCACAACCATTGCCTGCTGCTGACCCACCGCGCACCTTTGCGCGCATCGACCGGGCCCAGACGTTACTGGGTTTTCAACCGCAAACGCCACTCGCTCGCGGGTTGGCCCACTATTGGGAATGGTACCGCCGTGAATATGGATGCTAAAAACAATACCAGTGAGCGTGGATTTTCGTTGCTGGATGCCTTGCGCCGCCCGCGTACGTGGGTATCGTTTGGGCTGGCCGCAGCCTTGATTTTTTTCGTCTTTCGGAGCCTCGATGTCAGTGTTGCTGAGACCTGGGCCACCATGCGTGAAACCGACGTTAAATATCTATTTGTAGCCTTGGGCGTCTTTTATCTGACCTTTCCGCTACGGGCCTTGCGCTGGCGGATGCTCCTTGAGCATGCCGATATCGCTCCCAAAGCCGCCCGCGGCAGTTGGGCGTCGTTGCCAGCTTTGATGGAATACATCTACTTGTCGTGGTTTGTGAATTGTGTGGTGCCTGCCAAATTAGGTGACGTCTATCGCGGTTATCTGCTCAAACACAACGGCGATGTGTCGTTTTCGGCCACGGTTGGTACGGTGTTTGCCGAGCGTTTGCTTGATATGTTGGGTTTGTTCACCTTTTTGGTGATTTCGGGGATGGCGTTGTTTGGCACGCATGTCCCGCCCGAGATGCAGTGGTTGTTTTGGGTTGGTGCGGGCTTAGTCGCCGTGATTGTGATATTGCTGATGAGCCTACGCTGGTTGGGCCCCATCGCGCAACGCTACATTCCGGCACGTTTCCAAGAGCGCTATACGCAGTTTTCGGCTACTGCCTTGCAATCATTCAATCCCCAAATTCTGCCGGGGTTGATTGGCTTGACGTTGGTGATTTGGTTGCTCGAAGGGTGCCGGCTCTACTTTGTGATTGTGTCGATGCACAACCTCGGCTTGTCGTTGCCGTTGTCGTTGGTGATTTTTGTGTCGCTGGCCTCGTCGTTATTGACGGTGGTGCCCTTTACGCCGGCGGGGTTGGGGTTGGTCGAAGGGGCCGTCACGGCAGTGCTGGTCACTATGGTGCATGTGACACGGCACGTGGCATTGGCGGTCACGTTACTTGATCGGTTGATTAATTTCTGGAGCATCATTATTTTTGGGACGATTTTGTACATAGTGAGTAAACGGCGATGACGGTGCGTGTGGCTATTGATTATACGGCGGGGGCCTGGCAAGGCGCGGGGATTGGGCGTTATACCCGTGAATTAATTCGTGCGGTATTGCTGGCTGCCCCTGCTAACTATCAATTTGTGCTTTGTTATGCGTCAGGCTGGCCTGGTCAAAAACCGCCCTACCAGGCGGATATTGCCGAACTAGTGGCGTTGCGGGCTGGCACAAAAACCCTCGCTATCCCGTTGCCACCACGGCGGCTGACGCAGTTTTGGCATCGTCTCAAGGTGCCGTTGCGCATCGAATGGTTGACGGGAGCAATAGATCTGGTGCATGCGCCGGATTTTGTCTTGCCACCGACCGGCAAGCCGGGAATTGTGACTATCCACGATTTGTCGTATTTGGTGCATCCCGAATGTGCGGTGCCAGGGGTGGCGCGTTATTTGACCGAAGCGGTGCCGCCATCACTTGCCAGCGCTAGTGCGATTTTTGCTGACTCGATTTCGACCAAAAACGATTTGGTCAATTTGCTCCATGTCGATCCTGCCCGCATCGAAGTGGTCTATGCGGCGGTAGGTGGCCAATTTGTGCCAATGTCCGAGGCGATGATTGCGCCGATTCGCGACAAATACCACTTGCCGGCGCGGTTTTTGTTGACGGGTGGGACGCTCGAGCCGCGCAAAAACTACGTGCGCTTGTTTGAAGCCTATGCCAAGGCCCGCCAATTGGCGGCTGATATGCCGCCGTTGTTGGTGTTTGGGCGCAAAGGCTGGATGTTCGAAGATATTATTGCGACTCCGGAGCGGCTCGGAATCAGTGAATTTGTGCGATTCATTGATTTTGTAGATGACAAAGATTTACCGGCGTTGTATAATCTCGCGTGGGGTTTTGTCTATCCGTCGATTTACGAAGGATTTGGCTTACCGCCACTCGAGGCATTAGCGTGCGGTACTCCGACATTGGTGTCAAATGTGTCGAGTCTCCCCGAAGTTGTCGGTACTGCTGCGTTGAGCGTGGCGCCTACGGATAGCGAAATGATGGCAAACCAATTAGTCGTGCTGACACACGATGATCCAATCCGCGCGACGTTGCGCACAACTGGGCCAATGCAGGCGACTCTTTTTCGTTGGGAATCAGCTGCCCAACAGGTGCTACAGCAATATGCGCGTTTGTGCGCAACATAACGTCTGGAGAAGAGCACGTATGTCGCAACCGGTTGAATCGTACCCCAAAATCATGTTGGAAGCCCACAGCACGCGCGATCGTGTTGCGTTGATTCTTTCCAAATACTTTTCACCACTATTTGCGGTGCTGGCAAGCAATCTGATTGCAGCCCTGAATGTACCAGAAGGCTTTGCTACGGGTGCCAAATGGGTGCTGATTACCATGTGCATCCAAATCATCCCGGTGGTGATTTTGTACGAAATCCGCTTGGCGCAAGGACGACTCAGCGACCCTGAAATGTCGCATCGCCAAGAGCGCAACGAAGCCTTTTTGTTGGGTGGGATTTCGATGATAGTTGCAGTAACTATCCTCTCTGTGTATAATGCACCGGCTTCGGTACTCGCACTGGCCGCCTCATTCTTGTTGATTTCGGTGTTGTGCGGTATTGTGAATTTATGGTGGAAAATCAGTATGCACGCCTCGGCGATTGCTGCAGTGGCGACTATTGCAACGTTGCAATCGCGCAGCCTCGGAGCCGTCTTCTGGTGCATTGTCGTCGCAGTTGCCTGGTCGCGGTTGCATACGCGCAACCACACCCTCGGGCAAGTCATTGCGGGGACGATTTTGGCCACGACGGTGGTCTATGGGGTATATCACTATATTATTGTGTAGGTGCCATTGTGGCACGAGGAGTTTGTGGTGACTAAAGTCAAAATGACCAAGGGCAAGTACAATAATTTGTTGGCTTGCGCCGACGCCAATGGCGTCATTGCGGCGGCAGCCGCTGACCAACGCGGTTCATTGCAAAAATCCATCGCCAAAGCACGGGGCGAAAACGGTACCGCCACTGCCCAAGACCTGAGCCAGTTCAAATCCATCGTAACGCGCATTTTGACTCAACATTCCAGCGCAATTTTGATGGACCCCGAATTCGGTTTGGATGCCATCAACGCCCGCCAGCCCGGCTCAGGTGTGCTTGTATCGTACGAAAAAACCGGCTACGACGTCAGCGTCAAAGGACGTTTGCCCGACTTGTTGTCGGAGTGGAGCGTCAAGCGTATCGTCGAATTGGGTGGCAACGGCGTCAAAATTCTGCTTTATTACAATGCCTTTGACGATGCCAAAATCAACGACATCAAGCATGCCTTCATTGAGCGCGTCGGCGCCGAATGTGCCGCCAACGACATCCCCTTCTTCCTCGAGCCGTTGGCATATGACGACAACCTCGGCGACGAAAAGGGCTTTGAATTCGCCAAAGTCAAGCCCAAATATGTCACCGCCTACATGCAAGAGTTCTCGAAACCCCGCTACGGCGTCGACATCCTCAAGGTCGAAGTACCCGTCAATATCGCCTATGTGGAAGGGACGCGGGCCTACAAGGGTCAAACCGCCTACACCATCCCCGAGACGATGCGCTACTTCCGTGAAGCCGGCGAAGCCGCTGCCAAGCCCTTCATCTACTTGAGCGCCGGTGTGAGTGACGAAATCTTCCGCGAAACCCTCGAAATTGCCGCTCAAGCGGGTACCAATTTCTCAGGCGTGTTGTGTGGTCGGGCCACCTGGCAAGACGGCGTCCCCGTCTATGCCACCCAAGGTGCTGCTGCCCTCGAAGCCTGGTTGCTCGACCGTGGCGTGACCAACGTCAAAGCCCTCAACGAAGTATTGGCCAAGGGTGCCAAGCCATGGTGGGACTTCTACGGCGGCAAAGCCAATATCGACGTCGTTGACCAAGTCATTAGCTAATTACGTCTGATAGATAAATCCACCGTCACGTGTGCGTGGCGGTGGATTTTTTGTGGCCAAATCCTGACGTGAAATTGGTACGTGCTATGGGGAGTTTTTTATCGGTAGTCATCCCACACACGTGTTAATTCGTTGTACAATAGTGGCGTCACCAGACAACAGATAATCGAATTACCAAGGAGTGGTCAATGACGACGAACGCGCCAATTCGTTGGGGGATTTTGGGGACGGGGCGCATTGCCGGGGTTTTTGCCGAAGGGTTACGTGCTGACCCCGACGCAGTCCTCGTGGCAGTGGGTTCACGCAGTGCCGAATCAGCCCAACGCTTTGCGAGTAAGTACAATGTAGCTCGCGCTCACGCCACCTATGCCGATCTCGCCAATGATGCTGACGTCGATGCGATTTATGTGGCCACCCCACATCCGAGTCACATGGAAGACACATTGCGCTGTATTGCTGCCGGTAAAGCGGTGTTGTGTGAAAAACCATTCGCGGTGAATGCCGCCCAAGCCCGCACCATGATTGATGCCGCCAAGGCTGCCAATGTGCCCTTGATGGAAGCAATGTGGACGCGCTTTTTGCCGATTGTGCGCAAAGCAGTGGCCCTCATCAACGAAGGCGCGATTGGCGAAGTGCGCATGATCCAGTCCGATTTCGGCTTCCGTACCGACGTCAACCCCAGCGGGCGCTTGTTTGACCGTAATCTGGCGGGTGGTGGCTTGCTCGACGTCGGCGTCTATTGTGTGTCGCTGTCGGTGATGCTGCTCGGTGATGCGATTGCCGCCACTGGTATCGCCGAAATCGGTTCGACGGGCGTCGACGAACAAGGTGCTGCCGTGATGAGCTTTGCCAATGGCCGTTTGGCTTACTTCTCGACCGGCGTACGCACTACGACTCCCATGGAAACAACAATCATGGGCACCGAAGGCCAGATTCGCCTCGAATCACCGTGGTTTGCCTGCAAACGCTTGACGCTTACCAAGGGCGGTAAAAGCGAAGTCATCGAGTTGCCCTTTGATGGCAATGGTTACCACTACGAAGCTGCTGAAGTGGGTCGTTTGTTGCGCGAAAAACGTATTGAGAGCGATATCATGCCGTGGAGCGATACGATGCACACCATGGAAGCCATGGACCGGATTCGCGCTGTCTGGGGTTTGCGCTATCCAATGGAGTAGGTAGTACTTTTTACACAGAAAAGGAATGACAATGCAGTACGGTAAAATTCCTGGCGTCGAAAAACCAGTATCACGCTTGGTCCAAGGCAGCGTGATGATTTCGTCCGACAATGTCCCGGCTTGTTTCCATTTGCTCGACGAAGTCCTTGATGCCGGTTGTAACACCTTTGACACCGCCCATGTCTATGGTGGTGGCGACAACGAGCGCACCTTTGGGCGCTGGATGCGCGAACGTGGTAATCGCAACAAAGTCAACATCATCGGCAAAGGTGCCCACCTCAGCCAAGATCGCAAGCGCGTGACCCCCTGGGACATCACCAGTGACATCTATGATTCACTAGCCCGCTTCAAAATCGACCACATCGACATTTATTTGCTCCACCGCGACGATCCGTCGGTACCGGTTGGTCCGATCGTCGAAACCCTCAACGACCACCTCAAGGCTGGTCGCATCCTGGCATACGGTGGTTCAAACTGGAGCCACACCCGTGTCGCCGAAGCCAACGAGTACGCTGCTGCGCACGGCTTGGCGCCCTTCATTGCCAGTAGCCCCAACTTCACCTTGGCCGTACAAAACTGCCCACCCTGGGATGGTTGTATCAGCATCAGCGCTGCTGACCAAGCCCCCGCTCGCGAATACTACGGCCAATTGCAGATGCCGTTGTTTACCTGGTCGAGCTTGGCCGGTGGCTTCTTTTCGGGGCGTTTGCGCCGTGACAACGTCAGCACCTTCGAGACCTACCTCGACAAGCTGGCAGTGACGGTGTACGCCAACGACGACAACTTCAAGCGCCTCGATCGCGTCCAACAATTGGCCGACGAAAAAGGCTTGACCATCCCCCAAATCGCCACTGCCTATGTGATGAGCTACCCACTCAACATCTTTGCGTTGGTGGGCTGTCAGACCTCAGCCGAGTACAAAGCCAATGTGGCAGCCAGCGAAGTGCGCTTGACTGCCGCCGAAATGGCATGGCTCGAACTCAAGAGCGACAGCCGCTAAGTGCTGTCACTCTGATAGCGATTGTGGGTCAGCGCTATTGCGTTGGCCCATTTTTTTGCATCATTTGCGAAATTGTGATAATTTTACAATAGTAATTTTTTCAACAGGTATGTAGTAGATGCGGTATATGCAAAAACACTTGATGTGGGTGATGTTCGTCGTGTTAGGTTTATTAGTGAGTTGTGGGCAATCAGCGCCGATTGTGCCAACGATGACCGTTGTACCGTCGCCAACTGCAGAACCTACCGTTGCAGCGGGTGTGTCGGTCAATGATGTGGCATTTTCGGGGAAGAATCTCGCACAAGTGACGACGACTTTAGCGAGTCTTACGTTGCCCAAACGTGAACTGACCGTATTGACCGGTGATATTACCCACACCTTGACGTTTACAGTGGCGCTTGATCAACAAGCTACTGCAGATGCGGTGTTGCATGCTACTACCAATGCGAAAGTAACCCCGGTGGTGCGGTTTGATAATGCGGAAATCCAACAACAAATAGCGTCACTCAACACTACGGTTACTGCGACTTCAGGAATTACGGTAACACAAAGCGCTGACCCATTTAATGTGCGGTTTGTGAGTGATGTGGCGCAATCAATTGATACCAAAGCCGCCGAGGATCGCATTACCTCGTCGTTGGCAAGTAATGCGATTTCGGTGACATTGCCGTTGGTGCCTTCAACGACGCCAATAAAACCAAGCCCCGAACTACTGACTGCGGAAATTACCAAAATGGCGAGTGCTTGGCCTGGGGTTGTGGGTGTATATGTCTACAATCTTGATACCGACGAAGTGGTGACGACGCTCAACGAAAAAAGCGTTTTTTCGGGTGCGAGTGTCATGAAGGTGCCGATTTTGGTGCATGCCTACTCTAAAATCAGCGAGTTTAATGATGCCCAAAAAGGGTGGATGCGGCGCATGATTGTCGATAGTGACAATCTCGCTGCTAACAAAATGCTTGCAACGAGTGTTGATGGTGATGGTACTGAAGCCGCCTATCTCGGTGCCCAAGACATGAACAAAATGTTTAAAGCCTTGGGGTTCGAACACACCTACCAAAATATGCCATATGAAGGACGGGATTTCTTGGTAGGGGTACTCAAATACAATATCGTCAAGGGTCCCAAAATCGAAGGCCCGCCACCCAATACTGATGCCGACCCCATGTTGCGGACGACCCCAGCCGAGATGTCAAAAGTATTTATCGAGCTCTATCACTGTAGCCAAGGGAATGGTGAATTGCTCAAATTATACCCCGACACACTGAATGCCAATCGCTGTGGCGAAATGCTGGCATTGATGCATGACAACGCTGATGATACCCGCATGATATCAGGCTTGCCTGCCGATGCCTATGTATCTCACAAAAGCGGCTGGATCGAAGATATGCAGGCTGATGTAGGCATCGTGACCACTCCAGACAAGCAGCACTTCTTGATGGCGATTTATGTGTATCGTGATATCACCGAAAACGGCGGCTTCCTGTTGGACTCAGTTGCTGGTCCGGCTATTGGTGGCTTTGCACAGTTGATTTATAGTGCGTTTGTCCCCCAAAACAAATAGTTTTTTGGGCAGGGTATCAGTAGATTGTCATCTATTGGTACCCTGTCTGTTCATGTTGCTGTCATGTTTCGTGCTTGACAGTGATAGTAGATAAACAGTATTGTAGTAGGTACATGGTGTGAGATTATTCTCCATTGTGTGCATAAATGGCTTGTGGTACATCGTAATTCCGTTTTTTGTGATGTATCCCGGATGGAGAATGGCATGCGTAGTTGGTATCGAGTTGGGATATTTATTGGTGTTTTGGTGACATTTTTCATGTTGTTGCCGTTTGGGGTGCGTGCACAAGAAGCACCACCGATTTCGGATGGTACTCAAGGCGGTGATAGTTCCGCCCCACAACCGACGCAAGCGCCGCCGGCGTTTCAGCAAGGGTATGCCCCCACCTATACGGTACGGGCTACGCGAGAGGGATTGGTGGGCAAGCGTACTGCTAACGGTTACCGTATTCCTGAACGGGCTTGGTTTGTGGCATTGCCATCATGGAAGGTTTTGTCGAGTCAAGGCGGCAATGAGTTCCAAGTCCGGGTCACCTACGAAGACAAAAGTATCGTGGTGCCGGTGTGGGACGTCGGTCCGTGGAACACCAATGATGAATACTGGACGCCCGAACGGCGCTTTTACCGTGATTTGCCCGTTGGTATGCCGATGGCGCAAGCTGCAGTCCAGTTTGGCTATAACGGCGGTCTTGACATGTTTGGTCGCAAAATCACCCTTGGCAATGGCATCGACATCGCCGATGGTGCCTTCCTGGATGGCTTGGGGATGCGCCGCAACGACTGGGTACGAGTGTCGTTTTTGTGGATGGGGATTGACCCCGGCCCGCAAGGTCAAATTGATGCATCAGTGAGCAATGCAGCCTACCCAGCGGGTACGGTGATTGTTGACAATGGCAGTGGCGGTTACACGAGCTCAGCCAAAGTGTCGTGGTACGATAATTTTTGTGGTTTGAATGGTAAACACGACTGGACGATTGGGACGATTGATCCCAAAACAAGTGAAAATACTGCCACATGGTCAACACATATTGATCAAATTGGTTATTACGAGGCAATGGCGTTCATTCCTCCGTGTGGTCGTGCTGCCACCCGAGCTGCCATCTATAAAGTAAATACTAATGGTGCCGAACGTGAAGTGTGGGTTGACCAATCACTCCAAAGCGGGCGCTGGGCGTCGCTCGGGATGTACAACATGGCAAGTCCTGGTACCTCGAGTGTAACGCTGACCGATGTCACCGGAGATGATGCCCAAGGCGTGCGTTTCGATGCGGTGATGTGGGTTCCTCGTTATGACACCATGCCACCAGTTTCGTGGATCCAAGAAATCACACCGATGGATGGTGGCGCATACCTCGTTCACTGGGGCGGTAATGATGATGTCAGCGGGATTAGCTCATACGACGTTGAATATCGCATCAACGGTGGTGAGTGGGTCAACTGGCAAAGTGGTACCGGTGCGTCAGAAGCACTCTTTACGCCACCAAGCAAGGGTGAATTCCAATTCCGAGCCCGCGCTCGTGACTGGATGGCCAAAGAAGCGGGTTGGAGCGAGGATCCTGTCACAATGAAGTCGATTGTGGTACCATAGGAGTACTGCGAGTGTGACGGAGTCGTCCTGCGGGACGGCTCCGTTTTTTATTGTGATGACATGTTATGCATTTTATTATTGATGGACATAATCTCATCGGCAGTCTTCCCGACATTAATTTGTCTGATCACGATGATGAATTTAAATTGGTGATGATGCTTCGCCGGGTGGCTACCGCCAAAAAAGGCCGCCAGATTTTGGTGGTGTTTGACCGTGGCGTCTACGGTCATCCCCAAAGCCTGAACGGCTATGGGGTGACCTGTCATTTTGCACTCTCCCCCGAAGACGCCGATACCCAAATCATCCGTCGCATCAAAGGCCTCGCCAAACCTAAAGAATGGTCACTGGTAAGTGCAGATCGTCGGATTATTGATGTCGCGAACCAATATGGCGTGCGTTTGATGAAAAACGCTATGTTTATGCAACAGATGCTCCGCCAAACCAATACTAAAGCTGAATTCCATGACGAAAAACCCGAAGTGCCCTTGAGTGCCGCCGAAATCGAAGCCTGGCGTATCGAAATGAACCTCCCGATTGGTCCCACCGACGAAGAATTATTGATGCAAAGTGCGGCGCGTGATTTGACTCCACCCAAGCGCAAAAAATAACCCATAGCTACGGTTTTACGAGGAATACCATGCCATTGTTTGTTGTCGACGTTAATCGTCCCCAGTTATTTGGTGCACCACTGCCCCGCATCGATGCCACCACGCTCGCGAGCTATACTAGTCATATCTATGAAGGCTGTGAATACGGTTGTAATTATTGTGATGGCTGGGGTCGCCATCTGCGTCCATTTAACGAACAAATCCGCTTGATGCCCGATATTGCCCATGCGGCGCGCACCGAACTTTCTATTATCAATCGCCGCGCCGTAATTGGGCTTACTGCCGAAAGTGACGCCTATCAGCCTGCCGAGCAACACTACCGGCGCACCCGCAGTGTGTTGCGGGTACTTGCCGACCATGGCCAGCCCACTGTTATCATGACCAAAAGTCCGCATGTGGTGGATGATATTGATGTACTGGCACAGATTCAACAACAATCATTGGCGCTGGTGATGGTGACGGTGATGAGTCATGTGGCTGACGTCCAAAACAAACTCGAAGACAAAAATGTGTCGACGATCGAGCGCTTAGCGACTGTGACCCGCCTCAAAAAAGCAGGAATTCCGGTGGGAGTGGTTATCCAACCGTTGATTCCCTACTTGAATGACACCGACTATGCATTGACGCGCTTGATAGAAATGATTGTGGCGGCAGGGGCTGATTTCGTGCATTGGGACTATCTATACACGCTCAATCAACGCCATCGCAATCGCGTATATGAAGCATTGGCGCGGATTGGAAATTACCCACCGAGCTATATGCGTGCATTGTACCAAGACGGCATGACGATTGATCGTGCCTATCAAAACGAACGCAATAGCGCATTGACGGGCATCTGTGATAATGCCAAATTACCAGTGCATGCTCCCTACGCGCTGTTTGCGCAGCGGCTTGATCCGCGCAATGAGCTCGAGTTGAGTATTTTACACTTGGCACGTCGTGATGTGTTGCAAGGTCGTGATACATTGGCAAGCATTGGGCATTCCCTTGCCACCAAGATTGCTGTGGGTGATTTGCCCATGCAAGAACTTCGTAACTATACACACTATATGCTGATTCGACCGGCATTACTACACCTTGAGCCAGCTAGTCCCTAATCGTGATTCCAAAAGGTGGTGCAGGTAATGGCTATGGTATACTTATATTCACGGAATCGGGTATGCAGGGAATTCGTATGAAACAATGGTTTATGCATGGTATACGCTGGGGAATGATGCTTTGGGTGATGGGGCTGAGTGTTGCCTGTGCTACCCCGTCAGATGCCTTGACCCCACGTGAAACAGTACCGGCGGTGTTGTATATCACCCCCGCACCAACCCTCGATATCAATGCAACCGCTACCGCCTATGCCATGGCGATTGTGCCGTCACCTACTCCGAGCGGCATGTACACCGTCAAAGCTGGTGATACTTTGAGTACGATTGCCGAAGATTTTTCTACCACCGTAGATGATATCATGGCAGCGAATCCTGATATTACGCAACCCGAATCGATTCAAGTAGGCCAAGCCATCATTGTTCCATCGTTGGTTGATCGCACCCCGTTGCCGGCGCCGACGTTTGGTCCCGAAGATTTACCCACTGCGACGGCCTTGCCACCGACCGCTACCCCAGAAGTTGTGGCTGCTACTCCGACGCCGTAATTGCTGATTGAGGTACTTCTATGGGCGTTGCGCCGGTTGCAAATATTGTGTTTATTGGTCCACCAGGTGCAGGCAAAAGTACGGTGGCGCATGCGTTGGGGGGATTATTGCCCCTTGACGTGATTTCGACTGGTGTGTTATTGCGCGCCGAAATCGCCACCGGCTCATTACTTGGTCAACAAATCGCCGCTGCTATTGATCATGGTAATTTAGTCACTGACGAGGTGATTCACCAAGTCCTCGGTGCCTACATCGCTACCCTCCCGGCGACGCATGGATTTATCCTCGACGGCTATCCGCGTACGCTGTCGCAAGCCCAGTTTTTGCCGACGTTTTTGGCGCAATATGGCCGCGTACTTACCTTTGTCGCCCTCCTCGATATCCCCGATGAAGTGGTTGTACAGCGTTTGAGTGGTCGGCGTATGTGTGTCACTCCTACCGACACCTTCCCGGTACATGTGGATGATGCAGCCAGCCTCGCCGAGTGCCACACGCGTGGTGGGACGCTCGAGATGCGTCCCGATGACGCGCCAGATATTGTGTTGCATCGGGTGACGGTATATCACGAAACGACGCAACCGCTGATTGCCTATTTTGACCAGCTCCAGCTCCTCAAACGGATTGACGCCCGTAGCACTGCCGAGGTGGTGGCGCAGACAATTGTCGGGTTGCTTGTATGAGTCAACCACTCCGGATTTTGATAGTAGCTGCCGAAATGGTGCCGTTTGCCAAAACAGGCGGTCTCGCCGATGTCATTGGTGCCTTGCCCAAAGCGTTACGTGCCGCCGGACACGATGTGTGTGTGGTGATGCCCCGCTATGGCTGGATTGCTCCCGAACGCTTTGATTTGCAAACGGTTATCCCTTCATTGGTTGTCCCTATCGAAGAAGGCTATGACCAAGCCATGGTGCAAGCCACCGTAGTTGCCGATGTGCCGGTCTGGTTTGTGGCGCACGATACCTACTTTAATCGCGACGGCATGTCGATGTATGACGACGATGACCGGCGCTTCGTTTTTTTCTGTCGGGCGGCCCTTGAGTTGACCAAAGCCCTCGATTGGCAACCCGATGTCATCCATTGCCACGATTGGCATACCGCAATTATTCCCAACTGGTTGCGGACGGTGTTGCGTGATGATGCCTGGTTTGGGCATAGTGCGTCGCTATTGACTATTCACAATCTGGCATTTCAAGGAGTGTTTGGTCATCGTGTCCTCGAAATTGCTGGCGTGCCCCATGTCGATTTTGAAGTCACCGAAGGCGCGACACCTACCGATACGGTACCGCTGCTCGGTCGGGGCATTTATTATGCCGATATCATCAATACGGTCAGCCCGAGTTATGCCCGCGAAATCCTTGCTCCTGATGCGGGGCATGGTCTCGATGCATTGCTCCGCAGTCGGCGTGACCGTTTGTATGGCGTGTTGAATGGTATCGATGGCGACGTCTACAATCCTGCCAATGATAGTCATATTGCGACCCCGTATAGTCTGTATGACATTACTGGCAAAACGCTTTGCAAAGCCGAATTACAGGCGATGCTGGGACTACAGCTCGATGCGAGTATTCCCGTGGTAAGTGTGATTTCGCGCCTCACCAACCTCAAAGGGTTTGATTTAATCGATGAAATGATTGAATCATTTTTGCGCACCCATGTCGTGCAACTCGTGGTGATGGGGACGGGACAACAACGTTACCACGACCGTTTGATCGAATTACAAGCGCGCTTCCCCGGCCAAGTAGCTTTCCGACTGACATTTGACGATGATTTGGCGCATCACATCTATGCAGGGGCTGATTTGTTTGTGATGCCGTCGCGGGTGGAACCGTGTGGTATCAGTCAAATGATCGCCATGCGCTATGGGACGGTGCCGGTGATACATGCCACTGGTGGTCTGCGCGACACCGTGCGTGACTACCAGCCCCATACCAACGATGGCACTGGATTTGTGTTTGGCGAACCCACCGCACACGCACTGGTGCAGGCGCTTCAACGCGCCCTACAGCTGTATGCCGACCCGGCACGGTGGCTCCAATTGATGCTCCGCGGTATGGCTAGCGACTTTACGTGGCAGGCCGCCGCTGTGCACTATATCGACCTCTATCAACGGGCAATGGCTGCCCATGTCAGTGATTACGAAAGGAATGTCTAAATGTCGATTTACACCGAAAAAGCCGATCAGGCTGCGGCCTTGCTCCACGAATTCGACCTCGATTGTTGGTTGACGTTTGCCCGCGAAACCGTCGTTTCGCCCGACCCCGGCATCGAACTCGCCATTGGGAGCAATGTCACCTGGCCGTCTGCATTTATTTTTGCCAAAAACGGCCAACGCATCGCCATCGTGGGGCGCTATGATGTGCCCGGCGTCGAGAGCTACGGCGTATTCCCTACCATCATCAGCTATGACGCTGGTATCAAAGAAACCTTGATTGCCCAATTGACCGCCTTGAACCCTCGTACCATCGGGCTCAATTACAGCGTTGACGACAAAACCTCTGACGGTTTGACGGTGGGCATGTATATGATGCTCCAATCCATCCTCAAAGACACTCCTTTTGCCAGTCGCCTCGTCAGTGCCGGCCCGTTGCTCAGCGCTTTGCGGGCCCGCAAGACGGCCGGCGAAGTAGCGCGTATCCAAGCTGCTATCGATACCACCGAAGATATCGTAGATTTGATTACCGCCCAAATCCGCGTGGGGGTCAGCGAAAAGGATATCGGTGACTTTGTGCATGATCAATTCAAACAACGTGGCTTGCCGGCCGCTTGGGCCTGGGATGGCTGCCCCATTGTCAATAGCGGCCCTAATTCGGCCGTGGGGCATGGTGTGCCGAGCGCCGACATCAAAGTCGAACCTGGCCACATCGTGCATATCGACCTCGGCGTGCAACAAGACGGCTACTGCTCTGACATCCAACGCTTGTGGTATGTGCGTCGTCCCGGCGAAACCGGTATGCCCCCCGAAATCCAGCGCGCCTTTGATACCGTGCGCCAAGCCATCCGTGAAGGTGCCAAAGCCTTGCGTCCCGGCGTCAAAGGCTACGAAGTCGACCAAGTAGCCCGCGACGTGATTGTCGATGGCGGCTACCCCGAATACATGCACGCCTTTGGGCATGGCCTCGGGCGCGCCTGTCACGATGGTGGCCCGTTGCTGGGACCACGCTGGGAACGCTACGGCAATACTCCCGACATGCTCATCGAAGTAGGCAACATCTACACCCTCGAATTGGGCGTGGTTACCTCGGCTGGCTATGTGGGCCTCGAAGAGGACGTGCTGGTGACCGCCGACGGCGTGGTCTTTTTGTCCAAAGAACAGACCGAGATTCGTTTGGTGTAATTAAATATCCCGCTTTCTGCAGATTCTCCTGGGAAATCAGGAGAATCTGTATTTTTTTGGGGAAATTGTGAGGTAGGATTGTTATTTATCTCGCACAGAGGACGCAGAGACCGCCGTGATTACTATTTGATGATAGAGGACGCAGAGACTGCCGTGATTACTATTTGATGATAGAGGACGCAGAGACCGCCGTGATTACTATTTGATGATAGCGGTGATTTACTTCAAATTTCAAACTTTACTTCAAACTTCCGACTTTAAGCTTCCTCCTTCGTTAGCGTCATTGCATGGCGCTGCAGGCGCAGTGCAATCTCCGAGCGGTGTGGCACATTCATCGGGCACAACGATACGATCGTTGCATGGCAAACCATGGAGATTCCACGCTACGGTTGCCGCGGCACCCGGCATGGAATGACGGTGGGGTGTGGTAGCCTCGGTAACCGGCGTGCAATGACGTGGGGTGTGGTAGCCGCGGCAAC
>CALFIC010000002.1 GCA_937876225.1 uncultured Chloroflexota bacterium | reverse complement strand
GACTCATACCCCCCACCAAGCGCATGTCGCATTTGACCAGTCCTTCGTGGGGCAGGACGGTTTTGGAGCCGGGGCCGCCGTAGCCACCATGGAAGCCATTGATGGTCAAGGTCGGCCGGCAGGCGATCCGGTCATAAAAGGGCACTTCGGGTGGGCCGTCCAGCTCGGTCATCCCCACGCCCGCCATCACCCGTTCGAGTTCGAGGGGCAAGGCGTCGAGGGCCGCGCGTTCGAGTGCGGTAATCGGCGCGACTTGTTCCATGATGCCGGGGATGGTGATTTCGCCGCGGGCGTTTTTCATGGTGGCCAGCACCTGTACTAGCCGCCAGAGTGGTTGTGGTGCGACACCCCCCCAATTGCCCGAATGCAAATCGGTGTTGGCCCCTTTGGCGTATAACTCAAATGACAACACACCCCGTACCCCGTATTCGATTTGGGGCGTGCCGTCTTCGTGGATGGGTCCATCTGCGGTAATCACCAAATCAGCCTTGAGTAATTCTTTGTGGTTGGTGACAAAGGTGGCCAAGTTGGGGCTGCCGACTTCTTCTTCGCCTTCGAGCAAAAAGGTCACGTTGCAGGGCAAATCGCCGACTACTTTGAGCCACGCTTCGAGCCCCAAAAGTTGGGCGAAATGTTGGCCTTTGTTGTCACCAGCACCCCGCCCGTAGATGCGACCGGCGCGGATGGTAGGGGTAAAGGGTGGCGAAATCCAGGCTTCGAGCGGGTCGGGTGGCTGCACGTCGTAGTGACCATAGAGGAGCACGGTCGGCTTGCCGGGGTGTTTGTGGTAGCGCCCTACCACCATCGGCCAGCCAGCAGTGGGGTATGATTGCGTTTCGAAGCCGAGCTCACGCAAGTAAGCGGTGAGCCACTCGGCCGTTTCGCCGATGCCAATGCCGTGGGCACTGATACTGGGGCGGCTGACATAATCCATCAGGCGCGCAATCGCGGCGTCGCGGTTGGCCTCGATATACGCAAAAATTTCGGGTAAATGTGACATATAATGCTCCGTCAATCACGGTGATACTCGCATTGTATACCAGCAACATACCCACGTCATTCTATGCCCCCGTATGCGTTTGTATGCACGGTATGTAGTGAAACGCAGGCAGTTGGAAAGAATAAAAAATAGCGAAGATTTGCAATATAGAATATCAAAAAAATAGGGGATTACCGCAGAATTTGTATAAATAGTTAGAAATAAACACACACAGATGTATAAATAGCGATAGAATATATTTGAAATATGCAGGAAGAATGGAGATTGTGTTGTGCAACCAGAAATTGTGGAATCTGAATCAGTAAACCATCAACTAAATACCACATACGTATCGAATAACGGCGTGCAGTTACATGTCACCACAATCGGGGATCGTGCCAATCCGGCACTGATTATCATGCATGGCTTCCCCGATAGTAGCATCGGGATGATGGCGGTCGCGCATGAATTAGCACGTGATTATTTTGTACTTGTGCCTGATGGACGTGGCATCAATTTGTCTGATGCTCCGGCAGATGTCGCAGCCTATAAAATTGAATTATTGGTATCTGATGTCATCGCCATTGCGGACACCCTCATCCCTAGCCAGCAATTTGTGCTGGTGGGGCATGATTGGGGTGGGGTGGTGGCGTGGTCAACCATCAGTTTGTATCCCGAGCGAATTGTGCGGTCAGTTATATATGCTGGCCCACATCCAGCAGTATTTCTCGAAGCAATTACCTATGATGACGACCAACAGCGGGCTTCGTTATACATGTATGCACTGCGTCAACCAGATTTTGAGACCACATTTAGCCAAGATAATTATGCATTACCGCTGCGGTCATTTAACAATATACTGTTGTCTGATTCGACAAAAACACAGATGATTGCGGCGTGGCAACGCCCTGGTCGGGTTACTGGCGCATTGAATTGGTACCGTGCTGCGGATTTTGCGGTTATCGGTGGCAGTTGCACGATTCCTGTTCCTGACGGGCGCGTACCGATGCGGTTATTGTGGGGGGAACTTGATATTGCTTTGTTGCCAAGCCTCGCCATTCGGCATCTCCAAAAAATGCCGTGGATTGAGCTCCAAGTGTTGCCAGGCAAAAATCATTGGTTCCCCCACACACATCCCGTCCAGTGTGCTGAGCTTATTCGTCGTCCCTAAGCCTACGAGTGGGTATGGGCGCTTTCCAACGGGAATGTCTGTATGGCTGCTCCTGCAATAATTGCTAGCCAAATGGTCATCATGATGACGCGGGCTGGTACTTGGCGCAGGCTCGGCCATGGCAAGCGTGCCATCGTATACCACACATTGAGCGCCAAATGGATGGCGAGTGGTGGCCAGGCTATCGCCATGAGCACTTGGCTGGCACCGAGAGCTGGTATCGAAAAAATAGGCGTGGTGATGAGTAATACTAACCACGCATCAAAAATATACACGTCCCGCAGATTACGCAACCGCAATGTCGGCCAGCCGTGCATTTTGATGGCCACAATGGCGTGGAACGTCATCCAGATGAAGCTAGTCATAAAAAAATAGCGCGGGATGGGATCCATTTGCATCAACCCGCCATCACCGTGGCGATGGGGGTAAATGTAGTGGATTACCACGTAGCCGATCCCAAAAAACCACGACAAATAACGATTCCAGACAATCACGTTTTTGAAATTCATATCATTCCCTATGCGTATTCAGTCAGATTTATTAGTACAGACGCCAAAATAATTCCATAGGTTCCCCCTAGCGGCGCAACGCGACGATAGACAGTGACGTTGCACATCCAAGAGATGCACAACGAACACACGATTTGATACGGTACTATGGTGAGATGCAGTGGGTGATTTTATAAATAGATGAGTTTTGGTGGGGGAGACAATACACTGGGGGTGTGCCCCGAGCAGTGACATACACGCCACACCAATGCACTACTCGCCAACACCACACACAGTATTCCTAACGTAACGAGGAAGAAATGACTAAGGTGCGTGAGGGTAGCATAGTCGATGGGCAAGGGCGATTCTGGCGTTGTATGTTGCGTACAGACGTAGCGTGAGCTGCCGATGCGCTCAGTGTGGTTGGTGTGACAATGCACAATACACACCACGTTGAGCCCAATCGCGACCCAGATGACTACCCACATCAGTAGTGTTTGTACAGTTTGTGTACGCATACTGAGATTATACCATTGACGAAGTATGAAGTCGGAAGTATGAAGTATGAAGTACCATCGCATCCCAACGTCATTCCATGCCAGGTGCGGGTACCCGTAGCGTGGAATCTCCGTGGCGTGCCATACGATGTATTTCGCCCCGTTTGGGCTATCCCCCACCCAACGTCATTCCATGCCGGGTGCGGGCACCCGTAGCGTGGAATCTCCGTGGCGTGCCATATGATTATTGGATTTGACAAATTCATATATAGTTGTATAATGCAACTAATATATAGTTGTATGGAGCAACTAATGACAAAAAACGAAGTACAGGCGCAGGTTTTTCAAGAGCAGTTGATGCAGTTCGTGCGGGGATTGGGGTTGCACCGCAGTGATGCGACGCCGTGTGGATTCCCGGTATCACTGGCTGAAGCGTGTGCATTGGTGGCACTCCGCCACGAGGAGCCGTTGTCGCAACGCGAATTGGTACGGGCCTTGAACCTCGAAAAGAGCACGGTCAGTCGCATGGTGGTGGAATTAATCGATCGGGGGTGGGTGGTGCGCGAGCGTGACGTCAGCGATGCCCGTGTGCAGTTGATGCGCCGCACTCCAGCGGGTGTAACCGCCAGTGATGCGATTGTGCAGGCGCGTAACCACCGCTTTGGGGAATTATTAGCGCAGATTGATCCGACTCGGCGTCAGCAAGTGGTTGATGCGATGATTGTATTAGCAGAGGTGGTAAGCAATGACTCTATGGCAACAGATTAGTCAGTGGTGGCAGACAGCATCAGGAGCAACCACGCGGATTACCGCTACTGAATTGCAAGCAATGATAACTGCCAAAACGCCGCTGTATTTGCTCGATGTGCGTTCGTCACAAGAATTCAGACAAGATGGACATATTGCTGGTGCGCATTTAATCCCGCTCGGTGAATTGTCGGGGAAGCTCGTCCAGCTCCCACGCGACCGGACCGTGGTTTGCATCTGTCGTTCGGGGGCTCGGAGTAGTGCGGCGTTGAATCAATTGGCGCAGGCGGGTTTTACGAATATTCGTAATTTATCTGGTGGTATGATGGGATGGAATGGGGCGAATCTGCCCACTACCAGAAAGTAGCACCTATGAAATCGATGAGTCGCACCGCTTGGATTGCGGTAATTGCATCAGTAATTGTGGCCGTAGCAATTGTATTGCTCATCCCTTATTTTGGGATTACTGGCGGGCATGCTGATCATTCTGGGATGGCCGATATGCCGGGTATGGATCATGGCACACTGATGAGTGATTCCGGCTATGACTTCATTGTGATGCCCAACGGCATCGAAATCCGCCTCACGACCCTCAAACCAGGCGACCAGACAATCATTGCCACTATCCGTGACCATATGCAACAAGAGTTGACCCGCCATCAAACGGGGGATTTTAGTGATTCGATGAGCCCTAAGAGTGCGCCCATCGCCAGTAAACTCGCGCCCTTCGCTGCGGATATCACCATTACCTACCACGATACTCCGGTGGGTGCCGCTCTGCAGTTTGCCAGCCCCAAGTCAGACGTGGTGGATTTGTTGCATCAATGGGCTCAAGCCATGGAACATGATCACGGTGGCATGCATAGCATGCCGTAATCGACCAAATCTTTTTGGTATAGCAAAGGAAAAGTAAATGGAAATGTCTGTGCACGAGTTAGCCAGTCAACTCGCAACCAATCCCAATTTGTACCTGCTCGATGTGCGTGGCGCTGATGAATACACTCAAGATGGGCATGTAGCTGGCTCGGTGTTGATCCCGTTGCCAGAATTGGCATTGCGCCTCGCCGAAATCCCCAAAGATCGCCCTATTGCCTGCTTTTGTCGTTCGGGTCAACGTAGCAAAATGGCGTGTGATGTACTCCGCCAACATGGCTACACTGAACTTACTAATGTCACCGGTGGCATTTTGAGTTGGCGGGCAGCCAATTTGCCAACAGAATTTTAATCACTAATTGTTGTTGCCTTTATCTTGTGGTGTCAAAATCATTACGATAAAGGCAATTTTTTATATACTCCCTAATTCCTATTGATTATATAGGATTTTAGGGATATGATAGAAGACAAGTAATAAGTAGGGTAGCGTAGGAGGGTGCAGATGATTTTTCGGCAATTATTACACGAAGGTCTGGCCGCAGCATCGTACCTGATTGGGTGTGTGGCGAAAGGAGAGGCAGCGGTAGTAGATCCGTCGTTGAGCGCTGAAACCTACACCGCGTTAGCTGCCGAAAAAGGCTTACAAATAGTCGCTGTGTTTGAGACCCATATGCACGCTGATTATTTTTCGACAGGACGGGCGCTGGCTGCCTTGACGGGGGCGACGATTTATGCTCCTCGTTTGGCGGACGTGCAGTTCCCCCATCAGCCCATCGATGATGGTGATGTCGTCAATATCGGCAATTTGGTGGTGCGCGCAATCCATACACCAGGCCATACCCCTGAACATACCGCATATGCAGTGAGTGATACGCCGCGGAGCAATGAGCCATGGTTTGTCTTGACCGGTGATTCGTTGTTTGTGGGTGATGTCGGTCGAGTTGATTTGGTGAGCTTGGTCGGTACTGGTACGGATGTGTTGTATGCCAGTTTACAAAAACTCCTCGCATTAGCCGATCACGTCGAAGTCTATCCGACGCATTTTGGGGGGTCGGCTTGTGGTGGGCGCGCCATGAGTGGCAAAGTGGCGAGCACGATTGGTTTTGAGCGCCGCCATAACTGGGCGTTGCAAGCACCTGATGATGCCACGTTTGATGAGTGGATGTGCCGTGATGTGCGTGAAGTTGTCGACGCAGTTTTGCTCCATCGCAATACCAACCGCGGGGAATTGCCCGTTCCATTGGGGTATTATGGCCAACATGCCCAAGGGCTTAGTGAGCAACAAATCGTAACTGCAAGTACCCAGGGTGTGGTGGTGATTGATGTACGCGCCCCAGGATTGTTTGCCAAAGGATATATCTCCGGTGCGATCAATATTCCCTACCAACGAGAAGCAATGGTGGTTCGTTTGACGGCACTGGTGGCGGCAGGGTCACAAGTGATTTTGTATGCCGACACGGTTGCGACGGCCGAAGCTGCTGCCGAAATTGCGCGTCAGGCTGGGTACCATGTTTTGGGGATGAGTAATGCACCATTGATGGGTGGGGTGCGCTTGCCCATGATTACCATTGATGATTTGCATGGTGCGGTGCTGAATGGCGCCCATGTGTTGGATGTACGTGACGCACATGAGCACGCCAAAGGGGTCATCGATGGGGCCGTGTTGGTGCCACATGTGACCTTGGCACAGGTTGCTGCCACATTGCCGGCGGTGGCGTGGTATATCGTCTGCGAAAGTGGTCAACGCGCTACCATTAGCGCATCATATTTGTTGCACTATGGGCATACGGTGGCGGGGGTGGTTACCCCTGGGGGCATGAGCGATTACAATGCGCGCTATGCCCCATACGAAGTAGGAAGTATAAAGTAGGAAGTAGGAAGTATAAAGTGATACATGGGCGATTGGTCACGGCATAGCCGTAGCCAATCGCCCATATTACTATGACTGCTCTGTGTCCTGTGCGAGAGAATGGCATACCACGGAGATTCCACGCTATGGGTGCGTGCACCCGGCATGGAATGACGTTGGAGCTGATTTTGTGTGCGCTGTGCGAGACAATAAAGGTTCGTCCTATGCGAGCCAAATGGTATACAAATTGGGGATTATCAAAATTAAATACATATGTTAAAGTGTAAATCTATTTATAAAAAAGGAGCATGCTATGTGGCGTTGGACTATAGGGATTGTCGTATTGATTGGATTGAGTATTCCGGTTATTGCGTTAGCTACCGATAATACGCAGCCACCGGCACCAACACCGGCGCGTCAGGAGACCCAGGCGCCACAAGCACGTGTGGTACAACCGCGCTTGGCGTTTGATGAGCATGCCAAAATGATTTCGTTTGATGATCGTTACCCATTTGTGCAAACCTTTATCATGACCGATGTGGTAGACATAGCGCTCGAGCCACATGACCAACTATGGGGAGCGATTGATAAGCAACAGCGGGCAATGGTCTGGCATCGCAATGGGTTTGGGGGGGATGGCATACCGTATAGCGGTCCCGAATATTGTAACAATTCGTATGTCCGAACATTAGCCCTATCGGTTTCACAAGCAGGGTGTATTGATGTCCAACGTGGTAATACAGGCATCTGGGTAAACGGTGAATGGTTTACGGGTTATAACGTCGATGTATCGTTCTATCCGCTGATTTCTACCTATATTCGCTATCATGCAATAGAATCAGAATGGGGTTGGGTACATGGTTTGGTATTGACCGAAGACGGCATGTTACGACCAGTTGGCTTTAACATGAATGGTCAAGCGAGTGCGGATTCAACGGCAGATGTAGGGGTATGGCCACGCTCTTTTGACGCCGGTGACATCCATTCGATTGCGGTCCGTGCCAATGGCACGGTAGTGGTGTGGGGGGGTGAAACCACGGGTGGGGGGACTGATGTGGCGTGTCTGCGTACCATTCCTGCCAGTGCCACCAACGTTATCAAAGTCGCTGCAGGAGCGTATCACAATTTAGCATTACGTAGCGATGGAACGGTGGTAGGTTGGGGTGGGGCTGGGGCGAGTTGTGTGCAGATCGGAAGAGCACACGTCTGAACT
>CALFIC010000001.1 GCA_937876225.1 uncultured Chloroflexota bacterium | reverse complement strand
ACCTGGGGCGATAATCGCCATGGCGAGACAACCATTCCACCCGCACTCAAAAACATGCGCTTCAAAGATATCGGCGCATGTGTCACCACCGCCCTCGCATTGGGAGTCGATGGCCGGGTCTATGCCTGGGGCGAAAACAACTACGGCGAAGCCAATGTACCTATCGCAGCCCAAAGCAACGTTGTCGCCGTGGCCGGTGGAGGCAACTTCGCCATCGCCCTGAAGACTGACGGCAGCATCGTAATGTGGGGCCGCAATAATTTTGGGCAACTGCGCATCCCCAATGGATTGCCACGTGTGATTGCAATCGCTGGTGGCGACCGCCATGTCGTCGTCCTCAAAGAAGACGGTACTGTACAATCGTGGGGCGACAACAGCCTTGGACAAACGGCAGTCCCCCCTGGGTTACGCAACGTCATCGCAATTTCGGCCGGGGAAAACCACTCACTGGCACTACTCGATAACGGCACCGTCGTCGCATGGGGATACAACGATAAAGGCCAAGTCAAAGTCCCGAGCAACCTCACGGATGTGTGGCAGATTGCTGCTGGTCGGCGTTATTCCGTTGCCCTCAGACATGACGGCACCGTCGTCGGCTGGGGATCAAACGACTACAACGTCCGAAACTTCCCTGCGACAATCGCCAATGTGGTAGCTATCGGGGCTGCCAATATCAATACTGTGATGGGGCGCCGTGACGGGAGCATCAATGTCTTTGGATCAACCCTGTTCAATGCATTAGTATCTCGTACACCCACATCGACATCCAATCCCACCTTAACCGCATCCGAAACACTCGTCCCCAGCGATACATTGACCCCTTCCAATACCAAGACATTGACCCCTTCCATTACCTTGACGCGCTCCAAAACACCTACCCGCACGCGCTAACGCCGCAATATCCCGATTCTGCAATCAGGCACTACAGTTAGTTCTGTAGTGCCTGATGTATTATCCAAAAATGCTGAGTACACTATTGCTATACCAAACGACAAGGAACATTCTGATGCGCACGCCTTTTATTTTGAGAGTCAATTATTGGCCACGCCGCAAAGCGATGGGGTGGTGGAAAAACTTCGAGGCGGGTGAAGTGCATGCCGATTTTGCCTTGATTGCAGAGCTCGGCATGAAGGTGGTCCGGATTTTCTTGCTGTGGGAAGACTTCCAACCCACTCCTGACAGCGTCGATCCCCTGCGACTACAACACCTGCACACCGTGGCCGACATCGCAGCCCGTAATGGATTGACCCTCGACGTGACCTTTTTTACCGGGCATATGAGTGGTCCCAATTGGGCACCAGGCTGGTTGCTGGGCGAACCAAGTGACCCCACCAACTTCCACAATCTGCACGTAGTCAGTCACGGCAAAATCGTCAACCGCGCCTACCGTAGCCCCTACCACGACCCCATCGCCCATGCCGCTGCCCGCTTGTTGATTCGTACCGTAGTCGGTGCGTTGCACAACCACCCGGGCATCGGCATCTGGAATCTCGGCAATGAGCCCGATTTGTTTGCCTGGCCCCGTGATGCCGCCCACGGCCAAGCCTGGGTACGCGAAATGACCCAACTCATCAAGTCAATAGACACGATTCACCCCGTAGCGTGTGGACTGCATGCAGACAGTTTGTTCCGTGATAACCACCTGCGCGTCCCCGATGTCTATGCCGAAACAGACCTGGCCGTCATGCATTCATACCCCATGTACGTGTCGTGGATGCGCAATCCCCTCGACCCCGATTATGTGCCATTTACCTGTGCCGTCGTCAGCGCCTTGTGTGGCAAACCAACCCTAATGGAAGAATTTGGCGGCTGTACCGCCCCTCCGGGCGCACCATCGCAGGTCTGGAATTGGCAGGCCTACGGCAAACCGCGCACCCAATTCATGGCATCCGAAGAAGATTTGGCCGACTATTATGCCGCCGTCCTACCCAAATTAGTCGAAGTAGGTGCCACCGGCGCCATGTTGTGGTGTTTTGCCGACTATAGTTCGGATTTGTGGAACGAACCACCCTGCGACGAAGCACGCCACGAACGCTTTTTTGGGATGGTACGCCCCGATGGCACCCTCAAACCACACGCCCTTGTCATCAAACAATTTGCCGCCAGCAACCCCGTCGTGACACCAGCAACTCGGCCCGTCACGCTCAATTGTAGTGCGACAGAGTTTTATGCCGATCCATCTGCGCATATGAAGCGCTTGTTTGTGGAATTTGCCGGTGCTGATCGCCTCAAATAAGTTTGTTTTTACAAAAAAACTACCCCTGCCACGTGAATTGTAGGTGGGGGTAGTTTTTGGGCAGATTACCTCCAAAATGCTATACTACCGGTATGGATTCTGCGTCACACACTGGTATCACAAGGAGTACCCACATCATGGCACCGTACCGTTTACTCATTCCTGGACCTGTTGACATCGACGACGAAGTATTACACACACTCGCCAGCCCCACCGTCCCCCATTACGGTGCAGAATGGGCCGCTCAATACCACGAAATCGTCAATGGCCTCAAGTATTTATTTGGCACCGACGGCGATGTATACCCCATCGTCGGCTCGGGGAGCACGGGACTCGACGCTGCCATTGCTAGCTTCGTCGCGACCGGCAAACGCATGGCTGTGGTGCGTAACGGGTATTTCGGAGATCGTATGGCTACTATCGCCAAAGCCTACGGCGTCGACGTCTTTGACATCAACGGCGAATGGGGTCGGGCTATTCAGGTCGCTACGGTACGCGAGGCCTTGACCAATCATGGGCCATTTGATGTGCTCGGTGTAGTGTATGCCGAAACATCTACCGGTGCCCTCAACCCCCTGCCTGAATTAGCCGCCCTCGCCAAAGAATTCGGTATCCCCATCATCGTCGATGCCATCACCGGCTTTGCCGGTACGCCCCTCGAGCTTGACGCGTGGGGCATCGATATGTGTATTAGCGCCTCCCAAAAAGCCATGGCTGCCCCAGCAGGCCTCGCCTTTGTGGCGGTCAGCCCCAAAGGCTGGCAGTACATGGATGCCAACCCGGTTGGACATCGCGGCTGGATCCTCGATGTCCGCACCTGGCGCAAAGCGGCTATTGATTCGCCTGGCGCTCACCCTCAGCCTGCCACTATGCCCACTGGCTTGATGGCCGCCGTCGCCTTGCGCCTGCGCCAAATCACTGCCATCGGCAAAGCCGAATATGTGGAGCGCCACGTGCGTGCCGCCAAACGCTTCCGTACCGGCTTAACCAGCATGGGTGTGGGCTATCTGGTGCCTGATGCCGAGGCCACACCCCAAGTAACACCCGTCCTTGTGCCGGCGGGCAAAGACGCCACCCAAATCATCACCGCATTACGCGAGCGCTACGGCTTCCTCGCAACCGGCGGTATGAGTAGCCTGAGTGGCAAAATCATCCGCGTCGGACATATGGGCAAAGCCAACAGTGACGCCTATATCGACGATGCACTCGAAGCACTCGGCGATATCTGCGCCCAATAATCTCAGCACATCCCACCTGCTCAGTATGCGGTGTAATCCACCTGAGCAGGTGGGATGCGCGCTTTTGGTCGGGATTACTTTTGGCACAATCTTTCGATGATTTATTCTTTTTGTTCGTAAAGTTTACATTTTTTACAAAAAATAGACATGATATGTGGTATATATTAGCAATAACGTACGTATTTTAGGGACAGATATGACAACTCATACCATCTTGATTGTCGAAGATCGCATTAGTATCCGGACGCTTATTGCCGATTATTTAACCCAACAAGCATACGAAGTTACCCAAGCAAGTAGTGGCGTCGACGCGCTCAAATTATGCTATGCACACCACTATGATTGCATCTTGCTTGATTTGATGATGCCCCAAATGGACGGCATGACATTTTTGCAAGCATTACGTCAAATATCGACAGTACCCGTGATTGTGATGTCAGCCAAACTCGAAGAATTCGACAAAATCGAGGCGCTCAATGCGGGCGCCGACGAATATGTCACCAAACCAGTAAGTATGCGAGAAGTCGTTGCGCGGATACAAGCGATTATTCGCCGGGCAAACAGTACTTTTGCGACAACACAACCAGCACCAAAAACCAACCTAAATACACCTATTCATATCGACGAACGCAGCCGTACCGTGTTTTTTAATATGAAACCCATAACACTTACCAGCACCGAATACAAAATCATCGTGCACCTTTATAAACATCAAGGGAAAATCATTACCCGTCAAGAATTTGGAACGATGTTGTACGGTAACGAAAATGTCAAAATCGACCGATCGATTGACATGCATGTCAAGAATATTCGCAACAAAATCGAACCGAACCCCGATAGTCCAGTCTACATTCTGACTGTCTATGGTGTGGGATATCGTATGAATAATACTACGCTACTATGAAAAACAGCCTCGTTACCCGGAATGTCGTCCACAGTTTTTTGATGATTATCATCAATTTTGTTACTGCAGCAGTGATTTATTTCACTGTCTCGTACCATACCATTACTTCAATCTATATTCCAATTGTCACACAGCGATATACGACAATTGTGCAACAACATTATGCGCAATATCATAATTTCACCACATTAACCGATACAATTACGCTAAATTACCACCAATTTGCGGGCGAAGCATTTAAACCACCACGCGTAAGTGATGCCCAAGGCAATTTGCTCTATCCCTACGACCCTACCCACACACCGATTATTTTGACCGATTATCCCTATCGCTCCACGGTATATTTGCGTGATGGTGGGTTTGTTTATCTATTACCGAGTGATTCATTCCGTGATTATCCACCAATGGATCAATATCCCAATGAATTTTTGCTCGTTTTTTGCTCAATGACAATTCTGGCTATTCTGTTCAACGTAATCACAATGTATATTATAACTATGCGGATGCTCCAACCGCTGGTGAAATTAACGCAGCTCAGCACGATTTCGTTAGCAAATCCGCAACATTTCACCACCCAATTAGGGGCAAATACGGTAAGTGAATTTACGCAACTTGCACATGCACTTGACGAACGTGACAATGAAATCATGCGGCAGGTACAACTACAGCGACAACTTAACGCCGACATTTCACACGAGCTCCGTAATCCACTCAATGTGATTAATGGCTATATCGAAGCCATGCGTGATGGTGTGTTACCTGCAACACCGAATCGCTTGGCAATTGTGCATACTGAAATTCAAATGCTGTATAAACTCATCAATGATTTACGCACACTCTCGCTAGCCGAAGTCGACCAATTGATGAGCACACTGAGTGAGACGCCGTTAGATTCATTGCTTTCAGAGGCGTATGAGTCGCTTGCCCCACTGTGTGTCGAAAAAAACATTGCGTTTGCCTACACCGGCAATATCCCCAATACCATCGTATCTGTCGACAAAATGCAGTTGCTGGCAGCGCTCTACAACATCATTGATAACGCCATCCGCCATACCGCAATCAATGGTGCGATTACCATCAACGCTACAACCACAGCTGATTCTGCCTGCATTGCAATCAGTGATAACGGTACCGGTATCGCTCCTAACGACATCGCCCATTTATTTGAGCGCTTTAATCGCGGCAGTAATCCTATCGGCACCGGATCAGGACTCGGTTTGGCGATTGTGCATACCATCATCACCGGGCATCGTGGCACCATTACGATTGATTCAACACTTGGAATTGGGACAACCGTCACCATTATCCTCCCGCTTCATTCTGCTACGTTTAATTATTAATTAATTATCAAGATTTGCCAAATTTCATATAAATCTGACCATACATTCATAAACATATGTATAATTAACATGCTTTATATCTCAATCTGAAACGAATACAGTATGTCACAACCCAAACATATCCTTATCATTGACGACGATCAACAAATCCGCGACATTAGCGCAGAATATTTGCGCCACAATGGGTTCAACGTCGACACCGCAGCCGATGGTGTGATTGCATTAGAATTATGCATCACGCAGGATTACGACTGTATTTTGCTTGATTTGATGATGCCCAATATGGACGGCAATACCTTCATGGGGGCGTTTCGTGCCATGAAGAATACCCCAATCATCATCAATACGGCGCGCATCAGTGAGGATGATAAGGTGCACTTCCTTGAAATGGGTGCGGATGATTATCTCGTGAAGCCAACCAACCTACGTGAACTCGGTGCCCGTATCAATGCCGTGATTCGCCGTACCACCCAAACCAAGGATATGGCATTCACCAGTGATACCTTGCGAATCAACCCCACAAGTCGCAGTGTCGTAGTCCGTGGCAATACGATTGTGTTGACCCATACCGAATACCTATTGCTCGCCACGCTTATCGCCCAAAAAGGCCAAACCATCAGTCGCTATGATTTAGTGAATGCGGTATTCCAAGATACATCGACATTTGGTAATTACCGGACCATCGATGTGCATATCTATAATTTACGCAAAAAAATCGAACGCGATGTCAATAACCCTGAATACATTTTGACGGTGTATGGCGAAGGCTATATGTTTAAGGCGTAGTTTTCAAAGGAAGAGCATGGTTTCACTCGTCAAAAAATTTAATTCGCTTCAGGGCCGAGTCATTGTATGGCTATTAATTATCATTTTACCGATTTTCGTACTAACTTTTATATGGATTTATCTTTTCCTGCGTTATTTTTATGGTCATTATGCAATCACCCCATTAGCCGCTACTATAGCAACAACGACGGTATCTGTGTCTCAACAATACATGCAAGAAACACTTATCGCATTGGGGATATTGCTTGGGATTATCTGCATGTATAGCGTACTCATCGGCATCGTTCTCAATAAACGCTTGCATATGCTCCTAAAACGTTTAGACCTGATAGATACATCGCTCTATGACATCCAATCGCAAAAAGAATCGTTTGATTTCCCTATGGATGTACTCCACGTGCTTAATTCGATTGCCACAACGAGCAACGAAACCCAACAAAAACTCAACCAATATCAACAAATCAACGCCGATATGACCCATGAGCTCCGCAGTCCGCTCCACACCGTCGGACTCGCCATCGAAAGTATCCGCGAAGGACTCATCACTCCCACACCGCAGATGTTTGCGATTTTGTATAACGAAGTACAACGCATCCATCGGCTAGTCGAAGATATGCGCACCTTATCGCTCATCGACATCCTCAAATTCCCGCTCTACCGCCAACCAACACAATTACACGACATCGTCCAGCATGTCGTCTTGACAAAATCTGCGCTCGCCCAACAGAGTAAGATTCATATTACTACCACCAATCTCCATCCCACGACTGTTTCGATTGATCCCGATCGAATCATGCAAGTACTCGCAAATATTCTCGATAATGCCATCCGCCATAGCGCACCAGGTGATACCATTTCGATTCAGTATGCAATTCAATCAGACACGGTCACCATCTGCATATGCGATACCGGCACGGGGATTACCGCTAGCGATATCCCCTTTCTGTTTACTCGATTTTATCGAGGCACGACCCCCATAGGCCAAGGATCTGGGCTCGGTTTAGCGATTGCCCATGCTATCATCACCGCACACGGTGGCACTATCTCCATCGAGTCAGTCGTCGACCATGGCACCACCGTCAGCATCCAGTTACCACGTGAATATACTGAATCACAAAGTTCTACCTAAAACCACTATTTAAAAAGCTTCTTTCTCTTATCAAAATCATCATCCCACACCCCTATTTTTGAGAAAACAGGCAGAATTTCATTGATGAAACAGATTAAATGAGTTTTCGATTTCGCCAAATACATAGAGTTGTTGATTCGATAAGTGCATGATAGAATGGCGTTAGATTGCGAATAGCTAGCACCCAAAGTCATTAAATCACCTGTATGACAGGGTCATTACACAACGAAGTGAGTCATATCATGGGCGATAGTGCACGAATCTGGAGCGAAGTCGTATCCATTCCCACCTACGGGATTGGCGAGCCGCTCAAGCAACCGTTGTTTTTGCATCAACGAGTCTATCAAGGCAGCAGTGGGGTGGTCTATCCCTACCCAGTGATTGACCGTGTCTTTGATGAAAAAAGAGACCAAAGCTATACCGCCGTTTTTCTCGAAAATCAGTACCTCAAGATTATGATTTTGCCCGAATTGGGTGGGAGGGTACAAATGGCCCTCGACAAAACCAACAACTACCACTTCGTCTATTACAACCAAGTCATCAAACCGGCCTTGGTGGGGTTGACGGGACCGTGGATTTCGGGGGGCATCGAATTCAATTGGCCCCAACACCACCGTCCCAGCACCTTTTTACCCGTCGACTGGCGCATCGTCAGCAACGACGACGGCAGTGTGACCTTGTGGTGTAGCGAAGTCGAGCAGATGTTTTTCACCAAAGGCATGCATGGCTTTACCCTACACCCCGACAAGGCAGTGCTCCAGATTGATGTGCAGTTGAGTAATCGCACTAGTGAGCCGCAGACGTTTTTGTGGTGGGCCAACCCGGCGGTGCATGTCAACGACGAATACCAGTCGGTATTCCCCCCCGATGTACATGCGGTGATGGATCATGGCAAGCGCGACGTCAGCGAATTCCCCATTGCCAAAGGAACGTATTACAAAGTCGATTATGCGCCGGGGACTGATATTTCGCGCTACAAAAACATCCCGGTGCCCACGTCATACATGGCCTATCATTCTGATTACGACTTCGTGGGCAACTACGATCATTCGCGCCAGGCAGGGATGATGCATGTGGCCAATCATCATTTGGTGCCTGGCAAAAAGCAGTGGACATGGGGCAATAGTGATTTTGGGCAAATGTGGGATCGCCAGCTGACCGATGAAGACGGACCGTACATTGAATTGATGTGTGGCGCATTCACCGACAACCAGCCCGATTTTTCGTGGTTGATGCCCGGCGAAGAAAAACGCTTCCAGCAGAACTTCATGCCCTACAAACACATCGGTCCTGCCAGCAACGCCAATACCGATGCCGTCGTACATTTGCATGTGGCCCAAGACGTCGCCCATGTGGGCGTATATGTATCGAGTCCATTGAATTGTCGCGTCACACTCCACCACAAGGGCAATCTGCTCTGGCAACGTGAATTGCCCTTGTCGCCCATCAGCACCTTAAGCGAGCAAGTACCGCTCCCCACAGGGATCGCCGACCACGAATTAACACTCCGAGTCACCAACCGCGCCAACGAGCGTGCACTTATCAGCTATACGCCCCCCCGTGAACGAAGTGGCGAGATCCCGGCGCCGGCGACTCCGGCGGCTGACCCGAGCGCGATCGCTAGTAGCGACGAATTGTTCCTCAATGGACTACATCTCGAGCAATACCGTCACGCCACCTACCATCCCGAAGATTACTACATGGAAGCGTTGCGGCGTGACCCCCACGACAGTCGTTGCAACAACGCCATGGGCTTGTTGTTGTTACGCCGTGGTGATTTTGCGGCCGCCGAGCAGTTCTTCCGGCGGGCCATCACCCGCCTCACCAGTCGCAACCCCAATCCGTACGATGGTGAAGCCTACTACAACCTCGGCTTAGCATTGCGCTACCAAGAACGGCTCGACGATGCCATCGATGCTTTTTATAAAGCTACCTGGAATGCGGCCTGGCAAGATTCGGCGTTTTTTGAGCTGGCTTGTATCGCTGGCTGCCAACAGCGCCTCGGCGATGCCCTCGACTTGGCCCGCCAAGCCTTACGGCGCAACTGGAGCAACCACCGCGCCCGCTTCGTCGAAATCAGCCTGCTTCGCCGCCTCGAGCGCCGCGCCGAAGCGATTGCCAGTTGCCATGTCGCCTTGCAACTCGACCCCATGGATGCCGGCGCGGCCAATGAATTGGTGCAGCTCGGCGAATCCACCACCATTGCCGAATCGTTGCGCTGGGATATCCCCAAATTCGAAGCCATCGCCCTCGATTACATGGCCTGTGGCGACTACGATATGGCGCTCGGAATGTGTACGATGGCGCCCCAATACGGGCCTATGATGCACTACCTCGCCGCCAAACTGCATGCCTTGCGTGGTACGCCCCCGACTGCGACCATAGACGAACAGACGGGTGCCAGCACGATTACTGATTGGGTGCAAGAATCGTTGCGCGTAGCGCGCTTACGCACCATTGATTGGTGCTTCCCCCATCGACTCGTCCATGTACCGTTGTTGCAATTTGCCTTGCAACAACACCCTGAGGATGGCAATGCGGCCTATTTGCTTGGGAATTTTTGGTATGCCCATCAAATGCCTGACCGCGCCATCGAATGCTGGCAACATGCGGTGCAATATACGCCAGATAATGCAGTGGCGTGGCGCAACCTAGGATTGGCGTACGTCAATCATCACCAAGATATGACCGCAGGGCATACCGCCTATCAACGAGCGCTTGCGCTCAGTCCGAACGACGCCCGTTTGTTATACGAAGCCGATCAGCTGGCGCAAATCAGTGGCGGCAATCCGACTGCACGCCTGACCCGGCTCGCCAACAATTTGGCCTTGGTGCTTGAGCGCGACGATTTGACTATTTCGTATGTGACACTCCTCAACATCCATGGGCGCTATGCCGAGGCCCTCGATATTTTGCGCACGCGCATGTTTCACCCTTGGGAAGGAGGCGAAGGGCGCGTCGCCGCCCAACACACCATCGCCATTATCGGCATGGCAGAACAGGCCATGCAGGCAGGGCACTATAGCGAGGCAATTACGTTTTTGCAACGTGCCATTAATTACCCCGTCAATTTGGGCGAAGGCAAACTCCCTGGCGCCAACGAAAACAACTTGCATTATTTGATCGGTGTCGCCTATGCCGCCCTCGGCGACCACACCACAGCCGTGCAGGCGTGGCAATTGGCTACCCGTGGCGATAGCCAACCGACATCGGCGATTTATTACAACGACCAACCACCCGACATGATTTTTTATCAAGGCTTAGCATGGCGCAAGCTAGGGGACAATGCACGCGCCGATGCGATATTCCAGCGCTTGCTGGCGTATGGCCGTATGCATGCCGATGATGTGATTCGCACCGATTATTTCGCCGTATCGCTGCCAAGCTTCCTCGTATTTAACGATGATCCGACCCTACGTAATCAAATCCATTGTCATTACATGCAAGCATTAGGATTACTCGGGATCGCACATCCCGATGCAGTAGCGACATTTGATACCCTATTAGCTCGCGACGCCCATCATCAAGGCGCACGCTACCATCGCGACTTTCGCCATTGCTAAGGTGTCAAAAAAACAATCCTGTCCGCCTGCCAGTCAGCGTTGATATTGCCCGTTCATCCGCGACAAACGTCGCGGCAACAATAAAAGGAATCACCCATGTTACACCGTCTCCGTTTGGGAATCATGTTGAGTCTTGTGGTGTTTTTGATGGCGTGTGGCAGTAAACCAGCTACAACCGTACCGACAGCGACTACTGTCGATGTCATTGCCTCCACCATCGATGCCACCGCCACCACCGTCGATGCCACCGCCACCACCGTCGATGCCACCGCCACACCAGGTCATCACAAGATGACGGCTACTGCCCATCACAAGCTGACGGCTACTGCCAAAACAACTCCGGATACAAAAGTCACCGCAGTCGCCAAAGAAACCGCAACCGCAGTTGCAACCGCCAATGCTGTTGCAGTCGATACCAGTCCACGCCAACCGATTTCGAGTGGGCCAACCTTGCTCGATAGTCGCATCGATGTACGCCGTGTCACCGATGTGCCAGTCAATAGCATTCGTTTGGTATATGACAGCACCACGAGTAGCTTATTGATGCTCACCATGAATGATGGTCTACAACGGGTTACCCCTGCCGATGGCAAAAAAACCGTTGTAGCCAGCACGAAAGAAATGCTCGGGGCTGCGGTTCCTAGCGGACTCGCCATCGCAAACGATGGTACCGTTTATGTGGTTGGCAACGAGACCGTCGCAACCAAGACCCAAGCAGTGATTCGCCGCGGTCGTCCAAATGGCGCAACGTATAGCTGGGAAACCGTCGCTAGTACCGAAGCCTACCCTCGTAGCGATACCCCTTTTGATCATCTATTTAACGGGATAGTCGTCAGCAATAAGTGGATTTACGTCACGAGTGGCTCACGCACCGACCATGGTGAAGTCGAAACCCAAAACGGTGCCTTCCCTGATCTGCGTGAAGCGGCTCTTACGGCTCGCATGTATCGTTTTGCAATCGACAGCAAAGACATCGTCCTCAAAAACGACGAGGCTGCCGTGGCTCCCTATGTCTATGCCCGTGGCTTTCGCAATGCGTTTGACCCCGCATTTGCTCCCAACGGTGAATTATTTGTGGGCGACAATGGTCCTGATGCCGATTTACCAGACGAGCTGAATTGGGTGCGTCAAGGTGGTCATTTCGGCTTCCCATGGCGCTTTGGTGATACAGACAATCCCCAGCGTGACCCGGCCTACGACCCCGCCAAAGACCTGCGCCTACAACCAGATTTCACTGCCGTCCAAATCGGCGCCTATCACAACGACCCTAGTTACCCAGCAGCCCCTGGGAAGTTCCTCGACCCAGTTATCAACCAAGGTCCCGCCGCCACCAACTACCGCGGTACCGATGGCAAATCGTATGACGCCGCCCAAGAAGGCAAAACGCTGGCAGGCCTCACACCCCACCGGTCGCCACTCGGATTAGTATTTGCCGATCAAACGTTCCCCAAAAGCTGGCAAGGTGAAGGCAAAACCCTCAACGGATTTTTGTTGAGCTGGGGTGCAGCGGGTGGCACGTTACCCGATCGAGGTCAAGACTTGTTAGCGCTCCAGCTTAGCAAAAGCGGCAACAATTACACCATGACCGCCCGCCAAATCGTCCGTGACCTACATAACCCTATCGATAGTGCAATTGTGGGTGAAAAAATCTACGTCCTTGAGTTTGGCGAAAAAGTCGCCCTGTGGGAATTCACCTTCCACGAATAGTAGCGCAATAGTAGGGTATTATGCCGCAGCGTATCACTGACAATTCACGCTTAATCCGCAACGGGCATATTTTTGGCTCATTGCTCAGTGAGCTCCAACAGCGCATCCGTAAAGGA
This sequence comes from uncultured Chloroflexota bacterium, assembly GCA_937876225.1. Lineage (GTDB taxonomy): Bacteria > Chloroflexota > Chloroflexia > Chloroflexales > Roseiflexaceae > UBA965. The sequence continues at coordinate 6,461 of CALFIC010000001.1, read as the reverse complement.
GAATGGCAACCAGGTAGCCATCTACCAAGCATTACACACTTGGCATACTCGTTTGGTGTGAGCACGGGGTCAGTGCGTGAGGCGCTGCGTTCGCTCCAATCGTTGGGAATGGTGCGTATCGAACATGGGCGGGGGGTAATTGTCATTAGTAACCAAATCAATGAAGATATCCAACAACCGCAAAGCAACCCAACTATTGCCAATGTCGTGTCATTCGCTGAAGCGCGGCGACTTATCGAACCAGAGCTCGCCGCCCTTGCAGCCGAACGAGGCAGCGACATCGAATTAGCCGAAATCTTGCAACTTGCCATTACCATGGAACAACATGTCATGGCTGGACTTGATTTTGGGGAATCTGATACTGCTTTTCATGATGCAATCGCCCACGCAGCCCATAACCCTGTCTTGAGTCAGATGATGCTCAGCATGCACGATCTTTTTTTGTTGAGTCGTCAATTTACCAGCAAAGAAGTAGGTATGACCGATCGTGCGGTGCGCTATCATCGCTTGATTGCTGATGCAATTCAAACGCGTAACGCATCACAAGCGCGCTTGCTAATGCTCGCACACATGAATGATGCCCTCGGGAGCGTCCTCGCAGTCGAAGCCAAGCAGCAAGCCCCAACCCCGTAAGTCTTTTCTGTTTATAAGTGAGAGAGAGTCCATTCTTATGCGTATTGCAGTAACTGGAGGGAACGGCGACTTGGCCCGGGTACTCATCCCCATGCTGGTGGCCCAAGGCCACGAGGTCAAAAGCCTCGACCGCACCTTGCCCGCACGCACCAGCGATAATCCCCTACCTGCCCATGCCGTCGTCGTCGATACCACTGATTACGGTCAAGTCGTCGCTGCCATCAAAGGATGCGATGGCATCATTCACCTCGCCGCCCATCGCTCACCCATGCAAGCCCCTGACCACGTCGTCTATCACGATAACACCGTTAGTAGCTACCATATCTTGCTTGCCGCCGAAACACTCGGCATCCGCAATGTCTGTATGGCCTCGAGTATCAACGCCATCGGCGGGGTGTTTAGCACAGCACCACGTTATGATTACTTGCCACTCGACGAGCTCCATCCCTGCTACGCCGAGGATGCCTATAGCCAATCAAAATGGGTACTCGAACTCCAAGGCGATGCCTTTGCTCGCCGACGTAGCGACGTCGCAATTAGTAGTCTGCGCTTCCATGGAATTACCTCGCGGGAAAACGCCATGACCTACTGGGCCCACAACGCCGCCGGTATCAAGCACCTCTGGGGCTATGTCGACCCCAAAGCCGCCGCCCGCGCCTGTATCGCCGCCATGAATGTCACCTGGACCGGCCATCAGGTCTTTTATATCGTTGCCCCTGATGTGGCGAGTGATGTCGCCAGCGAAACCCTCGCCGCCACCCATTACCCCAATGCCACGCACAAACCCCAACTCACCGGCACCATGGGATTTTTTGATTGTAGCAAAGCCGCCAATCTGCTTGGCTGGCACCATAACGAGGACTAAATTTCATGAAAATCACTGACATCAAATGCTATCCATTGTGGGTAGGTGTACGTAATCAGCTGGTAATAAAAGTCGAAACTGATGAGGGCATTTATGGCCTCGGTGAATCAGGCCTCAGTGGACGTGAATTGGCCGTCATGGGTGCCATCAACCACTTCCGGGAGTTTTTGATTGGCCAAAACCCCATGCATATGGGGCGCATCTGGCAAGAACTCTACCGTAGCCAATACTTCGAAGGTGGCCGTGTATTGACCGCCGCCCAAAGTGCCATCGACATCGCCTTGTATGACATCGCCGGCAAAGCGCTCGGCGTCCCCGTCCATCAACTGCTCGGTGGCCAACACCGCGATCATATCCCCTGCTTTGTCACCACCGGTGGCTCGACCCCCGATGAAATGCTGGCCAGCGCCCAATTGCTGTGGGACCATGGCTGGCGCGTCATCCGCACTGGCATGCTCGCCCCCCGAAACCATGGCGAAGGAATTTTTGAACCACGCGAGACGATTGGTATCACCGCCAAAACCCTCATCAAAATCCGCGAAACATTGGGCGATGAGCTGACCCTCGGTATCGACTATCACCACCGCTTATCGTTGGCCGAAACGGCATCGTTCTGCCAGCGCATGCCCGTTGGCACCATCGACTTCATCGAAGAGCCAATGCGCGACGAAAGCCCCGAAGCCTACGAAGCCTTGCGCAAAATGACGCCTGTGCCCTTTGCCGTGGGTGAAGAATTCGCCAGCAAATGGCAATTTGCCCCGTTTATCGAACGCCATCTCACCGACTTTGCCCGCCTCGACATCTGCAATGTAGGTGGGTTCACCGAATCAATGAAGGTCGCTGGTTGGGCCGAAACACACTATATCGACTTGATGCCCCACAACCCCCTCGGCCCCGTTTGTACGGCGGCCACCATTCATCTCGCCGCGGCAGTGCCTAATTTTGCTTGGCTCGAAGTGCGGGTATCACCCAGCGAAAACCTCTACAAAGGTGAAGGTATCAACGACGTCGATGTCATCTTCCCCGTCAACCCCAAGCTCAACGGCAACGCCTTTGATGTGCCCCAAGCCCCAGGCTTGGGCATCGAATTCGACGAAGAAACTGCCAAAAAACATACCTGGAAATTCTGGGAAGCCCCCCACCTCCGTCGCCGCGATGGCTCAGTCACCAACTGGTAATTGGCATACGCACCCGAGCGAGAATACTTGCTCGGGTGCATCACAAAAGGAACACCTCATGTCACAAATTCTCATTGGAAGCTACAACACACCAGATCAACCAGGTGTAGCCATCTTGGAAGTTGATCGCAGTGGTGCATATCAGGTCGTCAGTCAATTATCCGGCATCGAAAATCCCTCGTTCATGACCCAACACGGCACGCACATCTATGCCGTCAGCGAAACCGGCACCAATGGTGGCGTGGTAGCCATCACCCGCCACGGCGATACCCTCAGCCATGGCGTGCGCCGCCCGAGTGGCGGTGGTTGGCCCTGTCATGTGCGCGTGAGCGCCGATGGCCAATTCGTCATCGCCACTAACTACGGGACCGGCACAGTAGCCTTGTTGCGCATCGAAGGCGATGGCTCGCTCACCGGACTCAATGATTTGGCAGCCCATAGTGGCAGTGGACCCCATGCCGGCCGCCAAGGCGAGCCCCATGCCCATTCTGCCATCATCACTCCCGATGGGGCCTATGTCATTGCGGCCGATTTAGGTACCGACGAATTGGTGTTTTATACGATTGATATCAATACCAATCAACTCGTACGCACCCATACCGTCAATTCCCCTGCAGGTAACGGCCCACGGCATACGATCTTCCATCCCAATGGCACCATATTGTATGTGGCCAACGAATTAGCCTGTAGCGTATCGGTATTTACATATAACAACGGCTCACTCACCCATATCGCCGATCATGCAACTTTCACCGGCACCAACCACGACTTTACCGTGGCCGACATTCATATCAGCCCTGACCAGCAATTTCTCTATTGCACGACGCGCACCGACAACACCATCGCCGCCTATCGCATCTTGGCTGACGGGAATCTCGTGCGGATTGGCGTCTATAGTTGTGGTGGTGCCTGGCCGCGCAATTTCGCGATTGCACCAGATGGTACTTACATCCTGGTGGCCTGCCAACACGACAATCACATCGCCGTATTACCCCGCGATACTACGACTGGGGTGGTTGGCGCACGCGTGGCAACCATCCCTATGCCAAACGTCTCTTTTGTTGAATTTCTGTAATAAAATCTCCTGCTCCACAAAGCCGCAACACGCTCAGCGCATTACTTTGCGCGCGTTTTGCGGCTTTGTATGAATAAAATTAATATTTAGAATAAATTCGTAATTTGTTTGTAACTATTACCCGAATAAATCAGTATATATATTTTAATTTATTGCTATTATTAGTAGTAGTACTATTCATGCTTATATTGAGGTAATGGGGTAATGAAACAGCAAACCTTTGGCGCCACCGTACGTTATTACCTACAAACCTACGAAACCCAAATAATCGAGATTGAAGAGCACAGCATTTATCCATATTTATTAGCATTTGGCTATATTGTTGCCTGTGTGAGTATTTTGGTGCTGTTAGGGATTCCCCATAATCAGCTTGATATGACGGTGTCAACAGCAGCCACCAAACATCTCTATCAGGTAGAGCAACGTACGGAAGCGCCCTATAGTTTTCGATGGTTAGCCCAAGAGAGCGAAATATCATTACCGCAACCAAGTAATGGCAAACAAATCATACGGCTGATAGCGACTGTACCATTACCGAACAGTCATATCACCCTTTATTTTAACAATCAAAATCCAGTTACATTCCCAATAGCACCAAATGTATTTCGTCGCTATGAATATCTTGTTGATGTACCACGGAGCAACGACACGACACGCTTGCGCTTCCACAATGATAATGTGTCACAAAACGGGCGGGAATTATCAATCGGTTTGACCAAAATCATGATGGTACCGCTGACGCCGTATATTTTCCCACGCACACCCGTGTTGTTATTAGTCCTCTATACGGCAATAGTAGTTTTTGTATGGCGCATGCCATGGTATCTAATTCTGACGTTTTATGGAGCAAGTATTGTATTTTTGGCCTATGCAGCCACACATGTCTACAATAACGACAGCTGGTATTATACCTATCTGGTCACATTTGGCTTGGGAGGGATTATTGTCGGGCGAAGCAAACCGGCCAAAAAAGACGATCCCATGGTTGCACCGGTATATCGTCGTGACGTCGATGGATTACGGGCAGTTGCGATTATTGCAGTGGTGGTCTACCATGCATTTCCATCGATTTTACCGAGCGGCAATGTAGGGGTTGATATCTTTTTTGTCATTTCGGGATATTTAATCAGTCAATTATTAATCCGTCAGTTTGTCAAAAACACTTTTTCATTCAGTGATTTTTATAATCGGCGGATTCGCCGTATCTTCCCCGCATTGTTGTGTATGTTAATTGTTGTAATGGTGATGGGGTTATTATTTTTATTCCCGAACGAATATGCACAACTCGGGCGGCATATCGGTGCTGGAGCGGGCTTTTTTGCGAATCTGCTACTCTATACCGAAGTCAATTACTTCGATAAATCTGCGGCCTACAAACCATTACTCCATTTGTGGTCACTTGGTGTCGAAGAGCAGTTTTATGTCGTCTGGCCGATTATGCTGTATATATTCCGTCACCGCTTACGTTCGGTGACGGCATTGATTACGACGCTGATTGTGGCCTCGTTTCTGGTGAATCTGCGCCTCGACGACACTGCACCCATCGCCTCATTTTACTGGCCAATGTCGCGGGTATGGGAACTATTGGTAGGCACGCTGGTCGTCCACATTTTCGCCAATCCCACTATCCGCCAACGCTTATTTTTCACGCCAATCATTGCTCACAGTATTAGCGCAATCGGGATTATCATGTTGGTCGCTAGTATGTTTTGGGCAAACGGTGATGCAAGTTATACGTATTACAGTGCAATTATGCCCATTATCGGGGCTATTTTGATGATTGTGGCCGGAGAACGCGCGTGGTTCAATCGCGTTATTTTAGCCAACCCAATGATGGTCTGGATCGGGTTAATTAGCTTCCCACTCTATCTCTGGCATTGGCCACTGTTGTCGTTTGCCAATTTTTTTACCAATACCGTCCCAAGTATTGCCATTCGGGTAGTACTGATAGCAATCAGCGTCTTGCTGGCATGGTTGACCTATGCCTATCTCGAAAAACCGTTGCGGCAAGGGAAGCTTCGGACCATCTCAACCCGTTATTTTAGTTACGCCACATTTGCCTGTGGGATTGTAGGGTATTTTTTAATTGGCAGTGGCATTATCGCGCCATTTAATCGTAACGAACCGGATGGAATCACTGACACACACCCGGCAATTATTACGAGTACCCCTTTGTGTGCAGGAATCGAAACGAATTATTTGGTCACTTGTCTCCATCATCAACGAGGCAATAATGTCGGCGAAGAATTTGTTTTTGTCGGTGATAGCCATGCCGAAGTACTCGCTGCGGGCAGCAATATTCCACAATCAACGACGGTATTTGCCGCGCATTATTGTTTGCCGTTGTTAGGCACCGAACGCTTTGTGGATCAATCGACAAGCCCTTTTGGATGTGCCGATATCAATAAATTACCCGCATTTATCAACAATCTGCGCGCGAATCCACCAGCACATCATCGCACGATTTTGCTCGCAGGGCGCTTTGTCGCGCTCGAACCAAGTAGTAATGTGCTTTCTGACCGTCGTGGTTATTATCAATTTAGCGGTCCACGCGTACCGGCAAGTACGGTGAACCTCGATGTGGTCTTCCAAACTGGTTTGCATCGTACCATGACGGCACTCACATCACTCCCCAATACCAGTGTTGTATTCATTGACCAAGTCCCAGAGCTCGACTTCATGCCAATGAACTGTAACCGACTGCAATTAT